>VGXN01000228.1 GCA_016873335.1 Phycisphaerae bacterium | reverse complement strand
CCAAGTCGCTGACATGCCTCGACCGTTCCATCCGTGCTGCCACTGTCCACAACGATCACGGCGGTGGCGATCGGATGCACACTCGAGATGCAACGCTCGATCGTTCGCATGCTGTTGCAGGCAGTAATGACCACCGCCAAATCGATGCCATCGCTTGCTGAGCGCACATCAGCCACCGCTCGAATGTAGTGCATCAACTGGCGATGGTTTCGCCACGGCCCGCCATCGCTGCGCGAAGGCGGCGCCCAATCGGTACCGCACAGATGATTCCAATCGGCACAGCTACGGCGATGTCCGCTGCGCGGTTCAGCAGTTCTGCGGCGAGCCCCACATCCGTGCTCCACAGTGCCATGCGTTCGCCTGCGAGTCCAATGGCCCACTCGCGGATGCCCAGACCATTGCCGATGAACGGCACCAGATTCGCCGCCCCCCCGATGCACACGGCGCGTGCACAGTCAAGCGGCGACAGCGACACGCCAAGCAGTCCGAACACTGCCCAGTAGCGCGTACCCCACGCGAGCAGATCGACTTGTCGCCACGCAAGCGAGTTGAGTAGGCGCTGCGCGGTCGTCGGATCGGCTGAGCGTCTCGCACACCAACCGAGCGAGGGCATCGCGGCCATGATCCAACCGAGCAAGTGCATTCCGCTCCACTGCGCCACCGCGACCGCACCCGCGAGCCACACGATCGAAAACGCACAAACAATGCCTGCTTCCACGACGGAGACGGCCGATCGCCGAAGTGGGATTCCGTTGACCACATCCTGATGCGCGATGCGCCCGACAAGGCCGGGTCGCAGCGGCAGATAGTTCAGCACGCTTGATGTGGCGATGAGCTGAACCATCTCGAACCGTCCAATGCGTCCGAACGGCGAGAGCAGTGCATGAAAGATGCCACCGCAGGCAATGAGATTGACGAGCAGCGCTGCGACGCATAGCAGCACCTTGGTCGGATCGGGATGAACCACCGCTGCGCGGACTTGTTCGATCGTGGGCGCGCTGCGGAGGATCGC
>VGXN01000227.1 GCA_016873335.1 Phycisphaerae bacterium | reverse complement strand
GCCGTCGGCGGGCACCGGCCGCATGGTCTCCGGGTCCATGACGGTGAGCCCCTCCTCCATCAGGTAGCGCACGCCCTGGCGGCCGTTGAGGCGCGTGCGCTCGGCGATGTCCACCGCGTTCCACTCCTCGTGTTTGGCGCAGACCGTGGCCGGGCCGTAGACCTCGGTCAGGCCGTAGACATGGGTGATGTCGAAGCCCAGGCGCTCCATGCCCTCGATCATCGCCGCCGGCGGCGCGGCGGCGGCCACCATGCCGTGGACGCGATGGGAAATGCCCTGGCGCAGCTCGGCCGGGGCGTTGATCAGCGTCGAGTGCACGATCGGCGCGCCGCAGTAGTGCGACACCTTGTGCGTGCGGATGGCATCGAAGATGGCCTTCGCCTCCACCTTCCTCAGGCAGACGTTGGTGCCCGCATTGGCCGCCATGGTCCAGGGGAAGCACCAGCCGTTGCAGTGGAACATGGGCAGCGTCCACAGGTACACCGCGTGCTGCGGCATGCCCCAGGTGATGATGTTGCACACCGCGTTCAGGTACGCGCCGCGGTGGTGGTAGACCACGCCCTTGGGGTCGCCGGTGGTGCCGGAGGTGTAATTGAGGGAAATCGCATCCCACTCGTCATCCGGCAGCTTCCAGGCAAACGCGGGATCGCCCGCCGCGATGAATTTCTCGTAGTCGGTTTCGCCGAGGCGCTTGCCTTCCCCGCGGTACTCGCTGTCGTCCACGTCCACCACGAAGGGCCTGTGTCTGGCGAGCTGCAGCGCCTTCTCGATGGTGGGGGAGAACTCCCGATCGGTGATCAGCAACTTTGCCTCGCCGTGGTCCAGCATGAAGGCGATGGCCTCGGCATCGAGGCGCGTGTTGAGGGTGTTGAGCACCGCGCCGGCCATCGGCACGCCGAAATGGCATTCGACCATCTCCGGGGTGTTGGCCAGCATCGCCGCGACGGTGTCGCCCTTGCCCAGCCCGCGCTTCGCCAGCGCGCAAGCGAGGCGGCGGCAGCGGGCATGGGTCT
>VGXN01000226.1 GCA_016873335.1 Phycisphaerae bacterium | reverse complement strand
GCCGTCGCAAACCCGATACCACTCGGCGAGCCGCAGCCCGTGACGAGCGCGGTGCGACGTTGCATTACGTGCGAACTGGATATCGACGCCACGCGAACGGCGCGTTCACCGCGACCGCCAGCACCACGAGCACCACCGCATTCAGCAACACCGGTCGCCAGATGAACTCCCACCCGAGTTTGGTGATTGCGTCCCCACCGACGACCGCGCTCAACGCCGTGCCACCACTCGGTGGATGCGTGATGCCGAAACGAATGATGACACCCGCGGTCAACCCCACCGCGATGGCCATTGCCAGTGCGGTGTTGTCGATCCACGTTGCTGCCGCAACGCCGAACACTGCGCCGAGCGTGTGCGCAACGATCACCGGGCCGGGTTGGGCGAGCGGGCTCGTCGGGGTGGCGAACAACAGCACCGCCGACGCACCCATCGACATCACAAGAATCGGAGCACTGCCGTCGAGCAACCAGTCGCAGAGCAGCCAGGTGATTGCCATTCCCAACGCGGCGCCGACACCGCCGATCACGGCATCTTTGTCGGTGGACTTCGGTGCAGAAAAGATCTTCATCTCAGCGCATCCCCAGCCACTTGCCGAGTTTCGAACGTCGGCCCTGGCGAGTAAGCGGGATGCCCGTCGCGCGCGAGATTTTTCGTTTGGCGGCGGTCACGCCGAGCGCGCGCTTCCACGAGAACGTGAGACCCGGAAACAACTTCATGGTTCCTCCTCTAACTCATCGGCACGGTGCGTCGCTACGGCGAGTGTAGAGCCGGCGGCGAAGCACCAACGCAGACCCCCGGCGCTCGGCGGAGAGACACCGGGTGGCCTGCCGTCGGTAGAACCGACGTATTGATGCTGGCCGCGCGGGCGGCCGAGTGCCAAACCGAGCACTCAGTTGGCGGCGGCAGTCCTGCGGGCGTAGGGGTCAGTTGGCGAATGCGTTGCAGTACACGAGTTCACCATCGACGCGCAGGCCGTGGGCCACGTACGCCGGGGTTTCGACGTGCACTTCGGTGCCGCGTCCGACGCCGTCGGAGACGGTGCCGGTGG
>VGXN01000225.1 GCA_016873335.1 Phycisphaerae bacterium | reverse complement strand
GAATCAGATCCCGCACCGCCTCATCGACGTGCGCAGCCTCGACCACGATCAGCATTGGCTCGTGCTCGGCGATCAGCGATCCCGCATCGGTGCTGAACGAACCAGTCAGCGGCAGATGCAGCGCACCGCGGATGTGGCCCGCGCGAAACGCAGCCCACGGACGGGTGTCAATGATCGCGGTGCGCGTGCCGTCGATGCGGCGCAGGTCTGCCGCCGTCACGCGCGGCGGTGTTGGAACGCTGCCGAGCACTCGCGGCCCCATCTTGTTGTCGCGTTTCATGCGCGCGAAATACAGCGGTGGTTCAGGTTGCGCATCGAGGATGTGGTCCACAAAGCCCTGCTCACTGCGCGCGGCAAGAATCGACGGATTGAACATCTTCTCGTAGCCAACCGTGGTGGTCGGGACTGCTCCGAGCGCCTTGCCACACGCACTTCCAGCGCCGTGGGCCGGCCAAATCTGCAGGTAATCCGGCCACTCCATGAACTTGCGGACCGTTGCGTACAGGCGATGTGCCGATGCATCCGCTTGGCCGGCGAATCCCGCCGCAGACTCAAGCAGGTCTGGTCGGCCCAGATCCCCAACGAAGACGAAGTCGCCCGTGGCAACACCCATGGGCTTGTCAGCGTTCCCACCGAGATCCGTCACCATGAAGCAGAGATGCTCTGGTGTGTGACCTGGAGTGTGGACAGCGCGGAACTCAATCTTGCCGATTCGGAAGGTGTCGCCACCTTTGAGCAATTGATGGACGTAGCTGCCGCCGCCCACCTTCTTGTCGAGCCACTGATACTTCCAGTCCGCATCGCCCTCGTCGGAGACATACACCTTCGCGCCGCGCTCGGCGAGTTCCCGCCCGCCCGAGATGAAGTCCGCATGGATATGCGTCTCCGCAACAGCCACGATGCGCAGCCCATGCGCCGCGGCAACGCGTTCATAGCCGTCGACATCGCGCTCGGGATCGATCACGATCGCCTCGCCCGTGCGCTGGCAACCGATCAGGTAGGCCGCTTGAGCCAACTTCTCGTCATAGATCATTCGAAGAAACATGCGCACATCTCCTTCTGCGGCTGTCGATGTCTTGGATGGTA
>VGXN01000224.1 GCA_016873335.1 Phycisphaerae bacterium | reverse complement strand
GTTGCTGTCGAGGTGAATCGAGAAGCGGATGCCGCGCGCGACGGCGGCTGCCAGGGGGCTGATGTGTGCGCCGCGCTCCGGTCCCAGGAAGATGTCGCGATGCTGGTCGCCCCAGAAATACGTGTGCGAGACGAAGAAGGATGGAGAGACGCCAAGCGCCTTCATCGTATCGAGCTGATCGTCGCGTGTCATCTGCGCGTGCTCCACGCGAAAGCGATGATCGGGCCTCGGCCGTTCCGCCAGCGCCTCGCGATAGGCGAACAGCACATCGTCAATCGCCGCGTCGCCATTGGCATGGGTGGCGATCTGATAGCCCGCCCGGTGGGTGCTGCCATGCCGCCGAATGTACACGCGCCGGATCGCAGGAGTATATTGAGCGCGCTTCGTATGGCGCGGCCGGCCCCCCGGGTTCTGGTGCATTGGCGGCAGGAGAAGGCAGGCGATTCGCCGGCTCTGCTCTCGCCATTAGGCTGAAACGAGAGCCCGGTCCCAAAGCTGCTTGAGTGACTGCCTCCGCCACTGACGCCCCGGCCCGAACGAGAACTGTCGCTTGCGAATTCGATGCGCCAACTCGATGCCCGCGAGTGTTATGGCCGCATTGCGGAACGATTTGAAGCCCAGCATGGCAGCACAGCGGCGTTTGATCGCACGATGATCCTGCTCAATGAGGTTGTCCAGGTAGGGACAGCTCCTGACGAGCACATACTTCCACTTCGGATCCTCCCGGCGCAGGCGCCGCAGCGCCTGATGACTCGGGACATGCCCGTCGAGCGTGATCTTGCGCGGCCACCGCGGCAGGCTGCTGGCCAATGCCTTGCGAAAGAAGGCCTGCGCCGCCGCAATGCCCCGATCGGGTCGGAGCAGAAAGTCGACGGTCTTGCCCGCCAGGATGAGTGGATCTTTCGGGCCCGTCGGCCCCAGCGTTTTTCGAACTCCGGCACCACGTACCGGATCACCCACCGCAGGATCGTCGTGTGGACCCCCCCAATCCGCGCTCGGCCATCAGGGCGACGAGGTCCCGATCGCTCAGCCGACACGTGATGCACCAGCGCACGCATAACTCGCTGATTTCAGCCGCGAAACGCCGGCGACGGTAGATTGGGTCACG
>VGXN01000223.1 GCA_016873335.1 Phycisphaerae bacterium | reverse complement strand
GATTTCTACATCGAGTGGCTCTGACCCTACGGCTAGAGCATTTTCCGTTCATTCTGGTTCGTATCCCGAGTTTCGGAAGTAGCTTGCACACTCGTCGGGCGTGAAACGATCGATGGCATCGACGATGGCGTCCCAGAGGGCATCGACGGTGCGCGCGGCGGTTTTGCGGAGCAGGGCTTTGAGTTTGGCGAAGGCCTGCTCGATGGGATTGAACTCGGGGCTGTAGGGCGGCAAGAACAGGCGAGATGCGCCGGCCGCCTCGATGGCTTCGCGGACGCCGCTGACCCTGTGGGCGGGCAGATTGTCCATGATCACCACGTCGCCGGGCTTGAGGGTGGGCACCAGCACCTGCTCGACATAGGCGCGGAAGGCGAGGCCATCCATCGGACCGTCGAGCACCATCGGAGCGCTCAGCCCGCGCAGGCGCAAGGCCCCGGTGAAGGTGATCGTCTTCCAATGGCCGTGCGGGATCGCGGCGCGGCAACGCTCGCCACGCTTCGAGCGGCCGCGCAGGCGCGCCATCTTGGTCGTGGCCCCGGTCTCGTCGATGAAGACCAGCCGCTCGGGATCGAGATCGGGCTGGCTCTCGAACCAGGCCCAGCGCCGCCGTTCGACGTCAGGCCGACTTTGCTCGGCGGCGTGCGCGGTTTTTTTTGAAGCTGATCCCGCGCCGCTCGAAGAACCGCCACACCGTGCCGATGCCGACCGCCACGCCGCGCGCCCGCAGCTTCGCTTGCAGCTCGGCCAGCGTCACGTCCGGCGTCCGCTCGATCTGGCGCAGAAGAAAGGACGCTTGCGCCTCGATGCGGTGCGAGTGTCGGTCGCCGCCTTGCGGCTTGGCGGCAACATCGCCGCGTTCCCGCCACGCCTGCATCCAGCGGATCGCGCTCGATACCCCGACCCCGAACCGCGCCGCAGCCTGCCGACGCGAAGCCCCAGCCTCGACCGCCTCAACAACCCGCAGCCGAAGATCGTTGGACAGGATCCTTGGCATCCATGCTGGCCTCCTCAATCCAGCCAGCATCTTGAATCAGAACAAAGCCGGGTTTGGAACCCCCTTCGATTCAATCAGAGTGGAATTGGCTCTAGGCCGAGGCGGCGGAAATCGGCGCGGTG
>VGXN01000222.1 GCA_016873335.1 Phycisphaerae bacterium | reverse complement strand
TTGCCGCCCGTGTGCCCCGACAGTTCCACAAGGACATCGATGCGTTCCGAGCGGATCGCTGCGTCAAGCGTGTCGTCGTCGATCGACGAGACATCCACCACGCGGTCGAACAGTTTGCGCATTCGCGCGCCCGTGGCATCGCTGGCAGAGCATGCGATTGTTGGGAAGGCGATTGCCTCCACATCGGTCGGGCGGTCTCCGACGAACGATTCAGCAAAGAATGAGACGGAGTGGTCGTGGAGGTCGCCCGACATGATGCCAAGTCGGATGGCGCGATCCGGCGACGGATCCGTTGCTGCAGCGGCTCTTCGCGGATGGCAGGCATGTCCGAACGCACGGTGCGCCTGAAGCACTCCCTCGCGCGGGAGCACCAGATAGTTCATCGTGAGCAGGTAGTCAGAGTGCCGGCGAGGATCGCCCGGGAACTTCTCGACCACCATGCGGTACATCTCGCACGCCTCTTCCGTGCGGCCGGCCTTGGCGAGCGCAAGCGCGAGATTCGCCCTCGAACCAGGCTCGCCTGGCGCAAGTCGCATGGCGACCTGCGCCGCCTCAATGCCGCGTTCGGCTTCGTTCACATCGGCGTATGCGCCCGTGAGCGCGATCCACGGTGCACCAAAGTTCGGCAGCAAACGCGCGGCGATTTCCCAGTGCGCAATCGCGTCGCGATGCCGCTTGGCCATCGCCAGCGTCACCCCGAGGTGATAGTGGCACGTCGCGTTGTCCGGCTCCAGCGTGATCGCACGGCGCAACCACTGCTCCGACTCTTCCACCGCTCCAACGCCCCGCAGCAGCACGCCCATGATGCTCAAGGCCATCGAGTCCTTCGGTCGCATGCGCAGGTGCAGACGGACCAACTCGACCGCCTTGTCATGCTGCCCCGAGCCCTGCAGCGCCAGCGCTTTCTCACCGAGGCGTTGCGCCGCACTTACGCTCGTCATGCGCCAAGCATATCGGTGCGGTTGCGCACGACTCCCGCACGATGATGCGAATCTCGTCAGGCTCTCGTCATCACTGCATCGAGCGCACGCTGCGCCGCGAGCAGGTCTGCCTGCGCCTCCGCAAGCATGCGCCGCGTCTGATCGACAACCTCTGGCTTGGCCTTCGCGAGGTAACCGGC
>VGXN01000221.1 GCA_016873335.1 Phycisphaerae bacterium | reverse complement strand
AGCACCTTGAGGTGATGGCCGAGCAGAAGCTGGGGCGTGTCGGTCATGACGTCACCCCGGTGAGCAGGTCCATGTACGTCCTGGCCGACGTCGTCGCCACGGTGGCGTTCGGCAGGTAGGGATAAACGCTCATATCGAGGCGCGGCGGCCGGCGCTCGATGCGGCACAGCACCAGGTGCTTGACCGCATCGAAGCCGATCACGCCGCGATCAATGGCATCGCGCACGCCGGCCGCGACGTCATCAATCCTGAACACCTCCATCAGCCGCAGCACCTGGACGAACTCGCGCTTGCCCTGCTTGCCCATGCGCGCCTCGAGCAGGCGGCGCAGCGTGGCAAACGCTTCGGGCAGTTCCCAGCCGGCCAACGGTGCCGCCTGGTCGAGTGCCCCGATCTTGCGCTCGAGCAGCGCCAGATAGTGCAGCGGATCGAACACGAAGTCTTCCCGCTCATAGGATCGGACGTGCCGGGCGATGATCTCGGCACCGCACGAGATCACCACCTCGTGGACGTAGCCACGAACCACGACCTCGCGGTGGCCCCAGGCGGTTGGCACCGAGTAGTCGGTGCCGCGATAGCGCACCAGCGACTGCGAACTGACCCGGCCAGCCTGCTTCTCGCAGGCGTCATAGGGCGTCGGAGGCAGATCGTGGAACGCCGCCAGGTCCCGCGCCATCCGCTCCCCGATCGTCGCGTCGTGACCGCGCAGCCGATCGCCGAGACGACGGCGGCACGCTGTCAGCAGATCCTCGTTGAGCGCGTCAAAGCTGGCGGCATGCGGCAACCGCACCAGGTGGTTCCGCCGGATCCAGCCGACCAGACCCTCGACCTTGCCAGGCCGACCGAACCGGTCGGTGAACAGGTAGTGCGACTGCAACTCGCCGAACACGCGGGTCCGCTGGCGGCGGCCATCTCCCAGGATCCGCGCCACCGCGATCTTGGTGTTATCGTACAGGATCGACCGCGGCACCTTGCCGAAGAAGTCGAACGCCGCCACGTGACCGGCGCAGAACGACTCCGTCGTCTCCGCCGGATAGGCCTGCACGAAGCCGGCATCACTGTGCGGCAGGTCCATCGCGAAGAAGTGGATCTTCCGTTCCACCCCGCCGATCACAGCCAGCGCCTCGCCGAAGTCGGCCTGA
>VGXN01000220.1 GCA_016873335.1 Phycisphaerae bacterium | reverse complement strand
TGGGCGAGGTCGATGACGAGATCCGCGTCGAACTCGCCGCCTCGCAAGCCGCATTCTCCTTCGGCAGCGTCGACCTGGTGTCCAAGCTGATCGACGGCAAGTTCCCGGACTACACCCGGGTGATTCCTGCAGGCAACAAAAACAAGCTCTCGATCAAGCGCGAAGCCCTTCGCCAGGCGCTGCAGCGCGCCGCGATCCTGTCCAACGAGAAGTTCCGCGGCGTGCGCTGGGTGCTCACCGATGGCACGCTCAAGATCGTGTCCTCCAACACCGAGCAGGAGGAAGCCGAGGAGACGCTGGAGGTGGATTACAAGGGCGACGCCCTGGACATCGGCTTCAACGTCAACTACCTGCTCGACGCGCTGAACAACGTCGCCGGCGCCGAGGTGCACTGCAGCTTTGGCGATTCGGCCTCCAGCGCGCTGCTGCAGTTCCCGACGGAGCCCGATTTCCGGTACGTCGTCATGCCGATGAGGATCTGACGCAGTGGACAAGCCGGAGCAGCAGCAGCTTGAATCAGACGGCTACGACTCGGATTCGATCAAGATCCTGAAGGGCCTGGAGGCGGTGCGCAAGCGCCCGGGGATGTACATCGGCGACACCTCCGACGGCACGGGCCTGCACCACATGGTGTTCGAGGTTTTGGACAACGCCGTCGACGAGGCGCTCGGCGGCTTCTGCGATGAGATCCTGGTCACCATCCACACCGACAACTCGGTGTCGGTGCTGGACAACGGCCGCGGCATTCCGACCGGGACCAAGGAAGACGACGAGGAGAAGCGCTCGGCGGCCGAGATCGTCATGACCGAGCTGCACGCTGGCGGCAAGTTCGATTCCAACACCTACAAGGTCTCGGGCGGCCTGCATGGCGTCGGCGTCTCGGTGGTGAATGCGCTCTCCAGCTGGTTGCGCCTCACGATCTGGCGCGACGGCAAGGCGCACCAGATCGAGTTCGCGGACGGCGCACCGACCGCGCCGCTGCGCGTCACCGGGACCACCGAGAAGCGGGGGACGGAAGTGCATTTCCTCGCCTCGCGCAGCATCTTCGGCAGCGTGGACTACCACTACGACATCCTCGCCAAGCGATTGCGCGAACTGTCCTTTCTCAACAACGGCGTGCGCATCGTGCTGCTGGACCAGAGAAGCGGCA
>VGXN01000219.1 GCA_016873335.1 Phycisphaerae bacterium | reverse complement strand
TGGCGCCGGGCTCGAAGGACATTGCGCGCGCCCGCGAGCGGGTGCAGGAGTGCATCGGCCTGATCCTGCCCGAGGCGCGCGCCGCGGGGGTGCCCCTTGCCATCGAGCCGCTGCACCCGATGCAGGCCGCCGAGCGCGCCTGCATCAACACGCTGGAGCAGGCGCTGGATATCTGCGATGCCCTGGGGGAAGACGGAACGGGCGCGCAAAGCGCGCTGGGCGTCGCGGTGGACGTCTACCACACCTGGTGGGATCCGAAGCTCGAGGCGCAGATCGCGCGCGCGGGCCGCAAGCGCATCCTCGCGTACCACATCTGCGACTGGCTGGTGCCGACGCGCGACCTGCTCAACGACCGCGGCATGATGGGCGATGGCGTCATCGACCTGCCGCGCATCCGCGGCTGGGTGGAGCAGGCGGGCTATGCCGGCCTGGACGAAGTGGAAATATTCTCCGAGCTGGACTGGTGGCGGCGCGACCCGGACGAGGTCCTGAAAACGTGCAGGGAAAGGCACAGAACGTGCGCCTGAACGCCCTGGCGCTGGCGGGTCTTCTCGCGCTGCCGGCTGTCGCCACGGCGCAGCCGACGCAGCCGGCGCTGCTCGATGTGTACGGGCACGTCATTGCCCTGCAGAATTTCATGACCTCCTACGTCGGCGAATCCCTGCTTGCCTGCGCGGAGAGGGGTTTCCTGACCGAGGCGCAGGCCGAAGCGCGCTTCAAGGCCTACCGCGAGCGCAATGCCGCGCTGCTCGAACGTGCCGATCGCTGGAGGCTGGCAGCCGAGGACCGGTTGCGCACCCGGGGAGAAGAGCGCCAGGGGCAGGAGCGGGCGACCGAGTCCAGCGCGGGCGCAACCACGATCGCCCTCGCGCGTGTCCAGGAGGAGATGGGCAAGGTCCGCGACCTTGGCGGGCTGTGCGCCGGCAAGCAGGCGGGTATCAAGGCGGGTCGCTACGACCTATCCCTCAACGCCGAACTGGTCGATCTGCTGGGCAAGGTCCCCTGAAACCGGCTCCCGACTACTGCACGGTCCAGAGCAGCAGCGTGTGCCCGTCGGCCTCGATCTCCCGGTCCGGCGGCCAGTCGCCCAGGCCGAACCGGTGCGAGACGATGCGCGCGCCCGGACGCAGCTCTGCGCGCAGCTTCGGCGC
>VGXN01000218.1 GCA_016873335.1 Phycisphaerae bacterium | reverse complement strand
ACGGCGGTGAAACCATCCCGGGGGTGGCGAGCAGCATGCCGATCACCGCCGTGAACACGATCAGCGACACCACGCGCGGCTTGGTCAGGGCGTAGAAGGCACGCGCCCTGCGGGCGAACGCGGAAAAACGGGAATATCGAATGGAATCAGCGGACAAAGCATGATGATGGTATCACACCGGCCATTCAGGCGAAGCGCGAAACCCGGAGCAGGCGCTGCAGGTTCCTGATCATGCGCGACGGGTCAGGATCGCGCGGGAAGCGCAGCATGAGCTTGCCGACCGAGCAGTTGCGCAAGCCTTTCGCGACCATGAGAAAAACCACGCAGGTTTACCATGGCCGCCCCCTGCTCGAGCAAGTAGGGGATGAAATTGCTCCGATTGCGCATGCAAGCGGCTAATGCGAGCGGTTTCTAAACTGCACCATAATTCTACCCTCCGTCCGCTCGCGAGGCACGCCCTTCCAGGCGTGCCCGTATACCACCTCGAAGGTGACAGGCAGGCGCCCGTCGCGCATGCGCGCCTGCAGCGCGGCGCTGAGCGCGCTGCGCAAGCCCCTTCCCGCCAGCCCGCGCGAACGCCCCGGCGCGGCGCAGGTCTGGCCGCTCGCGCGCAGGTCGGCGAGCAGCGCCTCGCCATCCGGGTAGCTCATGGTCAGACGCTCCACGTCCATCACGGGCGCGGAGAAACCCGCCGCGAGCAGAGCGTCGCCGACGTCGTGCATGTCGGCGAAGTGGTGCACCCGTGCCGCGCCCGCGGCGGCGCGCAGCTCCGCGAGGGTGTCCGGCCCCAGCGTACTGAACAGCAACAGCCCGTCGGCGGCGAGCACGCGCGCGAACTCCCGCAGCGCGGCCGGTGGATCAGCCGCCCAATGCAGCGCCATGTTGGACCACACCAGGTCCACGCTAGCGGCGGCGAGCGGCAGGCGCGTGAAGTCGCCGCAAAGCTGCGCGGCGCCGGCGCGCCCGCGCAGGCGCCCGAGCCAGCTTCGCTCCCGGCGCAACATCGGCAGCGCGAAGTCGAGCTCGAGCAGCGCGGTGCCCGGGTAGCGCTTGAGCAGCGCCACGGATTCGCGCCCGCGCCCGCAGCCCGCCTCCAGGATCCGGCGCGGCGCCAGGTTCACGTAGTCGAGGCGCTCCAACATGCGGCCGCCGACCTCGGCCTCC
>VGXN01000217.1 GCA_016873335.1 Phycisphaerae bacterium | reverse complement strand
TATCGGGTTCAATTTCTGATGCGTCCATGTAATGAACCCAAATTTGACTGCATCATGGGTACACTCATCGTCTCGCCAAAATAGACCGATGCGTCAATTCCCTGGCTTGTCGGCTCTATGATGTGCTTTCTGCCAACCTTGGTCTGCTTGATAAATCCCTTTTTTTCCAGTGGCTGGATTATGTTCGAATTCATGTTTGTCACAGAAACTTGAAGCGCATTGCCAGGACCTGGGTTTGGCGTTATTATGTTTCGGAGTTTGAGAATATCCGCAAGCTTGGACTTGCTTATCTTTTTCTCTTTGACAATTTCCACAAGTGCAAGTCTCTGATTTCTGTCTGGCAGTGGAATTTTTGGTATGTCTAATATCCTGATTTGGAACTTGTCTAGCGCCTTGCAAGATTTATTCGTCTTGCCTGGCTCGCATGAATATACCTGCACATTCCCACCGTCATTAAAAGATCCCGCGGCATGAGCTAAGCCGACTATCTGTGCGGCATTTCCAGATGAAATATTGATGTAAATGTCGTTTTCCCTCTCTAGCAATATGATGTCTCTGCCTAACTTGATGATCTTCGGAACGTCGGTCTTGTCGTGATAATGAACCTGAGTTTCAATGTTTTTGCTATTGCATGATTTGGTAATTCTCTCAATCAGTCCAGCATCGTTTTCCTGTGACCTGTTCTCACCAGCAAGAAGGTGGATTTTATCAGCCTTGGATTCAAGTGCTGCGCTTAGCGAGAACTCTATGTTCCCATTTATGGCTATGACGTGTACGCGTAGCTTCATCGGAGTCATCGCATACGTCTCCTCTCAAGGCGTCTTGCCCTAGACATATTCTCACAAAATTTGTCTATTCTGCTTTTTTGGTCATAAAATATGCTGGCGTCGCCCCTGCGGTATCTGATGTAGCTGCCGTATTGGAACGGGTGTATGTGCACCTGGTCGCCGTGATAGGCACACACGCCTATGGTCATCTCTGGAAAGTAGCTAATGTGGTGTTTTTCAGTGGCCGGATTCGCACAAAACTCGCACTTCATTTTTTCATGCTCCTTTGAAGGTAAAGTTTTTGTTTGTCATAGCAGTCAAGACACATTTTTATTCCGTAAAGCATGACAGAACTTTCTGTTAGATCTTTTTTGCAGAAATTACACTCATAGCTTGAAATTGTTTGAAA
>VGXN01000216.1 GCA_016873335.1 Phycisphaerae bacterium | reverse complement strand
GTTGTGAACCGTGGTTTGAAATCAATAGAGTTAAGCCATGTCTCGTTTTGCTCAACGTCTTATTGCATGCATTGTTGCCATTGCGGTGGGTTCTCTTATTTGTGCCCTGCCCGTCTCAGCAACGACTGCCAAAGATGGCGGAGCATGTAGCAAAGTCAACGATATTCAATTGACAAAAAAAGATGTTTTAATTTGTGCTGATTACGGTACAAAACGAAAGTGGCGCAAACTTGCGCCGTTGCCGGCGTCGACAAAGCCTGCGTCAAAGAAATGCACCGTGAATAGGCAATGTGTCGTCGGCGACATTGGACCAGGTGGTGGAATAATATTTTTTGTTTCTGAGACAGCGTTCACTGCGCCAGGTACGGCATGTAATACGGCTTGCAGGTATCTAGAGGCAGCGCCAAACTCTTGGAATGGTAAAACCGTCGACCCACGTGTGATTTGGGTCGCTGACATGGTGCAATGTTTTCAAGACAGATCAAATTCGCCTGACGTTAACTGCCACGGTGGAGGTGTCTACTCGAGCAGTGTCGGTCAGGCCGCGAGTCGATTGGCGAATACTGCAATCGGAATGGGACAAGCAAATACAAACGCAATACTTTCCCGACAGACAGGAGTTTCGCCAGTGACCTTTGCGGCGGGTCTCGCTGACAATCTTGTCTTTGGTGGCGTTGCCGACTGGTATTTGCCGTCAAAAGATGAACTGTATTTGATGTCGAGCGTTTTGCGAGCGCGAGGCTTTGGTGGTTTTTCAGTCGGACACTATTGGAGTTCGTCTGAAAGTCACCCGAGATATGCCTGGACACAATATTTTGCTGACGAGACAAGTTTCTTGAGTCTCAAGGGCGGCACAAATTATGTTCGTCCAATCAGAGCATTCGGATAAAACAGTTCGCTTGAACTATTTCTAAGCATCTAACAACATCTCAGAATTCATAAATTCGGTGTTGGCACTTGCGTCTTCTTCAGGAAAGTTCGTGGGACCTGACGCAGTTGCCCCTCATTGCCCCCTCAGAGTTTTTGAAGAGAGCAATTTCGAGAAAACACTTGTGTTTATTGGCGCGCTCGGAGGGACTTGAACCCCCAACCCTTTGATCCGAAGTCAAATGCTCTATCCGTTGAGCTACGAGCGCTGGCACTGCCAATGATAACTGCCCTTCGGCTTCGACGGGTTCGTCGATTCTGA
>VGXN01000215.1 GCA_016873335.1 Phycisphaerae bacterium | reverse complement strand
ATGACGCCGAGGTTGCTGAGGCCTAATACCAATCCGCGTTGAGGCTGACTCGCGGGGGATTCCCAGGCGATCGGCGTTGTGATTCATAGAGAGGCGAACCGATTCGGAGGTTTGCCATGGGTCAGCCGATTGCCGTGCGAAGGGACTACACGAGCGCGCAGCTGAGGGGACTGGCTACGCGCTGTCAGGACGTGGCGCAGGCGCGCCGGCTGTTGTCGCTGGCGGCGGTGATCGACGGGGCGTCGCGGGCCGCGGCAGCGAAGCAGGGCGGCATGGACCGCCAGACGCTGCGGGATTGGGCCCATCGCTTCAATGAGGCGGGGCCTGAAGGCCTGATCAACCAGGCGGCGCCCGGCGCCACACCCAAGCTCAGTGCGGCGCAACGGAAGAAGCTCGCGGCGCTCATCGAGCGCGGACCGATCCCGGCGGTAGACGGCGTGGTGCGCTGGCGGGCCTGCGATCTGGTGCAGTGGATCGCCGAGGAGTTCGGCATCTCGGTCTCCGACGACACGGTCTATCGGATGCTCAAACGCATGGGCTACGCCCATCTGAGCGCCCGGCCGCGCGCTTACAAGCAGGACGCCGGGCTGATCGCGGCGTTCAAAAAAACTTCGCCGCGCGCGTGGCGGACGTCCGCGACGCAACCCCGCCCAGCACGCCGCTCGAGGTCTGGTTTCAGGACGAGATGAGGGTCGGCCAGAAGAACAAGCTGACCTATCGCTGGGCGAGAAAGGGCACCCGTCCGCGTGCCGCGCACGATCAGCGCACCCAGTCGGCCTATCTGTTCGGTGCCATCTGCCCCGAGCGCGGCACCGGTGCGGCCCTCGTCCTGCCCGCCTGCAACACCGCCGCCATGCAGTTGCACCTCGACGAGATCGCCCGCCGCATCACGGCCGGCGCCCACGCCATCCTGATCCTCGATCAAGCCGGCTGGCATGGCGCAAAGGCGCTCGTCGTGCCCAATAACATCACCCTCATGCCCTTGCCGCCTCGTTCGCCCGAGCTCAATCCGACCGAGAACATCTGGCAGTTCATGCGACAGAACTGGCTCTCCAACCGCATCTTCAATAGCTATGACGACATCCTCGCCCTCTGTTGTGCCGCCTGGAACGCCCTCATCGACCAGCCCTGGAAGATCATGTCCATCGGCCTGCGCGACTGGGCCGCCATCGGTCACCATCAGTGAGGATTGGTAT
>VGXN01000214.1 GCA_016873335.1 Phycisphaerae bacterium | reverse complement strand
GCGGCGCCGAGAGCGTTTGCCGGATCGCCGCGAGCTTAGCCTCGATCCAGCCGTCGTCGCCGTCGTAGGGGATGAGCTTTACGCGGAACTCCAGGTGGTTGCCGAAAGAGCCCAGGTCGCGCCGGCCGTTGCAGTAGACGAACCAGCCGCGGTTCGAGACGGCAAGACCCTGCCGGCGCAGCAGCCACTGGTAGAACTCCATCTGGCGCTTGTAGCCGTCCTGCCAGTCGGCATCGAGCGTGACCTCGCTCTCCTTCGAGGTCGCCTTGTAGTCGGCCACGATGAGCTCGCCGCTCTCCAGGTCGCGCCACAGGTCGTCGATCGCGCCGAAGAGCTCAAGCCGCGTCGCCTCGTGCACCGTGCGCACGCCCTTGAAGTTCGCTCGCCAGGCATCGAGCTGCGGGTGTGCGTGGGGCACGGCGTTCAGGCCCGCTGCACGCATGTAGGGGTGCGGCTCGCCGCGCTGCCGGTACGCGTCGAACTCCTTCTTCAGGAGCGCGTCCACCGCCGAGTTGAGGTTGAACGGGAACCCCGCGGGCCGCCCGATGCCGAGGCGCCGGTCCAGGTAGAAGCACCTCGGGCACTCGATGAAGAGGTCCACCTTCGAGCGGCTCAACGCAAAGGGCTTGGGGGAAGCAGGGTCGAAGAGATTCTTGGCCATGACGCAGCTTACCCCTCCAGGTGGCTCACGCCTTGAGCCACCCGGCCCTCATACTGGATTCCCATAGCCCAAACTGGGAGGTCCAGATGCAAGTCATCAACGATTCCCCCGCCGGCCTCGAGCCCGGCGAACCGCAGCTGCACATCAACCTCTCCGGCTTCGCGGTGGCGCCATGATCGGCGTGTCCATCCCCCTTGACGTGGTGATCGTCCTCCTGCCGTGGATCGCGCTCGGCGTGATCCACTTGCTCCGAGATTGAGGCGGCGGCCATGCTCCCCGAGCTCTCCAGGCACGCCCAGGCCCGGATGCAGCAGCGGGCCATCCGAGCCGACGCGCTCGAGCTTCTCCTCGAGTTCGGTCGCGAGGCCTTCGACCACCACGGCGCCGTGGTGCTCTACTTCGACAAGGCTGCACGGCGCCGCCTCCTGCGCTCGGATCCGCGCGCGAAGCACTTGGAGCGCCTCGCGCGCTGCTACGCGGTGGTCTCCACCGACGGCGAAGTCGTGACGGTCGGCCACCGGCGCCGCAGGATCAACCG
>VGXN01000213.1 GCA_016873335.1 Phycisphaerae bacterium | reverse complement strand
TCACCGCCGACGGCTACGCCTTTTTGACCGAGATGGCGTTCGTGATCTCGCGCAACAATCTCGGGGCGATCGTTGAAACCCCGATCAACTTCGTAGATCGGGCATACGGCACTTCGAAGATGAACCTGCGCATCATGCGCGAATCGATGTTGTTGGTGACACGGTGGGGGTTGGCGTTGCGCCTCGGTATCGGGCGCAAACATCTACCGCATTAGAGCGACCTCTTCAGATTTCGTGAGTTGCTTACA
Organism: Phycisphaerae bacterium; assembly: GCA_016873335.1. Classification (GTDB taxonomy): domain Bacteria; phylum Planctomycetota; class Phycisphaerae; order Phycisphaerales; family SM1A02; genus F1-60-MAGs104. Next base: position 951 of record VGXN01000213.1, on the reverse strand, counting down.
AAGCGCGACAAGTTTGGTCGATGGCTCGACGATCCGAAGCGAATCTGAGGAGATCGCTCTTTGATACGAATCAAACTCAAAGCGAACCCCCGCAAAGTCACCCTGGGCGGCATGGGCCCGCATCCGCAAAGCGAATAGTTCCTCGTGCCCGCCCAAGACCTTTAGGCCTTGGGCGGTGGCCCAAAATACTCCCGAATAATCACCCGATTTGAGGCTGAGTTCGGCGGCGATGCAAGAGGCGTTGATCACCGTCAGCACGAGTTGAGATGTGATGCCTTCGGCGTCTGGCCATAAATAGCCCGTGCCGGCAAACGGCAGATCTCGCACAAACTCGAGACCTCGACGCAGTTCGATCAGCGCCTGATCAGGCGGCAATGACTCGGCGCGATCGATGCAACCTTGCAGAAAGTCACCGTCACTGACTATTGAGGCGTGAAACGGGAGGTGATCATTGAATGTGCGCGGAATCCACTCTTCGGTCGGGTCGAGCAGTCGAGTTTGATTCAGCGCTCGCCGCACATCGGAGACGACATTTGTAAAGGTCGCATCGGTGACGTTGAAGTCCCAAAGGGCGGTACGGGCGGCACTACGGGTCGGGCGATTTCGATGACTGGTGAGCCATGCCAATAGTTCTTTGGTCTTTGATTTTTCGAACTGCACCACGGTGCCATCTGCCAACTGAACATCGACCGGGCCGAGCACGCGCACCAGAACTTTGTAATCATTCAGGCTTTCGAGACCGACTCGAACGGTTTCAACCGGCTGGCTCGTGCACTTCTCGACATCGTCGAACAGGGCCTTTAATGACAGCAACCGACTCTCAGACAAGACGAACGGACTGAATACGCGTTCACTCGGCGACAACCGACAAACACCGTGGGTGACACGCATGGCTGTCGTTGCCTGGGCTGTTGATTGAAGACAGACGATGGCGAACCGGTTGGAGCGAAA
>VGXN01000212.1 GCA_016873335.1 Phycisphaerae bacterium | reverse complement strand
GCGTTCACGGGCAGTTCAAGCATCTGCATGATCGGATGTTTCGGATGGCGACCGCTGAACACGAGTCCTGCAGACTCGAGTTCGCCGATGAATGTGGGGTCGACCTCAAAGCGGTGGCGAAATCGTTCACGCACGGTCGTTGCACCCTTCCACAGGAAGGATGCGAGCGAACCAGCCTGCACCGCGACATCCTGCGCGCCGAGACGCATCGTGCCGCCCATGATGCCTTCGAGCCGCTTTTGATCGGGCAGCTCGCTGATGACGGGGTGTCCGCACTTCGGATTGAACTCGGTGGAGTTGGCATCTTTCCAGCCGAGGACATTGCGCGCGTATTCGATCACCGCCATTTGGAATCCGAGGCATATGCCCAGGAACGGCACGCGGTTCACGCGCGCCCATTCGACGCAGAGCACCTTGCCTTCCACGCCGCGCATGCCGAAGCCGCCCGGCACGATGACCGCATCGGTGCCATCGAGCGCCGCCGCGGCACTTGCTGCAGTCTGCATGTCGGAAGTGTCGAGCCAGCGGATGTCGATCCCGGCGCCAAGCGTGACGGCGCAGTGCTCCACGGCCTTGTCGATCGATGCGTAGGCATCGCGAAGCGCGGCGTACTTGCCAGTGATGCCAAGCGTGATGCGGTGATCGCGCGTTCCGGCAAGGCGCGCCGTGAACGCATCCCAGCCCTTCCGTGCACGGTCCTCGGCTGCCGTGTCGACGCGCTCGTGCAGATGCAGCAGCGAGAGAATCTCGCGGTCGAGCCCCTCGCAGCGCATCGCATCTGGAATGACATAGATCGACTCGCGGTCGTGCATCGAAAAGACGCGCTTCATCGGCACATTCGAGAACATCGAAATCTTCTGTGCGACTTTGGGCAGCACAGGATTCTTCGCGCGGCACGCAATGATGTGCGGCTGAATGCCCGCTTCCATCAGGCGCTTGATGCCGAGCTGCGCTGCCTTTGACTTTTGTTCGCCGAGGATCGACGGTTCGAGGATGTAGGTCAGTGCGACGAAGCAGGTGCTGCCATCGCCTTCCTCGAACGCCAGTTCGCGCAGCGCCTCGATATAGAAGCCATTTTCATAATCGCCCGCGGTGCCGCCCACTTCGACGAACACCACATCGACCTGCTTGCCCTTCGGACCGGCCATCGCGAGTTCCCGCAGCCGCATCTTCACCGCGCCGGTGACATGCGGGATCATCTGCA
>VGXN01000211.1 GCA_016873335.1 Phycisphaerae bacterium | reverse complement strand
GGACGAACGATCTTTCTCTCCACGCATCAGATGTCACAGGCTGAACAGATGTGCCAGCGCGTGGTACTCATCAATCGTGGCGAGAAGATCCTCGATGCGCCCGTCCGCGAAGCACTCGCTCGCTTCTCTCCGCGCGCCATCGATCTCGAACCCGCCTCGGATCCCCAGAAGGCCTGCGCCGCGCTGAAGCAGTTGCCAAGCGTTGCAAGCGCCGAGTGGCGACCTGAAACATGCACCATCCATGTCGCGCTCGATGAGCGCGCGGATGCGGTCTCTTTACTGGCCGCGATCGCCGCGTGCGTTCCTGCACGCCGAATCGAAGTGGCACGCGTCTCACTGGATGATGTCTTCGTGCGCCTGGTGGAGGCCCATGGTGGACATTCGCGTGTGCCCGTGCGAGGTGCCGCATGACGGGCGAACACCGCACCACATCAGGTCGAATGGGGCGCATCCGTGCGATCGCCGCGCGTGAGTTCAAGCAAACGGTTCTCACCAAGAGTTTCATCTTTGGTGCACTCGTGCTGCCCGTCATCATGATCGGCATCGGCGCGCTGGTACCGCTGCTTGTCGGAGGCACCACGCCTCCCGTCGTCGGAACGCTGGTCGTTGCCGACAAGGATGGTTCGGTGGCGGAACAGATGCGATTGGCGTTCGATGCCATGCGTGCAGCGGGCAAGATGGCGATGTCTCCATCCGACACGATGCCGCCACCGATGCCGATGGGTGGTCTTGGCGGCATGCCGATGCCGGACGATCCGCCCGTCGACATCACCGTGATGCGCATCGCGCTCGATGCGGATCTCCAGCGCGAACAGACACGCGTGCAATCGGGAGAGATCCTTGGACTCGTGGAGATTCCCGCTGCACTGCTGCAGTCTGCGCCGCCTGCGGGTGTCGATATCAGCGTGCTCGTGCCCACGGCATCACCGGCGAAGACCACGGCGATGATCGGACGCGTCGCACGCGAAGCCACCGTCACTGCCCGCGTGGCGGCCGCAGGCGGCGATCTTGCGGCGGTGCGCGCGCTCCTCAGTCCACCGAGCGCAGCGACCGCACGCATGAGCAACGAGGGACAACGCTCAAGGGAACGCTTCGAGATTCGCATGATTCTCCCAGGGGCGTTCATGTTCCTCATGTGGATCGCGTCATTCACAAGCGCGAATCAACTGCTGACTTCCACCATCGAGGAGAAGTCGAGCAAGGTGATCG
>VGXN01000210.1 GCA_016873335.1 Phycisphaerae bacterium | reverse complement strand
ACATCCAGATTCAGGCGGACCAGATCATCAAGGCGAAGCGTCTGCTGAACGAGATCATCGCGCGCCACTGCAAGCAGCCCGTGGAGCAGGTGGCGAAGGACGGCGAACGCGACAAGTACTTCGACGCGCAAGAGGCGAAGGCGTACGGGCTCGTCGACGAGGTCGCATCGTTCCCCGACAAGAGCGCGAAGAAGTGACCACACGCGCCGACGGAGTGACGCCATGCTGTTGATGGAAGACGATCCGCTGCTGGTGCCGTATGTGCTGCATGGCGCGGGCAGGGTTGAACGCGAACTGGACATCGTGTCGCGCCTGCTGGTGGACCGCGTGGTGCTTTGCTCGGGCGAAGTCGAGCAGGAAATGGCGAACGCCATCGTCGCGCAGTTGCTGTTCCTGGCGAATGATCGACCGGATGCGCCCATCCATATGTACATCAATGGTCAGGGCGGCAACACGATTGATGGGCTCGCGATCATCGACACGATGCAGGCGGTGGCGTGCCCCGTCGCGACCTACATCGTCGGCTCCGCACCGAGCATGATGAGCGTGATCGCCTGCTGCGGCAGCAAGGGTCAACGCTTCGCTCTTCCGCACGGTTGGAACCTGATGCATCAAGGGCGGTACGTCGACGCGGTCGAGGGACAGGCCACTGACCTTGAGATCGAGGCGCGCCGCATGCTGCGCCTCGAAGAGCAATGCAACCGTCTGTATTCGGCGGCGACCGGCAAGAGCGTCGAACAGATCGGGCGCGACTGCGACCGTGACCTGTGGCTCGATGCGGGCGAGATGCTCGCATACGGACTGATTGATCGCATCATCGACCGCCTCCCGACTTCCCCCACCCCAAGGACCGAACCATGAGCATCATTCCTATCGTCATTGAAAAGACAGGTCGCGGCGAGCGTGCGTACGACATCTATTCCCGCCTGCTGAACGACCGCATCGTGTTCATCGGCGGACAGGTGAGCGACGCGATGGCGAACCTCGTCGTCGCTCAGCTGCTGTTCCTTGCCAACGACAACCCCAAGGCGGAAATCTCGCTCTATGTGAACAGCCCTGGCGGCAGCGTCACGGCCGGTCTTGGCATCGTGGACACGATGCGCTTCCTGCCCTGCCCTGTGGCGACGTACATCGTCGGCCAGGCGGCGAGCATGGGAAGCGTGATCGCGTGCTGCGGCACGAAGGGTCGGCGCTTCGCGCTGCCCAATGCGGAGAACCTGATGCATCAACCGTTGCTCGGCGGC
>VGXN01000209.1 GCA_016873335.1 Phycisphaerae bacterium | reverse complement strand
CTGTTAATCCGCAGGTCCCTGGTTCGAGTCCAGGTCGAGGAGCCGGAACCGCGCCATGACGACCCTATACGACCTCGTCATCAAGAACCTCCGCCTCGTCCGTCCACGGGGCAATGAGGTCCACGAAGCCGACATCGCCATCAAGGGCGGCAAGTTCGCGAAGATCGCCGGCAGTATCGCGGCGAAGGACGCCAAGCAGGTCCATGACGGCAAGGGCCGCCTCGCCTTCCCCGGGGTGGTGGACGCCCATACCCATGCCGGCATCTACTCCCCCCTGGCCGAGGACGCGGTCACCGAGAGCCGGGCCGCGGCCCAAGGGGGCGTCACCTCGATGCTCAACTACTTCCGCACTGGCCAGTACTACCTGAACAAGGGCGGGCCCTACCGGAAGTTCTTCCCCGAGGTGCTGTCCATATCCGAGGGCCGGTACCACGTCGACTACGCCTACCACCTGGCGCCAATGGATTCGACGCACGTCCGCGAGATTCCGGAGCTGATCGCGAAGCACGGGGTGAGCTCGTTCAAGATCTTCATGTTCTACGGCTCGCACGGCCTGCACGGCAGTTCCAACAGCCAGCGCGACTTCCTGATGATCGGAGAGAACGAGCGCTACGATTACGCGCACTTCGAGTTCATCATGCGCGGCGTGCAGGCGGCCAGGGAGAAGTACCCCGCGCTCGCCTCGCAAATCAGCCTGTCGCTGCACTGCGAGACGGCCGAGATCATGACGGCCTACACCAACCGGGTGGAGCGCGAGGGCAAGCTGAAGGGGCTGGCGGCCTACCATGCCGCGCGGCCGCCCCACTCGGAGGGCCTGGCGGTGTTCATTGCCGCCTACCTCGCCAGCGAGACCGCGCTGCCCAACATCAACCTGCTGCACCTGTCGTCGCGCAAGGCGCTCACCGCGGCGCTACAGATGGCCGACACCTTCCCGCACATCGACTTCCGCCGCGAGGTGACCATCGGCCACCTGGTGCTGGACACCGACGCGAAGACCGGCGTGCTGGCCAAGGTGAATCCGCCGATCCGGCCGCGCGAAGATGTCGAGTTCCTGTGGCAGAAGCTGCTCGAAGGCAAGGTGGACTGGGTGGTCAGCGACCACGCCTGCTGCCGCCATGAGACGAAAGTTCAAAAGCGTTACTTCGGCAACATCTGGCTGGCGAAATCCGGCTTCGGCGGCACCGAGTACCTGCTGCCCGCGCTGGTGTCCGAGGGCACCCGGCGCGGACTGTCCTACAACCAGAT
>VGXN01000208.1 GCA_016873335.1 Phycisphaerae bacterium | reverse complement strand
TCAAGGCCCGCGAACTTTCGGGGGCGCACAACCTGTTGTTCCGTCGCAACAGCCAGACCGGCGCCGTCGAGATCTCGCAGCGCTCGGGCTCGTGGGGCGGCCTCAACCAGGCCCTGCACAAGAACTAGAAACATTTTGATGTCGGGCATCAAACAGCGAATCAAGCGTTTAGCAACCGGTTCGTTCGACAAACAGGTCGCTGATTTGGTCGCAGCAATAATTGATTCGGGGAAGATCGCACTTCTTGATGTGGGTGCAGCCAACGGCACATACGGCCGTTGGTCTGCTTTCTCGCATCACATCGACCATTTCGCCGTCGAGCCTGATGCTCGGTCGAGCCAAGGTTTAGCGAGATCTGCAACTGATTCGACCTTTAATTCACAGACTTTGATCACCAAAGCACTTTGGAAATCGACGGGCACGATCAAACTCAACCTTTGTCGCAAACCGATGGCCTCATCGATCTACGAACCGAATCGAGAGTTCTTTGACTTGTTCCCCGATGCTGAGCGAAACGATGTGCTCAATCAGGTTGAGTTGCCGAGTGACACCGTCGACAATATCGCCCGCGAATTGGGCGCGCGTTTCGACGTAATCAAACTCGATGTACAAGGTGCCGAACTCGATGTGCTTGAAGGAGCGACAAAGTCGCTTGGCGATGCTCTGGCCATCGATATCGAAGTTGAATTCACCGAACTTTACAAAGGGCAGCCGTTGTTCGATGACATCTTCAGGTTCTTGCGGTCGCATGAAATCGAATTCGTCGATTTCACCTATATATATCGTTGGTCACCTGACTCGTACAACGGCATCGGTCAGGCGACCTTCGCCGATGCACTGTTCATGCCGACCCCGGAACGAATTGGCGATTCTGCAAATGTAATTCGCATAAAAAAATATGCGCTTGTTTGTGCCATCTTCGAGCGCGGCGACATGCTTCTGCGACTCAGCAAGTCATGTTCAAAAAATTCACCTAATGACTTGGCGCAAAAAATCAAGACTCTGGGTGATTTGTTGACGCAAAGAAACTCAACTACCCAACGCCGACTCAACTTTGCCGCCAAGGTAATCCGACTGTTTCATCCGCGCTTTCGGGCGCACATTCTTCACTAGAGTCGATCGCTGTGAAGTTTGAGGAGTTGAAGAGTCTGGTGCGGGCGCGGCGCACCGACATGATGGTCGACAAAGACCGAATGCCCGCAGATGGCACGGTCGAAAAACTTTGCGAACTGGCGATGTGGGCGCCG
>VGXN01000207.1 GCA_016873335.1 Phycisphaerae bacterium | reverse complement strand
AGGTCATCCCAGATACGGCAAGATCAACTTGTTCAAGGGTGGTCATGTGGGTCGCCCGGGGCTCGAACCCGGGACCTGCGGATTAAAAGTCCGTTGCTCTACCAACTGAGCTAGCGACCCGAGGGCGAAGCCGAAGTTAGAGCAGAAGTCAGCTCGCCCCGCGGTTTCGCCTTCAGGACAGGCTACGAGGGTGCTCGGCGACGAGAATCACCCGAGAAATCACCGTTATTGACACTTCGTAACGGCGTGAAGTTACGAGGGTACGAGTTTCACCCTCGCTTGTGTCGTTTTGTTGAGGAGCCTTACGCCGCCAGTGGCGGTCCCGGGTCTACTCCACGACGGCGGCAGTACACCATGTAGGCGCGGTAGTTCTTTCGGTGGACGAATCGCAGCGCGTCAAGCCACACGCGGGACGGTTCGTTGGAACGTGCGCGCTGACCCTTCATCAAACCGCCCGAAATGAGCGAATTGAGCGACTCGGCGGAGTTTCGTCGCCCGTACATGCTCATCCACTTGGCTCCCCCCGGTGCGATTGGTCGCACGTGTTCGCCGCGATACCGTTCGCTGCCGGCGGCACTCGTCATTGGCACCCTGAATTCGTCGCCCCAGAATTCCGTGTTGCAATTCGTCCCCTCGGCAATCCTGTAGATGGCCATGACGGAGCGACTCTTCTTCCGGCGAACGTCGTAGATGCTCGCGGCGTCGAGTTTGATGAGTTGTCCGTCGGTGCCGGTGATGCAGGCGGCACCTTGCCACGCGGTGACCTTGATGCTCCGCTTGTTGTTCTTCAGCTTGTATTCCCTGAGCGGGATCCTCTCGGTCGTCTTGCCGGTCTTGTCATGGACGTTGACGAGGGGGTGCAGCCCGAGTTGCCATTCAAACGGACTTGACAAGTTCGGGGTTGCCATTAATCCAATCAAAATCGTCCCTGTTGTCACGCACAGTCCGCTGTGTCCGCGAAAGTTGTGCAACGCAGAGTGCAATACAGGTGTACGACGATTGTCTATTCAGAGCTTTGCGAAAGCTCTTGACCGTTCAGCAGACTGGCCTGCCTCACGTACGTCCACTGCGGGAGTGATGCCGGGACGCCAATCAATCCCGCTTCACAGGCGCGTCCGGAAGAATCACGTGATGGTACTCTCACCTCGTGGTTCGCGTACGACGGTTACTTGTCGCCGTAACGCTCACAAGTTCCCTTCTCTTGCCCACTGCCGTTTCTGCTCGATACGTGCAGATTGCGGGAACCAAGTGCCCCAAGGTT
>VGXN01000206.1 GCA_016873335.1 Phycisphaerae bacterium | reverse complement strand
AGAGATGGTCCCGGTTTCCGGGACAGTTTGGCGGCTTGGCTAAGATGGATTCTGGGTTTGATTACGCCGCCAATTTTTCTGGCTCCATGTCGATATCATAGACCTCGTCGGGCGTCCTGCCGCCGAGAGCCGAGTGCGGCCGGTCGGCGTTGTAGTAGCCGATCCAGCGACCGATCCCGGCTCGGGCCTCGCTGCCGATCTCGAAGGCGTTGAGGAAGACGCATTCGTACTTCAACGACCGCCACAGCCGCTCGATGAAGACGTTGTCCATCCAGCGGCCACGGCCGTCCATCGAGATGCGAATGCCGGCCTCGCTCAGCGTGTTGGCGAAGGCGAAGCTGGTGAACTGGCTGCCCTGATCGGTGTTGAAGATGTCGGGCCGGCCGTAACGAGCAAGAGCCTCCTCCAGCGCCGCAACGCAGAAGCCGGCGTCCATCGTGTTGGAGAGCCGCCAGGCCAGAACCTTGCGGCTGGCCCAGTCCATGATGGCGACGAGGTACAGGAACCCTCGCCGCATCGGAATGTAGGTCACGTCCGCACACCAGACCTGGTTCGGCCGATCGATGAGCAGATGCCGCAGCAGATACGGATAGACCTTGTGTTGCGGGTGCGGCTCGCTGGTCCTGGGCCGCTGATAGATCGGCGCCAAGCCCATCTTGAGCATCAGCCGCCGCACCCGATGGCGCCCGATGCACCAGCCGTTGCGCCGCAGATGCCGCGCCATCTGCCGCGAGCCGTACCAGGGCGTCTCCAGGAACTGCTCGTCGATAAGACGCATCAGCACCAGGTTCTCGGCGCTTTCCGGCGTGGGCTCGCGGTAGAACGACGAGCGCGAGATCGACACCAGTTCGCACTGGCGCACGATCGAGAGCCTTGGATGACCGGGGTCGATCATCGTCTTCCTCCGATCAAGGCTCAGCGATCGAAGGCCTTCGACAAAAAATCCCGCTCCACCACCAGCTGGCCGATCTTGGCATGCAGCCGGGCGATCTCGCCGTCGCGGCTCTTCTCCCGCTCCAGGCCCTTCTCGTCGAACACCTTGGCCAGCTTCTCGACCGCCTCGCGCTTCCAGGCAGCAATCTGCGTCGGGTGCAGTTCGTACTTGGTTGCCAGCTCCGCCACCGTCCGGTGGCCCTGGATCGCCTCAAGCGCGACCTTGGCTTTGAACTCCCCGGAAAACCGTCTCCGCGTCCTCATGGTGGATTATCCTTCGCATCGGCGAATCCACCTTAACCGCCTGTCTCAGGAAGTGGGACCACCTCA
>VGXN01000205.1 GCA_016873335.1 Phycisphaerae bacterium | reverse complement strand
CGGCTGCGCACGACCACGGCAATCGCTGCGCCAGCGGAGGGCGCGCGAAGCGGGAAGGGTCAGCACGCGTTCACTGCAGCGCCAGCCTGGTGCAGCGGCGCACTCGGGCGCGCGCCGAAAGACCTCCTCGAACGCCTCGTGCGCACAGCGCATTTCCGCGTCGATCGCCTCGTCGGGAAGGCGGTCGATGCCGACCTGCCAGCGGTGATGGTCCCAAGCATGCACACCCACTTCGTGCCCGTCCGACTCGATGTCGCGCAACTGCGCGGTCAGCCCCGCACCGATGCGCGGACCCGGCCAGAGCGTGCCACGCAGCAGGATGTCCCAGCCGTAGAGGCTCGCGGCGCGCGAGCGAAGCATCTTCCATGCGAAGGCAGGTCGCAGCATGCGCCACGCATGGCGACCCATGTTGTCGGGCCCGAGCGTCACAAACCACGTGGCGCGAATGCCGCGTTTTCGAAGCGTGCGCAGGAGCGTGGGAACGCCGCTGTGCGTTCCACGCCAGGTGTCGACATCTATGCGAAGTCCCGCCGCCACGGTTCGCGTCACGCGCCGACGGGCGTGCCGCCGCGCCGCGGCGCATCCTTCGCGCCGAGCCGCAGCAGACCGTTCTCGCGCGCGTGCTGCTGCAGGAACCAGTCGAGGGTGCGTTCCACGCTTGCTGCCGTCGCGATGTGCGGCGTCCAGTCGATGAGGGTGCGCGCGTTTCGAATGCTCGGGCGGCGATGCTGCACATCCTCGTAGCCCTGCCCGTAGTACGACGCGCTCTCGATCTGCTGAAAGCCCGCGAACGGCGGATAGAGCGAACGCAGCGGATGCCGATCGAACGCTGCCACCAGCATCTCGGCGAGTTCACGAATGCTCGCCTCGTTGTCGGGGTTGCCCACATTGAAGATGCGGCCGTCGCAGGTGCCCTTCTCGTTGGCGATGATGCGGAAGAGACACTCGATGCCCTCATCGACATCGGTGAAGCAGCGGCGCTGCGCGCCACCATCCACCAGCAGGATCGGCGTCCCCTCCACGAGGTTGAGAATGAGTTGCGTGATCGCGCGCGAGCTGCCGATGCGCGCCGAGTCGAGCGAATCGAGCCGCGGACCGATCCAGTTGAAGGGCCGGAAGAGGCTGAAACGCAGCCCGCGCTGCGCGCCGTACGCCCAAATGACGCGGTCGAGCAACTGCTTGCTCGCCGAGTAGATCCAGCGCTGTCGGTGGATCGGCCCCGTCACGAGCGGACTGGTCTCTTCGTCAAAGAGCTCGTCCGTGC
>VGXN01000204.1 GCA_016873335.1 Phycisphaerae bacterium | reverse complement strand
CCGATCACAACGCGGCGCAGCCAGCGATCGCTCAGGCGCATGCATGCGACCACCACGATGCCAATCAGCGCATAGATCGACAGGATGTCGCCGTACCACACGAGCAGCCCGTGCACGAGCCCGATCGCAAGCAACAGCCCGAGCCGCCGCAGCGCGAAGGTCCAGGTCGACCGCCCTGCCGCGCGCGCGCGGTCGATCTGCTGCGCGAGCCCGAAGCCGAACAGCAGTGAAAACATGGAGATGAACTTGAAGACGCAGAACGCATCGATCGCATCGCGCGCAACCAAGTCGACGGTACTCGCCTGCATGTCGGTGGGGATCATCCTCGGCTCAGCCGCCCACATGAACGGCAGGAAGAAAAAGCGCGCGTTCACCAAGATGATGCCGAGGAGTGCGATGCCGCGTGCGATGTCGATGCCTTGCACGCGCGCGCGCGCGTCGATCGGCGCGAGCGCGCGTGGCTGCGGCGGCGGCGATGTGGGGTCCATCGGCAGCAGCCTACGACCTACACGCCGTAGTGCTCGCGGTACCACTCAACGAACCGACGAACGCCAACTTCAACCGGCGTCGATGGGCGAAACCCGAAGTCGCGCGCGAGGTCGTCGGCATCAGCCCTCGTGTCGGGAAGATCACCCGGCTGCATCGGAAGCATCTCTAACTCCGCCTTTCGGCCAAGGCACTCCTCCAGAACCGAGATGTAGTGCATCAGAGGTACGGGCTGTCCTCCGCCAATGTTGTAGAGCCGCCATGGAGCGCTGCTGCTCTGTGCGGTCGGGCGCAGCGGATCAAACCCCGCATCGGCCCTTGCAGGATGATCGCTTGCACGAACGACACCCTCGGCGATGTCCTCCACATAGGTGAAGTCCCGCGTGTGCTGACCATGGTTGAACACAGGAATCGGCTTGCCCTCAAGGATCCTCCGAGTGAAGAGGAACAGCGCCATATCGGGACGCCCCCAAGGGCCATACACGGTGAAGAAGCGCAGCCCCGTCGTTGGAAGATCAAAGAGGCTGCTGTAACTGTGTGCCATCAGCTCATTCGCGCGCTTGGTGGCGGCGTAGAACTGAGCAGGGTGATCCGCCGGATCATGCGTTGTAAACGGCATGGCACGGTTGAGCCCGTACACCGAACTGGTGCTCGCATAGGTCAAGTGCTGCACGCTGTGATGGCGGCAGCACTCGAGTAAGTTGGCAGTACCCACCAGATTGCTTTGAACATAATCCTCGGGGTGCGTCAGTGAGTGCCGCACGCCCGCCTGCGCAGCGAGATGGATCACATGCGTGGGA
>VGXN01000203.1 GCA_016873335.1 Phycisphaerae bacterium | reverse complement strand
CTTCTCGCACAGCGACTCGGTCGGCGGCTTTGTGGTCTCTGCCGCAAGCAAGTGCCGATGACCGAGGACTCGCGGGTTCGTCTCACCGCGACGGAGATCAGCGGTTTCGGTGGACAGGAGTGGATGCCGGGCGGCTGCGATGAGTGCAAGAACAGCGGATTTCGCAGGCGTATCGGCTTCTTTGAACTCATCCGTATTTCTTCGGCGCTCCGACAGGGCATCGCGAAGGGACTTCCTCTTGCGGAACTGAAGACGCTGCTCGACGATGACTTCATGACCATGCGTGATGACGGCATACGCAAGGCGCAGTCTGGGTTGACCACCATCAACGAAGTACTCCGTGCGACACAGGATGTCGAAGATCTGACCGCGTAGTCCTCCCATGCCCTCGTTTCGGTACCAAGGCATTGGCTCTGCAGGCGCAGGCGTCATTGAAGCGCAGGATCGCTCCGAGGCGATGCGAATGCTGTCGGTGAAGGGCGTGGTGGCAACCTCGCTCGAGGAAGTGCGTGAGAATGGTCAGCGCGTCCGAGGCCAAGGTGCCGCGGCAGCACCGATCCGACTCACAGCGCGCGGCAGGCCGACGATCACCCGTTCGGAGCTGGCGACCCTGGTTCGAAATCTCGCGACTGCCTTGGAGGCTGGTCTCCCGCTCCTGCAGTCGCTTCGCACCGTTCGCCGTCAGGCGGCAGGGCGCGCGCTCCCCGTGATTCTGGACTTCATCATTGAGCGCGTCGAGGCTGGCGTCACGCTGCATCAGGCAGCGAAGGAGTACGGACCGCCCTTTGACGACATGACCGTCGGCATGTTCCGAGCCGCCGATGCGTCGGGACGAAATGCGGAAGTGCTGCACCAACTCGCGGACTTGCTCGACCGCTCGGTCGAACTGCGCCGCGAACTGGTGGGCGCCACCGTGTATCCCATGATTGTGGCAGGGCTCGTGGTGGCGAGCGTGATCGTCCTCGTCACATTTGTTCTTCCGAAACTGATGAAGCCACTCATGAGTCAGCCCGGCGGCGGTGAGTTGCCATTGCCCACCACGGTGCTGCTGAATGTCGCCGACTTCACCGCGTCGTGGTGGTGGCTGATGCTGCTCGCCATCGTCGTCGCGCTGCTTGCGTGGCGGACTTGGATCGCCGTGCCCACGAACCGATTGCAGGTGGACCTCCTCCTGCTGCGGATTCCGATCCTTGGAACGCTGCTTCGCGATGTTGCCGTGGCGCGCTTCACGCGCACGCTCGGGACGCTGGTCTCGGCGGGCATTCCGATCCTTCAGGCACTCCGCGTCGTGCGCGACA
>VGXN01000202.1 GCA_016873335.1 Phycisphaerae bacterium | reverse complement strand
TGGGGCAGGTCGCAGGCGGAGTCGGTGACGATGCGTACGGTCATGACTTGGAGCGTAGTGCCGGGTGCTCTTTTGCCTTTTGTTTCTTGATTCGCCGCCGGGTATGGATGATCCACCAGGCGGCAAGCAGGCCAACGAACACCGCGCTGACACCGCGACCGAGACCCGCGATGGCGTTCACTCGCACCCGTACTTCGGCCACGTCGAGCACGGTGCCGTTCGGGCTCATCAGCATCAATTCGACGGGGATCAGACCGTTCGAGCGCGCGGTTGCGTCGATTACCACGTCGCGTTGACCGTTCGGAGGGATGACGATGTCAACGAACGACGGCGTAAAGGTCATCTTGCCCGTCGGGCTCGCTATTTGCAGTCGCATCGACACCGCAAAGTTGGAGGAACTATCGAGACCGATTCGTAGTTTGCTTTCGCGACTACCAAATGTGAACGACGATGACGGCAGCACCACTGCGGTGCGCACCGAATCCACCTGGGTGAGCACCGTCTGGAGGTATTCGTTGCGGCGAGCTTCGGTGAGCGAAGTGTCGTTGGCGACGTCAATGATCTCAGTCCACATCTTGGTGACCCCGTCGTTCGTGGCCAAGATCTCGCGCACTGCATCCACCGCAGCAAGTGCCGCGTTGGTGCGCGACTGAATGGAGAGTGCATCCACGGTTTTGACCGTTGGTGGCTGGATGCGCGCCAGCCCTTCGAGGCTTGGCGCCATGTCACGCGCACTACGGAGAGACACTTGTGGTGCAGCACGGAGGAGCTTGAGCAGCGTGGTGGCGATGAGCGGTTCGTCGGGTACGCCTGCGGCACTGGCGAGCACGACCTGACGGTTGAGAAGCGCGGCGGGCCCGATCGCCGAGTTGGCGATGGCGTCGCGCTGGGCGAGAAGTTCCGCGGCAATCGCCACTGCGGATTCGTGAGCGGTGCCGGTTGGTTGGTCGAGCAGTCGCGCGTAACGCGGGTCGGCGAGCGACAAGACGACGCCGTTGGTCGATGAACGCATCGCATACGGTCGCGCGGGGTCGGTTTCGGTGCCGTAAAGACGCACGGCGTCACCGACGGCGATGACATTGGTGACACCGAAGGCGCGCAAGACGTCGATGGCGGCAGCATCGAGTGCTTCACTCGTGAGCCACGTGGTACGCGTCGAGAGTGTTGGCCCGTTCACGGCGTCGAGTACGGTCTCGCCACGCAGCAATTGCGCCTCGAACGCAGCCTTGAGGGCTGCCGCTGCATATGCGGAGACGTTCGTCGGTCGGAATGTGCCAACCAAGACATCGCTCTCGGGCAGCTTGTCGACCAGATCGGTGAGCA
>VGXN01000201.1 GCA_016873335.1 Phycisphaerae bacterium | reverse complement strand
GGTACCAATCGCGTCACGCGGCCCTGCGGTACCCATTCGGCGACCAAGATGCTGCCATCGGCAAGCCAGATCGCATCGTGCGGGTGCACGAAGCGGCCGTACTGGAAACTCTCGGTCGGCTGGCCGCGCAGGTTCGTGGGGTGACCGTCGCCAAGCGCGACCACGGGCTTGAACGACTCGTCGTAGATGCAGACAACGCTCTCAAGATCCGGCACCAACATCAGGTTGTCTCGGAACTTCATGTCGCACGGCATGCGCACGCCGTTGGTGTGGATCGCCACCGGCGTGCCATCGAGCGCGAGCACCTGGATGCGTCGGTTGCCGCGGTCGGCGACCACGAGCATCGGCTCCTTGCCGCGAGGATCGATGCCCAGTCCGTGCGGGCAGCTCGTCTCGCCCTTGCCCGAGCCGGGCTTGGTGATGATCTTCTTCCATTGGCCGTCGGCACCGAAGAGATGGATGAAGCCCTTGCCGTAGCCATCGCCCACGAAGAGATCGCCATTCGGATGGAACGCGACATTCGTCGGACACCACTCCTCGGCCGAGCCGTACACACCGCTCTGCATCGGGCAGGTCGCGGTCCACACCACGGTGCCATCGAGCGCGGTCTTCACCACGCAGCGCCGGCGCGTGTCGCAGTGATAGAGGAACTCCTGGTCGCCTTCCTTGCGCAGGTCGAGACCATGCGCGCCGCCCGCGAAGTCCGTGCCCCAGCCGCCAACCGCGCGACCATCTGCCTCGTACACGCAGACGGCCAGCGGCTTCTCGCTTCCGCCGCCGACGGTGTGCGCCAGATAGATCCGCCCCGCTGCATCCTGCGCCACGCCGTGCGTGTCGCCCCACGATGTGCCCTTCAGCGGCAAGAGGAACGAGTGACTGACCGAGTAGCGCTGCGAGCCCGAGCCGATGGGCGCCGGCACTGGATCATCGCCGAGTGCGCGAGGGGCGAGGAACCAGGGAGCGACAACGGTGGCCGCGGTGGCAGCAATGAACGACCGTCGGTCGATGGTCATGTGCGCAGGCTACCCGTGCGCAGGGCTCGCTCGCCCGGGAAAATCCCACTGCACCCCGGGTCGGTAGCCGAGCAGTTCGTAGAGCGATGTGCGGGGTTGCATGCGTGGCAACATCCCCTCCATCGACCCATGTTCCTTCAAGTGCTTCAGCCCATCGTCCACTGCACGCATCGCCATGCGCATCAAAGACACGGGGTAGATGACCGCCGCGTATCCCATCGCCGCGAACTGCGCTGCGCTGATGTGATCGGTCTTGCCGAACTCGGTCATGTTCGCGAGCGACCAGCCGGGCGACGCCTTCACGAACTGCGCGAACTCGC
>VGXN01000200.1 GCA_016873335.1 Phycisphaerae bacterium | reverse complement strand
CAGCAAGACCTGGATTGTGCTGTTCTGGTCCCCAGCAGTGACACCCGCGCGGGACAGTCTGCCTCGACTTGCGAAGGTTGCGCAGAAGAACCGCGACAAGGGTGTCGAGGTGGTGGCGATCGCGTGCGAACCTCTCGATGTGGTGGCGCCGCTCTTGGAAACGCCCCGCTTCAAGGACCGCGTGGACATTGTCATCGGCTGCGACCCCGACCGCAGCGCATGGAACGACTGGATGAAACCATCGTGGCAGACGAGTGTGCCCGCCTGTTTCATCGTCCATCAGGGGAACATTGCGTGGATCGGCGATCCTCGTGAAGCTGGCGCCGTGGTGGAGGCTGTTCAGAGCGGACGCTGGTCACGCGAGGGACGCCGCGCCATGCACCAAGAGCGTGCCGCAGTACTGCAGCGCAGCGCAGCCTTTGCCGAACGCACTCAAATTGCGATCGACCGACGCGAGTGGGACACCTTGCTCGACATCTGCCGCGAAATGTCTGCCGACAAGAATCCGTCGATCGCCCGCGAAGGCAGGCTGCTCGTCATCAGCGCACTGCAACAGGCGGGGCGAACGGAAGAATCGTTTGCGGCAGCCGACACGATTCTTCGTCACTCGACCGATTGGGACACCTGCGCGGAACTTGCGACGACGCTTGTTTCGAAGCTGTTCGAAAAGCCTGATCTGCAGCGCGCGACCATGGCGGCGCTGAAGGCAATCTCCCTGTCGAAGCAGCGCGAGGGATTGGCGTACGCGGCGCTCGCGGACGTGCAACTGCGAAGTGGACAGGTCACTGCGGCACGCGCAACGCTCGATCGCGCACTCTCGATCATCGACCCGTGGGATGAGGAAGCGGTGCGCGCACGGATCGATGCGCTGCAGGCCCCTGCCCCCGCCGACCCGCCTCGCGGGACCCCGCCGGCCCCCTGAAGGGGCAGTGCGCCTCGTTTTTGCAAATGAATTCGCATCTGCGAAGGCGACTTTCGGGATTCTGACGAATTGGAGTTGCCTTCGGCCTCGGGCGACCTATTCTGTTGCGTACCCAATGCGGCGCTTCGTGTCCATCTTGATTGCGGCAGTCCTTTCCGTCGGCGTGACTGGATGGACGGCAGCGCATGTGCACCTGTCTCATGGTCAGAACCACGCTGACGATGGGGCATGTTGTGGGAGCGAGCAGGCGCAGCAGCCTTGCGACAGCCACTCCTGCTGCGACGATCACGACGAGCCAACGGAAGAGCCGACTTCCACAGATCACGACTCGGGCTGCCTCGAATGCTCGTTGCTTGCGGTGGTGGTGATGCTCTCCACCACGGTGCCGCCCGTGGATCAGATTTCTCTGGTCGTC
>VGXN01000199.1 GCA_016873335.1 Phycisphaerae bacterium | reverse complement strand
CGGTATCGAAACTGCGAAACTGACTCAGCGCGCTCGGACAAACTCGAACCCCCAACCTCCTGATCCGCAGACAACGGTCGGGCGTATCACCCCGCCTATGCAGTCTCCAGAGTGTGTATCTGTGCGGTAGTGGCGAACGGTACGTGTCGCCTAGTCAACAATTTCTATGGTTTGTGACCCCATCCGTGTCGGAGATGTGGTCGCAAGACTTGTGGGAAGATGTTGTAATACCGAGAAGAGGTCGACCGCAACGCCACGAAGGTGTTGGCAACTTACTTCGTCTCTCACGACATCATCCTGAGTTTGTATGACGAGTTGAAGCAAGAACACAAACAACATCTGGAGGCAAAGGGGGGTTGGCTCCCACCATCTCGGCAGCGATTGACCGGCTCGTTGACCAGGGATACTGCACCTCAACGGTCGGACCTCGAACCGCCAAGTTGATCGGCTTCGTCAAGGCCTACAGCGAGACATCGGACTAGAAGTACCCCGAGCCGATCGTGGCGCACACGACAGCCCCCGATCTAAGGTCAAAGCATGAACGGAATTCCCGTGATCGACCTGTCGCACTCTGGATCAGCCGATTCCATCGCACGAGCCTGCGAAGAAATCGGGTTCTTCGGCGTCACGGGCCACGGGGTGAATGAGTCGGTTCTCCGCGCGTCGTGGCGAGCCGCCCGGGATTTGTTCGACCTTCCGCTCGATGCACGCATGCGCGTAGCCATGCCTTACGCGGGTTATCCCTACGGCTACTCGCCGTTGTCCGGCGAGACGCTGGCGCGGTCGCTCGGAGATGCCGCACCGCCCGATCGCAAGCATTCGTTCGCGATCGGCCCGGTGACGAAGCCTGAGCACACCATCACCGATCCCGACGAGAAGTTCGCGTGGTCGCCCAACCTGTGGCCCGATGAACTCCCGGCTCTCCGCGAGTCTTGGACGGCTCGCTACACCGCGTTGAGCGAACTGGCCGCGCGCTTGTTGTCTCTGATGGCCGAGTCGCTTCGACTGCCCGGCAACTACTTCGACTCGATGATCAACAGACACACAAGTGCAATGCGTGCCCTCGATTACCCGGGAGCCGCTGATCCAACGGTTGCGATCTCCGATGGTCAGTGGGGAGCGAGTGCCCACACCGACTACGGCACTCTCACCATCCTCGAAACCGATCCCGACCAACCTGGCCTGCAGGTGCGTCGTTCGGACAATGATTGGGTCGACGTCGATCCGCCGAGCGGTTCGCTGGTGGTGAACCTGGGCGATGCGATGGAGCGCTGGACCAACGATCGCTGGCGGTCGACCCTGCATCGTGTGACGATTCCGGCCGGCCGACGCCAGTCGATTGCGTTCTT
>VGXN01000198.1 GCA_016873335.1 Phycisphaerae bacterium | reverse complement strand
GATGTTTAGCAGATTTTGTGGTTGTGATAGCATTGTCTTGACAATTATTGCTAGTGCTTTTTTCGTCTCGAGTCCTTCCTGACTTGCCTTTTCTTCTATTTGTATGGCCTTTTTCAAATCCAGCGGCCTGCCGCATTTGTAGCAAATCTCCGATTCTGGTGAGTTATGCACGTCGCAAAAACTGCATTTCTTTGGAACCGGTAGCTTATCCTTTTGGGAATCAGATAGTCCATACATTTTCAAGATTGCCTCATCAACATCGGAGTTATTGAGGTGAACGTATCTAGAAGGCATTGTAGAGCCTTTTGTCCAGCCGTGTCTGAGTCTCATTGTTGATTCTGAAAGATGCTTGGAAAGCTTTGTTGCTGCACTGTGCCGGAAGAGCTTTAGATTCAGTGGCTTTCTTATTTTGGCCTTGATTTGTCTCCTTTTGAGCATCGCAATAGCCGCAGAATAAGTCATTTGTTGACCATAGTTATCCGCGTCAAATAGAATCCAGAGTGGAGCTTCTGGATTGTCTCTAAATGGATGAACTTCGAACCATTTTGCAAGGTTCGGAACTGATAGTATAATTCTAATTGGTCTAGGGCCAGTCTTGCCATCCACATGAATAACTGCGCCATTATCATCAAATTTTACATGTTTGATTTTGAGATTAAGAATCTCGCTAGGTCTAGTACCTGCTTCATAATGAACATCAAATAACGCCCTGTCTCTTGCATTATCTGCACAGGCGTCTAGGAGTTTTTTGATGTCATCATCAGTTAGAAGCTGTTCCCTTAGAATTTTGTCCTTGACTTGTTTTAGATGAATTGATTTGAGTTCCGGAGGATCTCCGACTTCATTGTAGTCTCGGTTGCCGAGCTTGAACCATCTGTAGAATGGCTTGAGGCATTTTTTGTAATCTCGTGTAGTTTCAGTTTCTCCTCCCATATTATCTCCAAACTCATCAATGACATTGCGGATCAGGGCATCGATGTCAGGCTTGGTTACCTGATTCCAATCTTTTCCTATTCGGATCGTAATGTCTATTATGACTCCGATTTGCTTGGCACGGGTGGATTTTTTGAGTCCCAGAGTTGCCATTTCCGCGTCATATTTTTTGATTAGATCGGCGTTGTTCTTTGATAGTTCCCTGTCTGCTCGTTCAAAGTTTCTGATCATTCGCTTGTCGTAATTTTTAATCTGGAACTCTAACATAGCCAGAAAATATGCTTCTTGGGGTAATAAACAGAAAGGTGTAGGCCCTCGAGGGGAATCGAACCCCTGTCCGGGGATCCACAGTCCCCTATACTAGCCACTGTACTACGAAGGCCGCAAAATCTTAAGCCGGCAGATCCACTATTAACCTAACTACAGCT
>VGXN01000197.1 GCA_016873335.1 Phycisphaerae bacterium | reverse complement strand
TTCACTTGCAGAACGAGGGCTTGCGCACCGTTCGTGGAGGATCGTTCGATCGCCGTCTCGATGCCGTTGGCCACGACACTGTCGATGAGCCCGCCTACCTCGAACACGTCGACTTTCGCCAGAGCATTAGCAGCATCGGTAGCACCAGCAGCACGATCGCCCAGCGCAGTTGCCCCACTGGCGAACATGAGAGCAAGGCTGAGTGCGAGTGCGGCAAACACGACACGACAACGGTATCCACGTGCGAGATAACCTTGGCTCGTGCACGTGCTAATTGCCACCGACGCTCAGTACGTGCTTGATGATGTGGTCGCCGCGTTGGGAACGCCAGAAACCTCGTTCACGATTTGTCGCGATGGCCGCGATGTGACGGATGCCGTACGCCGCCGCACCCCGGATGTCGCCGTGCTCGACCTACAAGTCGGATCAATGGGCGCGATGGCCACCACGATGAATCTGCGACTCGACGAAAGCGGCGGTCGCCTCCCGCACGTGCCGGTCGTGATGTTGCTCGATCGCATCGCCGATGTGCACCTTGCGCGACGCAGCGGCGCCGAAGCGTGGTTGGTGAAACCCATCGATTCGTTGCGTTTGCGTCGCGCCGTGCAAGAAGTTCGCGCTGGCCGCGTGTGGCATGAAGCCGCCTCACCGGCGATGCAGCTCCGTTAGGCTAGCGAGGCACCAATCGCAATACGGGGAGTAGCGCAGCTTGGCTAGCGCGCCACGTTCGGGACGTGGAGGCCGGGAGTTCAAATCTCCCCTCCCCGACCATTGAGTTTCATTGCCGCACATGTGCGGTACGGCTGTCCACCAACTGCGGTTCGGGGGGCCTCAAGTATCACTCAGGTGGTGCCTGAGGGTCGCGGCACACGCCTACAGCGATGCGACGACGAGTTCGGCGATCTGCAACGCGTTCAATGCCGCACCCTTGCGCAGATTGTCGTTCGACACAAAGAGCACGAGACCGCGGTGGTCATCCACCGATTGGTCTTGGCGGATGCGCCCCACGTACGCCGGATCCCTTCCGGCCGCCAAGAGCGGTGTGGGGATATCAACGACGCCCACGCCGGGCGCGCGACCGAGAATCTCCTGCGCCTGCGCCGGGGTGATCGACTTGGCGAACTCAGCGTGCAACGACAACGAGTGCCCGGTGAACACCGGCACGCGTACGCAGGTGCCCGACACCTTGAGATTGGGGATGTGCAGGATCTTGCGCGTTTCGTTGCGCAACTTCTTCTCTTCGTCGGTCTCCAACTCGCCATCGTCGACCAACGAACCAGCGAACGGCAATACGTTGAACGCGATTGTGCGCGCGAACTTACTCGGCGGCGGGAACGACACGGCTTCTCCGTCGTAGGTGAGGC
>VGXN01000196.1 GCA_016873335.1 Phycisphaerae bacterium | reverse complement strand
ACATTACAACAAATCACAATAGGAAACGCTTCACACACCAGACAGTTTGTAATTGTACCATCAACCACAACTGACTTCCAACAAATAATTGGACTCAGTGATGCTGATGGTTCAGGAGCAAGCGGCGTTGGTGAAGGCCACGTAGCGAACTTCACAACAGGAGATATTACTGGAGATTCCAGATCACCTTTCCTGTCTACAAGCGGTACAAACGTTGCATCAGGTAACGTAATAGTCGGCTTCAAAATAAAAGGTGGTAGCGATACTACCGTTGAATCTGGACTATGGTTGCCAGTAACTGTGGACTTCCTAAGATTTGGAAACCAGAATGACGGTAACGATGCATCCGAGAGATACAACGATGCAATCTACAGATTCGAACTGGAAGAAACAGGCGATAACACAGATGTATTTGCGGGAACACTGGAATACGTTATGTTGAATCAACTCAACGCAAACCAAACCAGTACATTCACCGCTCTAACATTCACTTCTGATGACGTCGTAATGGTCGTAAACGAAGACCTCACTGATGAGGATTCAGTACGTGTCAATTACAATGATTTGGGAAGAGACGGTGTAACAACACAAATCTCTGCACAAATCGAGGCGCCAACTCACAGTGGTGTTATCAGCTTTGATAAACCAACTTACAAAATTGCCGATACAGTAACAGTTACACTAGAAGACGCAGACCTTAATGTCGACTCTGAACTAATAGATATCTATACCACATTCAAATCAACGAATGATGTTGCAACCGAAACCGTAGGAAAGTCTGGATATGGACGCTTCGATACTAATTCAGCTCCATACGGACAACTCGTAAAGGTTTCAATTGGTGGCGCTAAATGGGAAGCTAAAGCTTCAAACAGTTGCACCACAGCCGTATCAGGCTCTGATGGATTAAATGACAGCGGCTTCATACTTGTTGAAACAAGTGAAAGCTCTGGAATTTTCACTGGTGACTTCCAAGTCCCAGGCAACTTCTGTGATAGCGGAACTACCAAATCAGCAACAGGTAAGAATCTAGATGTCAGATACCAAGACTTTAGAGATGCATCCGGCGAAATAATCGAGGTCACTGATGGCGCAGCAATCAGAGCAAACACAGGTTCTGTGAGCTTTGATAGAACTGTCTATCCAGTACCATTTGGAGAACTAGCAGACTACAGTGATACCACAGGCGCTACAGGCCCTGCAGGTTTCTCAGTATTCCCAATTCACTCAAAGGGTATCAGCAGCAATGTTGATTCCGCTTCTGAGACAATTGGTAGTGGTGATGTAGTTTTGTATGTCCAAGTGAACGACCCCGACTTTGATACATCAGCAACTGGTGAGGACAAAATCCAAGAAGATGGTTCAGTA
>VGXN01000195.1 GCA_016873335.1 Phycisphaerae bacterium | reverse complement strand
CCCTGTCGAGCCATAACTAAGTGTTACCGGACGGCGCTTCGTCGCGCCAAAACGGGTGTTACCGGAGCGGGTTCTAAAAAGGTCAGGGCGGCGGGGGCGCGTGCGCTCTTTGCACGCGTCCCCGCCGCCCCCGTCGAGGTCGGTGCCCGGCGCTGATTAGCGAGCCCATAGACCCGATCGAGGGCCCGGTCGATGCGCGCGGCCAGCTCAAACGGATCGAGACGGTCGCGCAGACGGACGAGAGCGGCGACCGCGGCGGCATCGGCGTCGGGACAGGCGCGCACGCGGTCCAACGGCGTCTGCGGCGCGTCATAGCGGCGTCGCACGCGCGCGCCGACGCGCTCTTTCCGCCGCAGCTTGACGGACGGCAGAAAGAGATTCTGCAGGAGGCGCAGATCTGCATACACGGCGTTGATCGCCGTCAGGGCCGCCGCCGAGTCGTAGCGCAGGTAGCCCAGCAGCTTGCGCACGTGGGTCCAGTTCTTTTGCTCGATGTGGGCGTTGTCGTCCTTTTTGTAGGGGCGCCCACGCGTGAACTGCAGCTGGTGGGTGCGGCAGTAGGCGTGGAGGTGCGCATTGATGAATTCCGAGCCGTTGTCCGAGTCAATGCCGCGCAGCGGAAAGGGGAGCGCCTGGCGCAGCTGATCGAGCGCTTCTTGGACCCGGATCTGGCTTTTCCCCATGACGGCGCCGGTCTCGACCCAGGTCGTGTGGATGTCGGTGACATTCAACGAGTGAATAAACTCGCCGTCGGCGCGATCCCCGGAGTGCGCCACGAGGTCAATCTCCGTGAAGCCCGGCACGTGGACATCCCACCGGTCGGTCTTCAGGGGAATGTGATGCTTCAGCAACGTCCCCGGCTTGGTGCGGCCATACTGGCGGCGCCGGATGACCCGTTTGCGGGGGGCCAGCACGCGATCGATCTGCCGCGCACTGATCGTCCGCAACGCCGCGTCGACCGCCGCGGTCAGCGCCAGCCGCTTCCGGGCCCAGGGCAGCCACGCTGGCAGGAGCGCTTTCAACCGCACCGACCACGGATAGCCGGCCGCCGTCCACACGGCGGTCAAGGCGCGCACCACCGCGGGCCCATAGCGCGTCGGCCGCCCGCCGCGGCGGCGCCGCGCGGGCCGCTCGGCCCGCCAGGTCCGGATGAGCGCCTTGCGGTGATAGCCCGTCATCGCCACCGCCTCATCCAACAGCCGGCTCTTCTCACGCCGACTCGCGCCCCCATATCGCTCTCGCATTCGTGTCAGATACTCCCGTCGCGCTTCCGGTCCCACGCCAGTGCCCCCTCTGCTGACACTGGTTTCGGTAACAGGGGTTTTGGCGCGATGCCCGGACCCTCGGTAACACTTAGCACGGCGCGATACG
>VGXN01000194.1 GCA_016873335.1 Phycisphaerae bacterium | reverse complement strand
ACGTACTGCCGGATCACGCCCGCCTCCTCCAGCGCGCGCACCCGGCGCAGGCAGGGCGAGGGCGACAGGTTCACGCGCTGGGCGAGGTCCTGGTTCGAGAGGCGCCCTTCGCGCTGCAGCGCCTCGAGGATGAGCAGGTCCGTACGATCAAGCGTCATGGAAAGGCATTTTATTGCTCGACAGCGCATTATCCAAGCAATGATTGGCAGGTCTTGCCGGGCCACATGATTTATAGTGCCAGTCGGAGGACGCCATGACCGACCTATGGGACAACCCCGCCGGCACGGCCGGCTTCGAGTTCATCGAGTACGCCGCGCCCGACCCCGAGGCGATGGGCGCCCTGTTCGAGCGCCTGGGCTTCAAGGCCATCGCGCGCCACCGCCACAAGAATGTGATCCTGTACCGGCAGGGCGGGATCAACTTCATCGTCAACGCCGAGCCGCACTCGTTCGCGCAGCGCTTCGCGCGCCAGCACGGGCCCAGCATCTGCGCCATCGCCTTGCGCGTGCAGGACGCGAAGGTCGCCTACGAGCGCTGCATCGCGCTGGGTGCCTGGGGCTACGCCGGGCAGGCGGGTCCGGGGGAGCTCAACATCCCCGCGATCAAGGGCATCGGCGACTCCATCATTTACCTCATCGACCGCTGGCGCGGGAAAGGCGGCGCGAAGCCCGGCGACATCGGCGACATCGGCTTCTACGATGTGGATTTCGAACCCCTTCCGGGCGCAGAACTGGATCCCGTGGGGCACGGACTGACTTACATCGATCACCTGACGCACAACGTCCACAAGGGTCGGATGAACGAGTGGGCCGACTTCTACGAGCGCCTGTTCAATTTCCGCGAAGTGCGCTACTTCGATATCGAGGGCCAGGTCACCGGGGTGAAGTCCAAGGCCATGACCAGTCCCTGCGGCAGGATCCGCATCCCGATCAACGAGGAGGGCAGCGGCAAGGCCGGGCAGATCCAGGAGTACCTCGACCGCTACCACGGCGAGGGCATCCAGCACGTGGCGCTGGGCTCGATCGACCTCTACCGCACCGTGGACGCGATCAAGGCGAAGGGCGTGAAGCTGCTGGACACGGTCGACACCTACTACCAACTGGTGGACAAGCGCATCCCCGGCCACGGCGAGGACCTCGCCGAGCTAAAGCGGCGCAAGATCCTCATCGACGGCAAGGCGGGGGCGCTGCTGCTGCAGATATTCTCCGAGACCCAGCTGGGGCCGATCTTCTTCGAGTTCATCCAGAGGAAGGGCGACGAGGGCTTCGGCGAGGGCAATTTCAAGGCGCTGTTCGAGTCCATCGAACTGGACCAGATGCGCCGCGGGGTCCTGAAGTCCGCAGCATGAGCCTGCGCGGTGACTACAACCTCGCCGCCTCGGA
>VGXN01000193.1 GCA_016873335.1 Phycisphaerae bacterium | reverse complement strand
AACGAGTCAGCGCACCGAAAGTGCTGATCGGCTCAAAGATTGCGCTCCACACCGTGTTGAAGTTGATGCTGCTCGCCATCACGGCGACGACTGCCTCGTCAGGCGCCAACTCGGGAATCGGCACCTCGCGAAGTTTCAGGCTCTTGCGCGGGTCTCTGTCGCGCGAGGCCACGCCAGCAAACATTTCGGCGTCGCTCTTTTCCAGCACTGCGGCCCGGTACGTGCTCGGAAGCGGGATTTTCGCGAGCTGCTCACCGACCGCGCCGTTATTGATGGCCTCTCGAACTGAATCCACGCGTAGAAACTACTGTGGCACTACGGAGGTAGCCATGCCCGGCTCTTACATCGTTGCGGGGGCGCGCACACCAATCGGCAAGATGAGCGGGGCGCTCGCCGACTTCAATGCCGCCGACTTGGGCGGATTCGCGATTGCCGAAGCGCTGCGGCGTGCCGGTGTGCAACCTGATGAAGTTGAACATGTGATCGTCGGCCAAGTGTTGATGGCGGGTCAGGGTCAGGTGCCGTCGCGACAGGCGGCAGTGAAAGCCGGCATTCCGATGAACGTGCCGAGTGTGAACATCAACAAGGTGTGCCTCTCGGGCTTGAATGCGATCTATCTCGCCGACCAGATGGTGTCGAGTGGTGAAGCCGACATCGTCGTAGCCGCCGGCATGGAGTCGATGACCAACGCGCCGTACATCGCGAGCGGTGCACGTGGCGGATTCCGCTACGGCAACACCGAACTTGCTGACGCCATCATCAAAGATGGTCTGTGGTGCGCATTTGACGCGTGCCTCATGGGGCTTGGCACCGAGCGCTATTCGGCTGGCAGCATTTCGCGCGATGAACAAGACACCGTTGCGATGCAAAGCCACGCGCGGGCGGCAGCAGCAATTGCGGCCGGTCGTCTCGCTGACGAAATCGTGCCGGTGCAGGTGCCGCAGCGTAAGGGTGACCCCATCATGGTGAAAGATGACGAGGGCGTTCGTGCCGCCACAACGATGCAATCACTCGGTGCATTGCGCCCGGCGTTTGACAAGAACGGCACGGTCACCGCAGGTAACGCCAGCCAAATCAGCGACGGTGGTTCGGCGGTCGTTGTGATATCAAAGCGTGCTGCCGAGAAGCGTGGGGTCACACCACTTGGTGAGTTCGTTTCATACGGCATGGTGGCTGGGCCTGACAGTGCGTCACTGTTGCACCAGCCGAGTCGTGCAATCGCGGAGGCCTTGAGCCGCGCCAAGTTGTCGCTCGCCGACTTGTCACTCGTCGAAATCAACGAGGCGTTCGCGGCCGTCGGCATCGCCTCGATGCGCGAACTTGGGCTCACCGACGACATCGTCAACGTGAATGGCGGGGCAATCGCGTTGGGTCACCCCATCGGCA
>VGXN01000192.1 GCA_016873335.1 Phycisphaerae bacterium | reverse complement strand
CGCCACTTGCTGAAGGAGCGGCGACGGCGGGTTCATCTGCCACGTCGATGGATCGTCCGCCTTCAGGCGCTCCGCGAGCGGCTGTGTCTCGCGCAGCCACCGCGCATCCACATCGAGCACACCCTGGTACGCCGCCAACTGCGACTTCTGCCAGCTCTCGAGTACCGACTGAACCTTGGTCGACTGCTCGGGGGTCACGCCCTTCAGCAGCGCCGCCTCGGCGCAGAGCCGCCTGATATCGAGCGCACCCACGCCGCGCCGCATCGCGCGTGGATCAAGCGCGATCAGCACATCGGCCGCCTCGACGGGCGTCAGCGCCGCCGCCAGTGCTTTCGCCAACTCCGCATCAAGCTTCGCGAGTTCAGCTGCAGGCTTCACCGCAGGTCGGCCGAGCATCAGCGAAGACAACACACGCAGCAACTCAGGATCGACCGCAACCTCCTGCGCCAGCAAACTCGTCAGGCTCATCTGAATCGTCGAGTTCATCGACTGCACATCCGCCGCCGAGACCTCCAGTGATGCCAACGACAACCCCTCCGCTGCCTCGGCGCGACGCTCAAGATCTGTAATCAACAAGTCCCGTGTCAGCACGCCTCGGTCGGTCGACAGGTTGATCGTCTGCAGCCCAGGCCCCACGGAGATAAAGGACACAGGCACCAGCGGTATGCGCTCAAGTGTGCTCATCGCCGCATCGATGCGCAGCATCTGCCGAAGCGCATCCACAAGACGAGTACGACTTGGGTCACTCGCATCCTCAAGCGCGCTCGCCACCACAGTCACCACCTGCAAGTCAATCTCCGATGCGCCGCGGCGCGCCTGTGCCACACTCTTCAGTGCCGCACCACTCAACGCCCCACTTTCACCTATCTGCTGCGCGATCGACTTCTCTGCAGCGACCAGCGCGCCCGCATCAAACGCCGCGCGCTGCTCCTTCGCCGCCTCGAATGCCTTCCCAACCGCAGCGTCGATCGCCTTCGCCGCATCACCGCCGCGCGACCGCAGACCGACCGCGCGCATGCAGTTGCGAAGCGTTGCCTCGTCGAGTGGTGCTGCGACGATTGGCATCGCCTTCACCCGTTCCAAAGCAGGGTCCCCCGCCGCCTCCTTCGCATCCTGCGGCAGCGTGCCAGCTGCGCTCGCCCCAAAAGCGGCACATGCCCAAACCGCCACAGCGACCACCATGGCGGAGCCCCTCCTCCTGACACGATGCCCCGTCAGGTTCGATTTCGACACCACAGCAGAGTACCGCCGACTCCACCAAAATCATTCATCGTGCCACGCGCGACCATCGCGCCGCATCAGATCATCCGCAGCAGCAGGTCCCCACGAACCCTGCGCGTAGTTGCTCGCCATCCCACGCCGCAATCCAGCCGAGCGTTGATCCAAGAAAGGCA
>VGXN01000191.1 GCA_016873335.1 Phycisphaerae bacterium | reverse complement strand
GGGCCAGTGATCTTGAGTTGCTGTAGTTTTTCGATGCGAAACACATCGTTTCGCAGGAGGGGGAGTCTCGGAATGTCGAACAAAGGGCTCTTGGGACGGGTATGTCACAATGACCGCAGTGCCAGACACAGTTTCCGATGTCTCCCTCTCCCCTCGCACGCAGGGAACACCTGTTCGCGTGCAGCTGCCCGCAGCGATTGGGTTTGGTGCGCTGCTCGCTGCACTGTTGGCGGTGGTCTTCTTTGAGTTCTTCCGCCGTCAGGTGATGTTCGCGATCACCCAGCCGAGCGACTGGGCGCACACGCTTCTCGTACCTGCGGTCAGTGGCTACTTCATCTGGCTGCGCCGCAAGGAACTTTCAGAACTGCAACCCTTCACCCCGTGCTGGTTGGGACTGCTGCCGATCATGCTTGGTGTGGGTTGGTATCTGCTGTGCGTATTCGGTCCCAAGCCGCTCTTCCATCACAACATCATGTCGCTTGGCATCCTGCTCACCTTGGTCGGGATTGCGTGGGTGCTCTTTGGGACGAAGGCGATGCGGTGGTTGTGGTTCCCGATTGGATTTCTGTGGGCGTTTGGGCAAACGCTTTCCGAAGTGATGCTGAACAAGATCACCTTCCAACTGCAAGACATCGCGGCGGTCGGCGCATACTTCCTGCTGACGATCATCGGCATGGAAGTGGACCGAAACGGCAACACGCTTGTCGTATGGTCCGGTGGCGAGTCATTCCCGCTGAATGTTGCTGAGGCATGCTCGGGCATGCGAATGTTGGTGGCGTTCGCGGCACTCGGCGTGTTTCTCGCGGCGACCAACCTCACGCGTTTCTGGCAGCGGGCGCTCTTGGTGTCCGCTGCGGTGCCGATTGCGCTTGCGGTGAACATTGTGCGCGTCGCGTCGCTCGGTGTGCTTTCGCAGTTCAATCGCAATTTCATCGATGGCGAGGTCCACGAGTTCATCGGTGTGTTGTGGCTGATTCCAGGTTTGTTCCTGTACATGGGGGTCTTGTGGCTCATTCAGCGGCTCATGGTGGAGGATGGACCGCGGGGGGCGAATGCTGTTTAGCGGATCCATCCGATGGGCATTCGCTGCACTGCTCGGCGTGCTCGTGCTGTCATCCATCGCATTCCGTGCGAGCGTCGCGGCGCTGAATGTCTACCTCCGCAAGGAACCCGTCGCGCTACGGGAGTCGTTCGACACCATTCCCACCAAACTCGGTCGTTGGCGGCGCGTTGGGCAGGACGGGCGCATGGGTGATGCGATGACCGAGAGTCTTGGCACGAATCAATATCTCGACCGGCACTACGCACTCGATGGCGATTCGTCGAAGGGCGTTCTTCTGCTGCACATCGCCTACTACACGGGAATGGTGGATGCAGTCCCCCACGTGCCTGAACGCTGTTGGGGCGCGGC
>VGXN01000190.1 GCA_016873335.1 Phycisphaerae bacterium | reverse complement strand
ATCTTCGTCCAGATCGACGGGCAAACAAGCGAGATAGTTCACTACCGTCCGGAATCCGTAGGCAGATGATTGTGGCGGCGTATTGAGATGCAACGCATAGCCCTACCTTTTGGGGGTGTCACCGACTTGAAGTTGCCCGCGCCCCGACCCGAGCCTTACCGCGCGACATCCGAGTCGCTGCTGCCACGGGGGCGGGACATGTACGAGGGCAAGCTGGTCTTCGCGCAGTTGATCGATCATCTGCCGATGCACACCTTCCGGCGCTCGGTGGCGCGCTTCGGCGGGGATCACTCGGTGAAGCGTTTCAAGTGCCAGGACCAGTACCGGGCGATGGCTTTCGCGCAGCTGACGTGCCGGGAGAGCCTGCGCGACATCGAGATTTGCCTGTCGGCGCAGGCATCGAAGCTCTACCACATGGGCTTTCGTGAGTTGCCGCGGCGCTCGACGCTGGCCGATGCCAACGAGGCTCGCGATTGGCGCATCTACGCGGATTTCGCACAGCGGCTGATCGCCCAAGCACGCAGGCTGTATGTCGACGAGGAACTCGGGCTCGATCTCAACAACACCGTCTATGCGCTCGACTCCACGACGATCGACTTGTGCCTGTCGGTGTTTCCGTGGGCGCATTTCCGCACCACGAAGTCGGCGGTGAAGATACATACGTTGCTCGACTTGCGCGGCAATATCCCGAGCTTCATCCACATCTCGGACGGCAAGCTGCACGATGTGAACGCCCTCGATCTGCTGCTTGCCGAGCCCGGCGCCATCTACGTGATGGATCGCGGCTATGTCGATTTTGCTCGGCTCTACGCATTGCATCAGGCCGGCGCCTTCTTCGTCACGCGCGCCAAGTCGAGCATGGATGCGAAGCGCGTACACTCGGCGCCGTCCGACCGCACCTCCGGCATCATCTGCGATCAAACAATCGCGCTCGCGGGCGTCCAGACCTGTCAGCATTACCCCGAGCATCTCAGGCGCATCCGCTTCAAGGACCCCGAGACCGGCAAGACGCTGGTGTTTCTCACTAACCAGCGCACGCTGCCCGCTGCCACCATCTGCGCCCTCTACAAGAGCCGTTGGCAGGTCGAGCTGTTCTTCAAGTGGATCAAGCAGCATCTGCGCATCAAGAAGTTCTACGGCACGTCAGAGAACGCGGTGAAGACCCAAATCTGGATCGCGGTCTCGGTCTACGTGCTCGCCATCGTCAAGAAACGTCTCGCCCTCGACGCATCGCTCTACACTTTGCTACAGATCCTCTCGCTCACGCTGTTCGAGAAGATGCCCATTTCGCAGGCTTTTTCGCTGGAGGAGCCACAGATCGAGCCGGACCAGATGGACAGCCAGTTGAAACTGTTCATGAATTAGCCGGACACTAGTGACTTAGGTCGTATCCTGAAAACTGGATAGGCGGCCTATT
>VGXN01000189.1 GCA_016873335.1 Phycisphaerae bacterium | reverse complement strand
TCGCTTGATGACAACTCGAAGGTGACGAGTTACGAGGAAAAGCCGGTCCTTGATCGATGGATCAACATCGGGTACTTCGTCTTTTCTCGGCAAGCACTTGACATCGTGTGTTCGGCGGAATCGTTCGAGAGTGCATTGCGTCGACTCGTAGCAGACCGTGCCCTGCATGCCTTCCCCCATCATGGGCTGCATGTCACGGTGAACACACGATCAGAACTTGAAGATGCTGAAACCGCTCTCGCAGGATGGGCATCCGTAGGCTGAACACGATGTCGTTCTGGCAAGACAGACGAATTCTCATTACCGGAGCGAACGGATTCATCGGTGGAAACCTCGTCGATTTCTTCGTGCGCGAAGGTGCCGATGTAACGGGTCTGGAGCGCAATATTGAGCGACGTTCGTACCTGCACTTCGAAGGTCTTGGCTCACGAATCAAAATCGCGCGCGGTGACCTCTGCGACCGCTCGTTCCTCGAGCGCGTGATGTCGGAAGGAGATTTCGAGTTCTGCTTCCATCTCGCTGCCCAAGTAGAAATTGGCGTCGGATTGAAGAGCCCGTATACGACGTTCGAAACCAATATTCGTGGTACCTACACCTTGCTTGAAGCGCTACGTACCCACGCTCCGGCACTGAAAGCTGCCGTCATCGCGTCGACCGACAAGGCATACGGTGAGTACCCCGCCAGCGAGATGCCGTACCGGGAGCACTACCCACTCAAAGCGCAATATCCCTACGACACCTCGAAGGCGTGTGCAGACATGATCGCGCACTGCTACGCAAGCGACGTCTATCAATTGCCGATCGTCGTCACTCGATTCTGCAACATCTACGGTCCTGGCCAACTCAATTTCAGCGCGCTCGTGCCAGATGCCGTTCAAGCTGCGCTCGGTCACGGAACCTTCATCCCCCGCGGAGACGGCTCGCACATCCGCGACTTCATCTATGCGGGCGACGTGGTCGCTCTGTACGCCCGTATCGCAGAACATCTGAGCGCCAATCCTGCACAGTTCCGCGGCAAGGCGTACAACGCCGGCACCAACGAGCCGCGTACGGTGCGCGAAGTGATTGAGCTCATCTTCACCAAGTGCAAAGACCAGAAGGCGCTGGATGTGATCGTTCGACAGATGCAGTCGGCGCGCACCACTGGTGAGATCACGGTGCAATACATGGATTACGACGTCGTCCACCGCGACTTTGGCTGGACACCGACGACGGGCTTTGACGCCGGGATCGACCACACCATCGCGTGGTTCAAACGGTTCCTCGCTCACTAACGCTCGTGTCACAAGCTCCGTCGATAACAGTCATCGTTCCGTACTACAACGAGCAGGAAAATCTTGAGTACTTGCTCGACCAACTAGACGGCCAAACGCTGCAACCGAGTCAAGTGATTCTCGTAAACTCAGGGAGCACTGACGCTGGCAGC
>VGXN01000188.1 GCA_016873335.1 Phycisphaerae bacterium | reverse complement strand
CAGACTGTGCCGAGGACGCATCATCTGCGGCGGCTTGCGCCAATCCGATTTGCTCCTCAAGTTCCTGCGAACCCTGTTCAAGTTGATCGAGACGGTGCACCGCATCCACAGTCAGACGGTTGCTCTCGTCTGCGCGAGTGGCGGCGGCCGACGCGAACTGCGAAGCAAGACCAGCACCCGATGCTGCATCCACTGCGGCTTCGGCCGTCGCCGCCTCCGCGTCGGCAACTGCAGCGAGCCGCTCAGCCTCTCCGGCAGCGGCATTGGCGTGTGCAGCGGAATCCACCGCCGATGCGATGTCACCCAGCGAGGAGGTGAAGTCGACCTCCGCTCCATTTGGATCGAGCACGGAATCCAGCGCATTCTGTGCCCCCTGTACCGACGCACCAGCTTGATCCGCGGCATCCTGCGCCTCCGAGGCAAGTGTCAGCGCCCTCGCGACCGCATTCAAAGCCGCGGCAGCCGCGGCGGAGGCGGAAGACTGTGGATCCAAAGGATCAGCAAACTGCGCGGCAAACGCGCTGCCCGACGACTCGGCAGACACGGCGGCTGTTGAAGCGTTGAGTGCATGTCCTGCCGCGGCGCCCGCACGCTCCTGTGCGCTCAGAATGACCTGACGGATCGCGGCAATCCGCTGCGCGTACACACTTCCTGCGCCAACAGACTCCTGCCCCGTCGCCAGCGCCGACTCGGCAGCCTCGCCCGCCTGATCGGACGCCGACCGCGCATCGAGCGCGTTCCCCTGAGTGGCATCGGCGGCCTCGCGAGCCTCCGCTGCGAATCCGCCTGCCGTTTCGAGATCAGGCTGTGCCTCCTGCAGCGCAGCGAGACAGTTCGCAACGGCGGTACTCGTGAGTCCCGCATTCGCGAATGCCTGATCCAAGTGCCCAAGCGCTTCAGCCAATGCAGCACTCGCAACGACAGCGGCATCGGATGCGCCTTGCGCCGATGCGATGTGAATGTCGATCTGCGCCTGTGCTTCCGCAGCGCGGGCCGATGCAACTTCACGCAGAGCATCTGCTGCCGCGCGCTCAGCATCTGCACTCTCTCTTTCATCGCGAGCACTCAGCATCGCCCCAATGGCTTCCGTCAGCGATTGGATTCCCTGCCCGAGGTCAGCAGCCGCCGCCTCCGCTGCCGCAGCCGAGTCATTCGCCGCCGTGGCGCGATCTGCCGCTTCCTGTGCCGCCAACTCGGCCGCAGCAAGAACAGCGCCTGCAGCTTCCTCCTGAGCCGTCAGTGCCGCCTGAACAGCCTCATCTCGAAGCGGCTGCGTTGCGAGCAGGCGCTCCTCAGCCTCAACGAGTCGGTCGAGCGCAACCAAGAGTCCACTGCGAATCCCATCAAGAGGTCGGCGAGAGAAGATCGACTCGATGTCAGCAATCGCCGCCACCACGAGGTCGCGGAACCCTGTGCCCTCGTTCAGGGC
>VGXN01000187.1 GCA_016873335.1 Phycisphaerae bacterium | reverse complement strand
TCTTGGACGATTCGCCTCGCGGCGTTGATGGCGGCTTTGATTTGTCGCGCACGCTCGTTGTGACGGCGACGGGACGGTCGCGGCGTCTGCTGAATCTTTGTCTTGCAGAAGCGGCACATGAGCGCGGTCAAGCACTGACTCCACCTGCGCGGTGTACGGTGGCGTCTCTTGCTGCGCGTGCGATTCCCGTGAACCGCGCATCCCGTCCGATCGGAGGCATCGCGTGGATGCTTCTGATGCACGAGGCGCTCCGCCGTTTGCCGAACGATGCCGCAGCGCTGCTGATGCCGCAGGTGATGCGGGGCGAGATGGCCGAGAGTCCCGTGATACTCAGTCGAATTGCCTCAGCACTCGACAATGTCACACAGCAGTTGGTGCAGTCCGGACGATCGGCTGCGGAAGTCGCGCAGTTGCCATGTGTGTCGCCGCTTCTGGCGGACCGCTGGAATGCGCTGCAGGCGTTCCACCGTCAGTGCGATGTGGTCGCAAGCGAACTCTCGCAGGTGCACGGTGTGGCGCTTGTCACGCCATGGCAGTGGAACGATCAGGTACTGCATGCCGCGCAGCATGAGGAGCAGCATGGCAAGGCGGCGTTTGAGCGCGTGGTGCTGCTTGGCGTCCTCGATCTCACGCCGCTCAACAGGCGTGTGGTGGAGTGTCTTGTGCAAGGTGGGGTCGCTGTGGAGGCGTGGATCATTGCCCCTGACTCGCCACCATGGAACGACCGAGGATTGGATGCATTCGGCTGCGTTGCAAGCGATGCGGAGGGTCTTGCGCCCGACATCCCTGAAGCAGCACTCGAGCCAGCGGAGGATGCGCTGGACCAGTGCGAGGCTGCACTCGCGCGCTTCAGTGTGATGTGTGCAGAATCAGTGGACGCAACTGGACGAAAGGATGCGCTGACGGACGCGGCCGCACAACCTGTGGTGGTGTCCTGCGATCCTGAACTTACTCCGCTGCTGCAAGCGGTGGCACTCCGTCACGGCCGTGCTGTTCACGCGGGATCTGGAACGCCCTACGCACTCACGCTCTCTGGCTCGCTCCTTCGCGCCACCGCGCAGTTGCACGCGCAGTGCACGCCCGCAACGCTCGCGCAGTTTCTTTCGCAGCCTGCCGTGCTGCGTGCGCTGCGGGACGAGATGTTGGACGACCCGCGCCGGATCCTTGATCGCCTGCGGGCGGATCACTTGCTCCACAGCGTGAGCGATCTTGGGCAGGTGTTGGACAAGCAAGCGCCGATTGGCGCGCAACTTGTCGCAGCACTGAACGCCATCGGGGGCGGTGTGCTGCCGCAGGAAATCGCAAGTGCACCGCACACGAAGTCTTCGGTTGCGGACGCCGTGTCCGCGCTGATGGCATGGATGACGCGCCTGCTTCGTGGAAGTCTCGGTGATCCGGTACAGGCGGAGGCGCATGACCAACTGCAGTCCGTGGCTG
>VGXN01000186.1 GCA_016873335.1 Phycisphaerae bacterium | reverse complement strand
TCGCCGTCTGTGAACTATACGATCACGGGTGACAAAGATATTGACTGCACAACTTTGTCAAAGACGATCGGTGTCGACTTTACGACGAAATATATTTCGGCCATCAACTCAATCGTGCAAACGTCGGCGAAGGTTTGCACGATTAATGCTCAATCTCGGGCAGAACGAGACAACACCACATACGACACTGTCTTGAGGGCGGCAGCGACTTTTGCGATCTCCGATACGAGCGGCAATGTGCAAACTGAATTACTGGGCTCGCCGCAGACGATTTGGGTGACCCGGTCACCGTAGAGGTGGGGTTAATCAAACTTCAGTGAAATTCGCACCGTGAACCCTCAATCGATCGCAGAATGAGATGGCGACATCGGTGAGACAATTCTCGCCGTGGCCTGCACTTGTGCGTTTTGCGACACTGATGGTAGTGTTCGAACAATATTGCCCGGCTCACCGCAGTCGATTTGGGTGACAAGACCCGCGGGATGAGTTGAAAACAGTCGTTATCACGGGTGCAGCGCAGGGCATCGGGCGCCAAACTGCAGAATTGCTCGACAGCCTGGGTTGGGCGCTCGCGCTGATCGACTTGCAGCCCGTCGACACGCGGCCTTATCGAAACGCAGTCGCATTGAACGGCGACATTACGGACGAAAAGTTCGTCGCCGACGCGGCCACCAAGACGCTGAAAAAGTTCGGCCGGGTCGACGCGCTTGTCAACAACGCCGGGATCTCGAATATTTCGCCGGCCCTCGACACGACGAACGACAAGTATCGCCAGGTGCTCGAAGTCAACCTCGTCGCCCCGTTCATGCTGGCAAAAGAGTTCGGCAAGATCATGCTCGACGCCGGCTCGGGTGCGATCGTCAATGTCGCCTCGGTCGCGGGCCTGCAGGGCGTCGCCGACCGCTCGGCGTACAACGCCAGCAAACACGGCCTGATCGGTCTGACCAGAACTCTGGCCGTCGAGTGGGGTGCACGCGGCGTGCGTGTCAACGCGGTTTGTCCGGGCTGGGTGAAAACCGAAATGGACCACAAAGACCAGGCAGGTGGTACGTACTCCGACCAAGACATCACCGATCATGTGCCGATGGCGCGTTTCGCCCGACCCGACGACGTCGCCGAGGCGATCGCTTGGCTGTGCGACGACACGAAGTCGGGCTTCGTCAACGGTGTGGCATTGCCGGTCGACGGCGGTTGGACGAGCGACGGTTCGTGGCAATCGTTGCGCCTGCGTCAGCGATAGACGGGAGAATCTCACTCGAGTTGGCATTTGAAAACATGAGCGCGCCGACAGGTTGGGTCTCGTGGCGAAATGATCTTTTTCGGCTATTCTGAGCGGTGTCAGCAAGCCAGGTCGGTTAGTTTCACAAATCGGAGAAATATATGGCGAACAAAGAACAAAGAGGCAAGTCAAACAACAAGAAAGTGGCGAAACTTTCGTTGAAAGAAAAGCGCC
>VGXN01000185.1 GCA_016873335.1 Phycisphaerae bacterium | reverse complement strand
CTGCCAGCCCGGCAATGCCCGGTTCCGGGCAGCTGGAATGGTAGAAGAACACCCCGTCGCCAGGGCGCATGGCATCGCGCATGAAGTTGCGCGCCTGGTAGTTGCGCACCCCGGTCCAGGGCGTGATGCTTCCCGGTGCCGCGAGCGCGTCGTCGATCGAGCACTCGTCGGGCTCGGACTTCATGAGCCAGTAGTTCACGGCCGCGATTGTCCCAGACTGGAAGGTGGTGTCCCCCGCTCATGCCGGTGCGCCGGATCCCGAACCCTGCAAGTCAGGGTGGTCGCTGACCGGTCACATCAGGTTCGTCCGGCGGGCCAGGCAGGTGCCCGGCCAGGGGCGCTCACAACAGTGACCCTAGTGGCAGCAACCTGGGGATGCTATCGGTTCGGAAATATGGGCCCTGTCGAGCACAGCAGGCGACGTCGATCGCATTGCGCGCCCGCAGGTGGAACTAGAACAGCTTCTCCTGCCGGGCGATTGCAGCGTCAAGCTTCGCCTCGATAGAATGAATTCTACGCTTGGCATCCCCGATGTCAAAGCCTGCGCCAACCTTCATCGACAGCAGTTCATGCGCGATGTTGAGCGCGGCCATCACCGCGATGCGGTCGGCGCCGTTGACCTTGCCGGTGTTCTTGATCTCACCCATCTTGGCATCCAGATACTCCACCGCGCGCATCAGCGCCTCACGCTCGCCTTCGGCGCAGGAGACCCGATAGTTGCGGCCGAGGATGCTGACCTCGATCGTCTTGGCGTTGTCGGCCATCTGGGCGGCGGGGGGCTGGAGTTTCAGTCGGGCAGGCGGGCGAGCAGCTTCTCGAGCTTCGCCTTGGCGCCGTCGATGCGCTCGGTCAGGCGCTTGGCGTCGTTGCGGGCGCCGGCCAGCTGCTGGCGCAGGTCATGGTTCTCGGCGCGCAACTTCTCGCACAGTCCGACGAACTGCGCGACCTTGGCCTCGAGGGAGATGAACTCCGCTTCCACGTCTGCAAATATGGTGCA
The DNA here is from genome assembly GCA_016873335.1 of Phycisphaerae bacterium. Classification (GTDB taxonomy): domain Bacteria; phylum Planctomycetota; class Phycisphaerae; order Phycisphaerales; family SM1A02; genus F1-60-MAGs104. Next base: position 460 of record VGXN01000185.1, on the reverse strand, counting down.
AATCCGCCGCTGCGTCAAGAAATAAGGAGCGGTTCTCAATGTGTTTCCTCAGTTGAACCCGGCGCTGAGGCGAAGGGGTACAATGGCTTCGCTTTCGGTTGCAAGGTGTCCATGGCGCAGCCCGCGCCGTGGGTGAAACGGGAAAGAGGTGCGATGCCTCTGCTGCCCCCGCAACGGTAAGCGAGATCGGGTGCCTGCACTCGGCCACTGCCCGCAACTTCGGATGGGAAGGCCAGGCAACCGGAAGGACTCGCGAGCCCGGAGACCGGCCTTGCATTGACCAACCTGTTCAGGGCGTCGGGGACGGCGCCGGTGGAGGTTTCAATGCAATTCCGCTTTTCCGCGGCCGCGTTGGCGGCCATTTCCTGCGTCATCACCCCCGTTGCCGCTGAGGAGGACGCGGTCGTGGTCACCGCGACGCGCAGCGAGCAGCGTACGCGGGACGCGATTGCGCATGCCA
>VGXN01000184.1 GCA_016873335.1 Phycisphaerae bacterium | reverse complement strand
TGCCCCGCTCTACGATCCGAAGTCGCTGCGCACGCGCGACATCGAGCCGGCATGAACCGGGAGAACCTGATTCCGCGATACCATGTTTTCAGCAACCTTGGAGGGTCCGTCATGAGAGCCCTGTTCCTGCTTATGGCCGCGTGCTTCGCCACGGTCGTGAACGCGCAAAACGTGCTCGTCTGGGGCACGACGCAGGTGCCACGCCACTTCAACCCGGCGGTGCAGTCCGGCATCGCCACCATGATGCCGGGGGCGCAGATCTTCGCCAGCCCGCTGCGCTTCGATGAGAAGTGGCAGCCGCAGCCGTACCTCGCCGAGAGCTGGAGTTTTCAGGACGATGGCAAGTCGCTGCTCCTCAAGCTCGCGGCGAACGCGAGATTCCACGACGGCAGGCCGATCACCTCCGAGGACCTGGCGTTCTCGATCCTGGTGGCGAAGCAGAACCACCCTTTCCAGTCGATGCTGGCCGCGGTCGAGCGCGTGGAGACACCCGACGCCCGCATCGCCATCGTTCGCCTGTCGCAGCCGCACCCGGCGATCCTCCTCGCGCTGACCTCGCCGTTTGTGCCGGTGCTGCCCAAACACGTCTATGGCGACGGTGTCGACCCGAAAGTCCACCCTCGCAACACGAATCCGGTCGGCTCGGGCGCCTACCGCTTCGCCGAATACAAGGCCGGTGAGCACCTGATACTGGAGAAGAACAAGGATTACTTCCTGCCGGGCCGACCGCATTTTGACCGCGTCATCTTCAGGTACTTCAAGGACCCCAACGCCCTGTCGCTCGCCATCGAAAGGAAGGAAATTCACTTCTCGCCCTTCTGGGGGGAGCTCGCGATGATTCCCCGGTTCGAGAAGACTCGGGGCGTCGCCGTGACGCAGAAGGGCGGCGAGGCGATCGGGCCGATCAACTGGCTGGCGATCAACACCAAGAAAAAACCCTTCAACGACGTGCGCGTACGCAAGGCGATCGCCTACGCCATTGACCGCGACTTCATCGTCAAGAAGCTGCACGGCGGTCGTACCCAGGCGGCGCTCGGGCCGATCGCGCCGGCCTCGCCGTTCTACAACCCGGCGGTGGAGCCCTACAAGCTGGACATCGCGAAAGCCAACCGGCTCCTCGACGAGGCCGGCCTGAAGGCCGGCGCCGGCGGCGTGCGCCACGCGCTCACGGTGGATTTCATCCCGGGCAGCCGCGAAATGCACCAGAACATCGCAGAGTACCTGAAGCCGCAGCTGAAGAAGGTCGGGTTCGATGTCACGGTGCGAGCGGCGCCGGATTTCCCCACCTGGGCCAAGCGCGTCGGCGGCCACGAGTTCGACCTCACCACCGACTCGGTGTTCAACTGGGGCGACCCGGTGATCGGCGTTCACCGCACCTACCTCTCGTCCAACATCCGGCCCGGCGTGATCTGGTCCAATACCCAGAGTTACTCGAACGCGAAGGTGGACGAACTGCTCGC
>VGXN01000183.1 GCA_016873335.1 Phycisphaerae bacterium | reverse complement strand
GGATGCCGAAGATCTCGCCCTCGTTCTCGCTGTGTGGGGCACGAACAACGCGGATGCCGACATCAATGGCGACGGTGTGGTTGAGGGTGCAGACCTCACCGTCGTTCTGGTGTCATGGGGTCCGTGCGTCGTGGTTCCACCGTGGGCAACGCTCGTCGAGGCTTCCCCAGATCCATCGGTGGTCACCAACGCAAATCTGCGCGCTGCGATCACGGCAACAGGATTTGCGTGGCGTGTGAAGGACACGGCCACGCAGATCGAGATGGTGCTGATCCCGCCTGGGACATTCAACATGGGCTGCAGCGCGTCGTATCAGTATGCCTGCCTTTCCCATGAGACCCCCATCCATCAGGTGACACTGACAAACGCGTTCTACATGGGTCGGTACGAAGTGACGCAGGCGCAGTGGACGGCACTGATGGGATCGAACCCGAGCAACTTCCAAAGCGCGAGTACAGAGGTGCCGCTCGAGCAAGTGCCGCAGCGACCTGTGGAGAAGGTGAGTTGGGACATGATCCAACCCTTCTTGAGCCAGACGGGCATGCGACTGCCGACGGAAGCGGAGTGGGAGTACGCGTACCGAGCCGGCACAACAACGGCGTTCCACGGCTACACGGGGCAGCTGAGTGGCACGAATTCGGATTACTTTGCCACGAGTATCGCGTGGTTCAGCAGCAACTCGCCCAGCCAAACCCGTCCAGTTGGCGGCAAACTCGGTAACGGGTTTGGTCTGCACGACATGGCGGGCAATGTGAACGAGTTCACGAACGACTGGTATTCCAGCGGCTACTACTCAGCGAGCCCAGTGTTGAACCCGCAGGGGCCATCGTCTGGCGTGTACCGTGTGACGCGCGGCGGCAATTGGACCAACAACTCCAACGGAGTTCGTGCGTCGACCCGCTTCATCGGCGCCTTGCCCGCGACCACCAGCATCGCAGTCGGATTCCGTGTTGTCAGGACTCCGTGAATTCCATCTCCCATCTTTGATTTTTCATTTCCTCTTTTCCGATTTTTCCCTTTCTTCTGTTTCTGATTTCTGAGGTCTGATTCCGACCTCTGCGATTGCCAACGCGCGTGCGATACCGCTACGCGGCAGCGCGCGACACCGCGCATGAGCCGTGCCAAGGTCCTTTCTTGCGCGCAGGTGCGGGTTGATCATGCTGAGGGGCCCAAAATGGCGCCATTTTCATTGCAGGTGATGAGATACGGGGTAGTCTTCTTGAGAACACGAGACGCTGAGAGTTGGTCTGCGTAGGGACAGAGACACGGACCGGCTCGGAGGATCCTCTATGAAGACTGTGCGGTCAAACACTCGGTCCCCCAATCACGGCAATCTGTTTCCCGTGCCGTTCGTCGGGCGTTTCGCAAGTGCCGCTGCCGCGCTCGCGGTCGTGGGCGCGGCGTTCGGCCAGGCGCCGCAGTTTCGCGGGTTTAGCGTGGCACGCGCTTTGACCGCCGAAGGCAACAC
>VGXN01000182.1 GCA_016873335.1 Phycisphaerae bacterium | reverse complement strand
GTGGTGCTGGCGGTCGCGGTGAACGCGCCGTTCGCGTGGCGTCGATATCCAGTTCGCACGTAATGCAACGTCGCACCGCGCTCGTCACGGGCTGCGGCTCGCCGAGTGGTATCGGGTTTGCGACGGCAGCGCGGTTGCGTGCTGCAGGATGCAATGTGGTGATCACGAGCACGACGAATCGTGTGCATGAGCGTGTGGCGGAGTTAAAGGCAATCGGCGGTTCTGGCGACGTGCTCGGCGTAGTTGGCGATCTGACGCAAGAGGCCGATGTTGACGCGCTCGTCGGCAGAGCGTGCAAGGAGTTTGGCCAAGTCGATGTGCTGGTGAACAACGCCGGCATGGTTACCGTCGGCAACGAACTGTTCAACGCTTCGCTCGCCGACACCACGCTGCAGCAGTGGAACGAGTCCCTCGCGCGCAACCTGACGACGTGTTTTCTGGTGACGCGCCGCGCACTTGCGGCGATGCCCGATGGTGGTCGCATCGTGAATGTGGCGAGCACCACGGGTGCCCTCCAGGCCGGGCTGGGCGACGTCGGCTACAACGCGTCGAAGGCCGGCATGATCGGGTTCACCCGTGCTGTTGCGCTCGAGGTGGCATCACGCAACATCACGGTCAATGCGGTTGCACCTGGTTGGATTGCCACCGGTTCACAGACCCCAGCCGAAGCAAAGGCAGGTGCCGCCTCGCCTTTCGGCCGTTCTGGCACACCAGATGAGGTGGCGGCGGTGATCGAATTCTTCTGTCGCACAGACGCCTCGTACGTCACCGGGCAGATGATCGTGGTCGACGGGGGAGACGCACTCCCCGAAGACCGCACATGGCGGCCAGAGAGATGAACGACGACTTGCCGCAGGTCGCGGCTCCGCTCTCCGCCCACGCACAGAACCAGCTCGCACGGCAGACGCTTGATGCCACAAATTGGCTGGCTTCCGGTGACGCACGGGCTCTGGCCGTCAAGCCTGATCGGGAGTTCGAAGATTGCACAACTTGACCCTGCGCGCAACCGATACTTCAAGATAAACAACGGACCGTATGTCGGTGATCGCTGCCGAGACGTTCAGTATTCGCCGCTGTGGGAAGACGTACGAGGTTGAATCTTGTGTTTCGTTTGTCAGTCCGCAATGTCGATTGCCGCATCAGCGATGTCGATCGTTCCCGGAATCGGCACCACTGACGGTGTCGTGGACTCGACAGCCAAACCACCGTCTCGTCAGGTGGCAGCTGCCGTGGAGTCTGCGACTTTCAGCAGTCGCGCTGGACGTTCGTGTGAGAAGCGCGGCGACACCACGGTGGTAGGTGGGGAGTCGTACACGTGCAGGCGCACGGGCAAGGGTTTGCGCTGGTGGCGCGACTAAACAGACATCACGCGTCGTAGGAATTGACGAGTTCGCTCGTCCTGTGGCGCGCTGAAGATCTGTGACGGTGCGCCGACCTCGGCTACCGAGCCGGCGTGCAGGAAGCACACGCGGTC
>VGXN01000181.1 GCA_016873335.1 Phycisphaerae bacterium | reverse complement strand
TCCAGTCGTCGTGCAGTGTCTTGACGCCCGCAATACCCACATGATCCCACGCCGGGTTGTAGAGCGCATGGTGCCACGCGCAGTAACCGCCGTACCAGTCACAGTTGATCGCACCGAAGCCAGGACCGACATAGACGCCGCCGGCGTACCCCCAGTAGTCGGCGGGATAGCCCGCCACATACACATCGGGGTCCGCGTACACCACATCAGGCGAGTAAATCGGCACCGCAATCAGCTGCGGGTTCGTCGACACAATGGTGACCGTTGAAGCACCGCCGTCCTCATCCGACTCCACGGCAATCTGCTGATCATCCGACCTGAGCGCACCGTTGGCAACCGCCTTCGCGCGCAGCTGCTGTGTCACACGCATCACATCCGATGGCTGCCTGAGATACGCAGCGCCGAGTGCGCGCATCCAGTCGGGGTACTGGTTCAGCATGTTCACCACAGTCGGCACTGCCGCGATCGCCTTGACTGGAAGTTCCCAGTCGGTCGCCTCAATCTGCGCTTGCGTTGGCGGCGAACCGGATGCGCACATGCGCGCCGCAGCCGCAACCTGGTCGGGGTACAGGCAAGCCGTGAGCGTGTTTGCCAGAAGCGCATCGGGATAGAGCGCCACAGGTCCCACCAGCAACTTGATCTGGTCGTCCGTGTACTTCGCTGCTGGCGCGACCTCTGGCGTGGTCTTGTCGGGCGACGCCGGGACAGCATTTGAAGCGGGTGGTGTCGATGGCTGCGCAGACGCACCCTGCCAAGCCGCCGCGTTCTGCACGAGCGCCGCCAACGTCACGAATCCGACGCCAATGACGCGCGCAACATTCGTTCTGGCTGAACGCCCCACGAAGTCGTGACGAACCAACGCACGCTTTGAAGAAATCTTCTTGTTCATTCGATTGACTCCTCTCACTGCGATGACGCACTATACCTTTGAGCCCCCGCCGAGTGCCTCTGACACCGCACACCGCGAAGACAGCGTCTTCCGCGGGAATGCCCATCCACCGCGCGAGACGCGGCACCAAGCAGCAATCACGGATTCTTCGCGACGCGCAGCCCTGTGTCACTGACACGCAGCCCCTCCGGCTCATCCTCAAAACGCACGGAGACACGGCTCAACCACGGCCCGAGGTGCCAACAGCCACTTCGGAACACGCGGCCCCATGCGCTCGGCACGCCCGTGGGATCGACCTGCGGGGTACTTGGGTAATCACCGTACCAATCGTTGGTCCATTCGAGCACATTGCCCGCGATGTCATGAATCCCAAAACCGTTCCCAGGCTTCAGACCGATGGGCCGCGTCTGCATCCCCGAGTTGATCCCGATCCATGCCACCACCTGCAGATTCGATTCATCGTCCGTGCCGTTGGGAAACCCTGGCATGCTGTGGAACGCCGTGCGAGTTCCCGCGCGATACGAGTACTCCCACTCCGCCTCGGTCGGCAGCCGCATGCCGGCGGCATTGACGAACGCCTTCGCATCGTTGTAGTTGATGCGCTCCACGG
>VGXN01000180.1 GCA_016873335.1 Phycisphaerae bacterium | reverse complement strand
TGTGGTGCGCAAGTTTGCTGCGCGCCATCCTGAACTTCGCCTCCTGATCAATGAGCAAAACTTGGGCCCTGGACCAACCAGAAACAAGGGTTGGAATCTCGCAAGTTCCGATTTTGTCGCCTTTCTGGATGCCGACGACAGTTGGCATCCCCAAAAACTCGAACTACAACTCAAGTTTTTCGCCGAAAACCCGGGCGAAGTAGCCTGCGGCACGACCCACCAGAGTGCGGGGCAAACAAGGGCAACACAGATCACAATCGATAGCACATCGGGTATTTCGAAATTTTCGTTGAACGATCTGCTTCGCCGTAATCGCTTCTCAACCCCGTCTACGATGTTGCGACACAACATTACTCAAAGATTTGATCCGGACCTGCGACTCGCCGAGGATTATCTGTTGTGGATGTCGATCGCCGCCGACCACGGCCATGTTTCGCGCATCGACCAACAATTGACGATTCTGCACAAGCCCGAGTTTGGCGCAAGAGGCCTGAGCGGCAAGATGTTTGCGATGTTTGTCGGTGAACTGAACGCCTTCGGCATTCTGTTTCGCGACAAAAAAATCAAGGTTCGTGTCTTGGTCGCCTGCTATGCGTGGTCAACAATCAAATTTGTTCGAAGGCTGCCGCTCGCGGCGTATCGAAAAATTTTTGCCAGGTGAGTGGGGATAAATTGGAGTCGAATTATTACTAGTGGCGTCAACCTGGCAAAGACGGTGATTGCGTACGGGGCCATGTCCAAGCCGAGCGCAGAATAAAAGCCAGAAGCACCACCTCGGTTCCGATGGAAAGGCCGTAGAAGGGGGCCCAGTTGCTGGACTCCCCGACCGCGTTGAACACCGTGACGGGAATGTACAGAGATGCGACGGAGATGTTGATGGCACGGTTCACCCGAGCAGGAAGCACCATTGATAGCACAACCATCAGAGCTGGGATCCCTGTCAGAGCGACAAACACGGTCAACAATATCGGTGTGATGTCGAACTCGAAAACGATACCGGCCCGCAAATCGTCGATGACGCCAGGCTTGAAGAGACCATAATAGTCGACGTAGATATAGAAAAACATGAAGCTGGTCCACGCGGCAGCAAGCTTGGCCTGCAGGGGGATTGGCGGGTTGTCGAAGGTTTCGAGATTTCGATTGGTCACTGGTTCTTCTTTCTGGATGCGCCAATTTTTAGCACCTTCTGATACTAGACCAATCACTCGAGACAACAATGGACCGGGATATTTCAGGTTTCTCTAATAGCAAAATACGACAGGCTGCTTCAAAATGTTGATTTAGTGGGGCTAATTGGAGTCGAACCAACGACCTCATCCTTATCAGGGATGCGCTCTAACCAACTGAGCTATAGCCCCGATAAATCTCGAGGAGTAGCAAGGCTACAGCGTTGTTTCGTCAGCCTCAACCGAGACGATGCGAACCTCTTCTTCGAGCACCGTGACCCGCACGCCGCCGACCAGATCGGTGATCAGATTGAAAATGGTCGCAAGCAACACCCACAAACCCGTGCCCAAT
>VGXN01000179.1 GCA_016873335.1 Phycisphaerae bacterium | reverse complement strand
TTGTGCGCCGCCCATGATGTCACCGGTTCTTTTTCGGAAGTGTAGCCGATTCCTACGGTGATGCGCATCAGGGCATTTACGCTCGGCAAGGATCGGGTGTCGGTAGCGCGTGAAGATGTCGGTGTTTTGTAGCGAATCATTTGTCCGCTTCTGCTGTTGATGTTGGGCCTGTGGGGAAGTGGGCAACGCGGGAGCGTTGTCCACATATGCACAGGCCCGGCGCGCGGAGCGGATTTAAGCGGCCTTTGCGGGGTCATGGAGCAACCGTCCGGTGTGATGGTATTGGGCCAAGCGTCGCGGTCCATCGAAGATGGCGAGCGATCCATCGGGGTACTCGTGCCCGCGCACGGTGGCCCTGACGTAGTGATAGCGGTGGCTCTGCTTGGGGATTTGCAGGGTACGGCCGTGCCAGGTGACGGGGTTGTCGCGGCCGACCTGGCGCTCGTCTTGGATGCAGAGGACATCGCGGAGCGGCGGGCCGACATAAGGGAGGAAAGCGGAGCCTGGCTCGGCTTGGGGAACGGCGAAGCGGGCGTTGTAATCTGGGATGAAGCGCTCCTTGAGGTATCGATTGGCCGCATTGATGGAGGTGATGCCTGCCAAGCCCAACTCGGCCGGCAGGCGGCCTTGCAAGGTGGCGAAGGCGCGTTCGATGCGGCCACGGCCCTGTGGTTCGTAGGAGGGGATATGGGTAATGCCGAGTTGTTCGAGGGCGCGGCCGACTTGGGTCAGCCGGGTGGGATCGACTTTGGCGCCAGCCTTGGGCGTGTGGAAGTAATGGGAGCCGCGATCGGTATAGAGCGCGCTGAACAGGCCACGCGCGGCGATGGTCTCGGACAAGCCGATGAAGCTGGACATGGTGCCTTCCTGATCGATCAGGAAAGCGGAGTAGAGTTCGCTGGTCGCATCTTGGAGGGTGACGATGAGATCCAGCTCGCGATCCAGGCCTGGGATCCAGCGATGGGACGAGCCGTCCTGAAACAGCAGCATGCCGGGCAACGGCCGGCGCGGAGGTTTCTTGCGATGTTTGCCACGGCGCGGGGCCTTCTCGACCAAGCTGGCGGCCTGTAAGGCGAGCCGAGTGACAGTGTAGCGCAGCTTATAGTCATGGTGGGCCACGAGATGCTCGTGAAAGCGCTTGATGTTGAAGCCTCGATAGCGCTCGCGGTAGAGCGTGCGCATACGCTCGCGCTCGCTTTCCGGAGCCCGGCGCGGCGAGACGCGGCCGATGCGCCGGTCGTGTAGCCCTTCGACCCCGTCTTCTTCGTAGCGCGCGCAGAGCCGGCGAAAGTGCCGGCCCGATAGGTTGAGCAATTCACCCGCCTCCGCCGCCGTCAGCCGGCGGGCACGAAAGCGCTGAAACGCATCTTCAAACTTGGTCACGAAAACCTCCCATAGCATCGCTGCCCGCCGCATCTCGACCTCCTTGGAACAGGTCGAGAACTTCGCGGACAACTCACGCGCTACAAAAGGCGGACATTTGATGCGCTACGGACATGATCGACCCGACCTTCTTGCCTC
>VGXN01000178.1 GCA_016873335.1 Phycisphaerae bacterium | reverse complement strand
AATGTCAACCAGAAGTTGGCGCTCTCGGAGTTTGTGTCGGCATGGGCTGCGCTTGGGGCGCCGCCGGCGGTCGCGGCGCGAGGACAGCGCGCGTGAGCGAATCGCTCGAGGTGGAGCGGGTGTTCCTGCTGCGCGGCATGCCCGATGTTGGCGCGGCGGAACGCTGGTCAATCGAGCAGGGGTACATCGCCGGCGAGCAGGGTGTCGGTGGGAGACTTCGGCGAACCACGATGCCCGATGGATCGTTGGTGCATCACCACACGCAGAAGCAGGGCGTCGGTCTCGTTCGGATGGAACGGGAGAGAACAATCAGCCGTGATGTCTTTGATGCGCAGTGGGGGAGTACGGTCGGCAGGCGAATCAGGAAGGTCCGTCACCGCGTGCCGTTCGGTGGCTTGCTCTGGGAGATCGACCAGTTCACGGATATGCCGCTTGTGCTCGCGGAGGTGGAACTGCCGAGCGAACACCATCCGCTGCAGATTCCCCCTTGGCTGGAGCATCTGATACGCCGTGAGGTGACGGAGGATGGGCGTTACCGCAATTTCATGTTGGCTGTTCATGGACTGCCCGATGAGTCGGCGACCCGATAGACTGCCCCTCTTTCGGAAGACCACCTATGACCATGTTCCAGTGCAAGATCGTGACGCCCGCAGAATCGGTGCTTGATGAAGAGGCGAAGTATGTGACCTTTCAGGCATTCGATGGACAGCGCGGCGTGATGCGCGGCGCATCGCCGTTCCTTGCCAAGCTCGGTGGAGGCCAGTGCCGAATCGATACCGCATCCGGTACGAAGCGCTATGTCCTCAGCGGCGGGTTTGCACAGATGAACGCCAACACGCTCGTGTTGCTCGCCGACGGTGCCGAGGACCCGGAGTCGATCAAGCTGGATGAGGCGACGAAGCGGGTCGCCGAAGCGGATGCGAAGGCGACGGCGCGGAACGACAAGCCGCTGACATTGGCGCAGCGGGAGAAGATCGAGTCGGAGCAGTCGCTCGCGCGTGCGCGTGTCGCGGCTGTGCGCCGGGCGTGATCATGATCGGACCAGGAAAGTCTGCGGAGGCATCGCAGTCCGCTGCACGCGGGGAGCACGCGGCGCACGAAGGCGCCCCACAGGAGAACGCTGGGCAACCACCCGAAGTCCCCTGCGCGGATCAGCCGCTCGCACGACGCATCGAAGCGCTCGTCTTTGCGGCAGATCGGCCACTCCCGGATGGGCGCATCGCCGATCTGCTTGGCATCGCGGGACAGGCGAAGGTTGCCGCAGCGATTCGGGAGGCGATCGATTCACTGAACGCTGGATATGCGACTGCGGCGAGCGCGTTTCGCATAGAGCAGGTGGCGGGCGGTCGGCAGGTACTGACGCAGCCCACCTTTGCGCCTGTGGTAGCGCGGCTTCGCGGCGAGCGGCAGCAAGCGCGTTTGACGCAACCTGCGATCGAGACACTCGCCATCATCGCCTATCGCCAGCCGATTCAGCGTTCGGAGATCGAGGCAATCCGCGGTGTCGCATGTGGTGAGGTGCTGCG
>VGXN01000177.1 GCA_016873335.1 Phycisphaerae bacterium | reverse complement strand
CTTGGCTGGTACGGACAGCTGCTGTTGTCGACATGGAGTCGGAGTGATGCCTTCGAGGCAGGGCTGGCAAAGGGCGCGCTGGTGCTCGGTGTTGCGCTTGGCATGTTCGGTTGTGTCGTGCTGGTTGCGGGGCTCGGCGGTGTGATCTGGTTGGGTGTGGTCGCGTTCATGGCTCTCACGCGCAGTCTTGCCCAACCGCTGCCAGCGCGGACGATGAGTGGTGCGGCACTGCCATGGACCTTCGCCGCCTGGCTCGTGGGCACCACGCTTCTGTCAATCCTCGGTGCGGTGATCCTCGGTGCCACGGGGCGACTCTCTGGAACGCCCGCGCTGGTGCTGCAGATGCTGATCATGCTGCTGCCACTGAGCGCGTGCTTGGTGCCCGTCTTTGCAGGGGTTCCGTGGAGCGTCGCGCGCCGAGAGATGGGATTGCATGCTGGAGCGGGCTGGCTTCGTGAAGTTGGCTATGGATTTGTGGCGTATGCGACTGCGATTCCGATGCTGGTGGTGGGCGGTGTGCTTGCGTACGTTCTGGCGCTGCTGATGCCGGCGAAACTCGAGCAGGCATCCCATCCCATCCAGAAAGAACTGTTTGAGGGTGGGATGGAGGAGCGGGTGATGTTGTTCATCATCGCTGCCGTGCTCGCGCCAGTCGTCGAAGAGATCGTGTTCCGCGGCGTACTGTTCATGCATCTGCGCGAACTGTCGCTGCGGTGGGGGCGCTGGATCGCCTTCGGCCTGTCGGCGCTCGCATCAAGCCTCATCTTCGCAGCGATTCATCCGCAGGGAGTGGTCTTCATCCCGGTCCTCGGGGCGCTCGCGGTGGCGTTCTGCCTCGCACGAGAGATGCGCGGCAGTCTGTTGTCATGCATGGTGGCGCATGGCATCAACAATGCGCTGGTCGTTGGCCTGAATGTGGCGATGAGCGCCTGAAGCGAGGAGCCCGAAGCGGGTGGGAGGGCGGCGCGCGACCGCCGTTCACTCGAGTTCGATGGTCCAGTAGGCCTCGTCGAGGAAAGCCCTCCAACTTTGGTACTTCGGGCTGCCAAGCCGCACCGCGATCGCGGGGTTGCGCTTGGGGCGAACCGCTGGACGGATGAGGTGCATCCGCGCCTGCAGGGGTGTACGGCCACCCTTGCGCGCGTTGCACTTCACGCACGAGCACACCAGATTCGACCAGGAGTTGTCGCCACCTTGCACGCGCGGCACCACATGATCGAGCGTGAGTTCGCGCGTGGAGTAGTGCTTGCCGCAGTATTGGCACTGGTTGCCATCGCGCGCGTAGATGTTGCGGCGGTTCAACTTGATCTGCTCGCGCGGGATGCGGTCATAGCCAAGCAGCCGTATGACCTTTGGTACGGCGATCACAAACCGTGTCGTGGCGACCCAGTCATGCTCCTCAGACTCGTGCGCACGCTGGTACTCCGATGCTTCTGCCCAACTGTGAAGGTCGTAGGAGACATAGTTGCCATCCTCGACGGCAATAATCTCGGCGACCTGATTGGCAAGAAGAGTGAAGGCGCGTCGACCACTGACGACTCTCAGAGCCGT
>VGXN01000176.1 GCA_016873335.1 Phycisphaerae bacterium | reverse complement strand
GCTAGTGCCTCTTTTTTTCTTGCTTTCTACGGCGCTTTTCTTTCAACGAAAGTTTCGCCACTTTCTTGTTGTTTGACTTGCCTCTTTGTTCTTTGTTCGCCATCTATTTCTCCGATTCGTGAAACTAACCGACCTGGCTTGCTGACACCGCTCAGAATAGCCGATCAGGCGCGATCTGTTTTTTGACGCTCAGCCAGGGCAGCCAACTCATCGCGCAACTGCTTGGCAGATTTCTCAGAAACCAGTGCCTGCCAGACAAAATCGGCCTGTGATTGTGGCGCCAGACCCTCGAGTGGCGGATCGCGGTCAAGATTCGTCGGGAACGCATAACTCTCGGCGCAGGCAGCGATCACCGTCTTCAGGTCGTACTCAGGCCAGCCCGCCGCCTTGCGCGCCTGAAGCACGGGATAGATCGCGTTCGACATCTGCTCGCGATCAATCGTCTCGAGCGCCCGCCCGAACGCAGAATTGATTTGGGCGAGGTTCGCCATCCGCTTTTTGTCTTTGGTCTGGTTCGAACCGGCGGCGTGCAACAACGCAGGGTTGAAAAAAGCGCCGTCACCTTTCTTCAGCGGCAATTGCGAGTGATTCTCGGCGAAATACTTCTTCACCGCCTCGTCGCGCCACGCGATATAGCCAGAGATCATCTTCTGCGAGTGCGGCAGATACATCGTCGGGCCGGTTTCGCGCGGCATGTCGGTGTGGGCGACGGCGCCCTGCAGCGTGATCATCGGCGAAACCCCGTGCACATGCAACGGATAATCAATCGCCTGGTCGACCGTCATGAACCCGAGGTGATAGTCGCGATGCGGCTGCTGTGCGTCGCCGCCCGGATTCACGACGTTCACCTGGGTGGTTATCTGATAGCCGGGCCCGAGCCAGGCGGTTGAGACCAGGGCGAAAAAATCGTTGCGGTAATAGTCGACGAACGCCTCGGGGTCACGCAACGCGAGTTTTTCCTGCACGTTCCAGACCCTGTCGTTCGAACCTGGCTTGGCATAGTGGTCGCCTTTGGCCTCGCCGCGGGCGTGCTGCTCGTCGATGATCTGCCAAAACACCTTCGAAACGCGGTCGACCACGGTCGTGTCGGCGAACATTTTGTGCATCGCCAAAATGCCGGGCCCGCTCAGCAACACCCGCCCGATTTCGGCCATCACCTCTCGCCTGCCGTCACGGGTGGCGATGATCGGCACCAATTTTCCACAGTCGTAGACCAGGGCGTTCTGCTCGACGGCCGAGGCGAACTTATAGTCGGCGAGTTGCGTCTCAACTTCGACATGGGTTTTCAACTCGGCGAGCAGGTCACCATTTCGCGAGACCCAACCTGTCGGCGCGCTCATGTTTTTATAGGCTAACTCGGAAGGTATCTTGCCATTTAGCGCTGACGCAGGCGCAACGATTGCCACGAACCGTCGCTCGTCCAACCGCCGTCGACCGGCAAAGCCACACCGTTGACGAAGCCCGATTTCGTGTCGTCGCACAGCCAAGCGATCGCCTGGGCAATGTCGTCGGGTCGGGCGAAACGCGCCATCGGCACATGATCGGTGATGTCTTGGTCGGAGTACGTACCACCGGCCTGGTCTTTGTGGTCCATTTC
>VGXN01000175.1 GCA_016873335.1 Phycisphaerae bacterium | reverse complement strand
AGGTTTTTTGCAAATCCGCCCCTCGACTTTAGTTTTTTCAATCTGATTCGCTCCAGTTTTTTCTGACTTGTACCCCTTAGTTTTGCAATTGCAATAATTACTTCGATAATGTCAGCTAGCTCTTCAGGATTTTTGCTTTTTTGATATTCTGCGAGCTCTTCGACTAGTTTTTTTTCCAGCTCTACTAGAAATTTAGCATTAGAGAGTTTTTTGATATTGCATGAATTGCCTGATTGACTAATAATTTGAGGTATCTTGTCGCGTATTGCTTTATGATATTTTATCAAATTTTCTACTCCAATAGGTCTTGTTGTAAAATTGAATCAAACCTCTGAACAAGTCATCTTTTGCTGGGTTAAATGTCTCACTTCCGCCCCATACAGCTAGTCCTTTTTCCTTTGCAATCAGATATTGACTCCATACTTTGTCGGATCTCTCCTTCGGCGTCATTCCCAGTACCTTGATTAGTTCCTCTCTGAGCGGCAAGTCACTTTTTAGAACAGACTCGTTTCTATTGATTAATTTCTGAACAAAATGCTTTGGGGGAAGAGAAGCTAGTTTGTATTTATTGCAATGCTCGTGAGACAAGACAAGATTCCAGATTTCGTCATGGTGTATTGCAGTTCTTGGAATGAGATGATCAACATGAATTGGGTCATAGAGATCCTCGTGACAGTAAAAACATTTTCCGATCTGATAGCCATTAAGAATAGGTTTTAGCCGAGAAATTTGTGATCTTTTCTTTTTTTGAATTACAAATTCCAGGGTTTCCTCAATTTCAACGGAATCCTCATTTTTTAGATTAAAGAAGCCAAATTCTAGCAAATCCCACCTCGAATCAACCTCAGTTGACATGACAGAGTTTTGTTTATCTGAAAACAAAGTGCGCAAGTTATCAGATAAGATCAGATGAGTGCTGCTAACAGTGTAAAATGGTTTCGGGATTTGCCTCTGAAATAAGGTGTTAAATCGCTTTAAGACCATCTCTTCTAAAGCTCTCTTTCTGATTTTGTCAAGTGATTTTTGCTTGTTTGTGCCATTAGATTCAACACTCGTTATTTCCTGTTCAACATACGTAACGCCTTTTTGCAAATCACCAGTTGTCGTTCTTTTACTTTGAGGCTTGCCATTTTTTATTCTATTTTGATATAGTTCAAAAAAATCCTCTGCCAATTCATCTAGTGTAATTTTTTCTAAATTATCATCCGCGTATTTTATCAATAAATTACCCAAGCCCATCTTGTAAGTGGACTGGTTGCTTCCATAAAGAATGATGGCTCTCCAAAAATCCTTGTCATTTGGCTCGAACATAATCTCTACTAATTGTTGCCCTACTTTATTTTGAATTTTTGGGAGTGGCATTTGCGCCAAGATGCCGTATTTTACTAATTTTTGTGCGTGAATTAATTGTAAAATTCTAGACTTAGAACTGATCCAATTTTTAACATAGAATTTCCATTATGGTTTATTGGCTTCAAAAGGCTCTAAACTCCGTCTGACAAGATTTTGGCAAGACTATGTAATACTTATTTTCTAGTACTATATCAAAAGCATACTTGACAATCATAGTAACAAAAAATGGAAAAGAAACAGAAAAAAGAGATCCATCAG
>VGXN01000174.1 GCA_016873335.1 Phycisphaerae bacterium | reverse complement strand
CGAGGCCATGTTCACGTCCACGGCGATGCCGATGTGGATCGTGTCCGGCACGAGGATGCGATCCTCGGCCCAGACGCCGGTGAGCAGCGGATGCTGGCGCAACGCCGCGCCGGTGAGCTTGACGAGAATGTCGTTGAGCGTCGGCACGAGCGTGATTTTGCCGGCCTCGCCCTCGGCTTTGAGTTGTCGGCGCAACGCCACGAGCTGCGTTGCGTCGCTTCGGCAGGTGATGGTGACTGGCACGGTCGTCTGCCGGCTGTGCATGAGCCGCGCAGCGATGGTGCGACGCGTCTGGCTGACGGGCAGTGCCTTCATGCCGCTCACGGCGATGCTCGAGGCGGAAGTGAGTTGAGCTTTTGCAACAGCGAGCACGTCGCGCTCGCGGATGCGTCCGCCCTTGCCGGTGGGCGTGAGCGGTTTCAGATCAACGTGATGCTCCCTCGCCGCGCGGCGCGCGCGCGGGCTTGCGGGAATTTGGCCATCCTCCGCTGCAGGGAGGCCCGCAGATTTGGATTGGGGATTCGGTTCAGAAAAAGATTCTGCGGGCCTCCCTGAATCCGTGGGAGACGCCTGCGGAGACGCGGCGGGCGCGTGCTCGCCTTCCGCGAGCAACCAGCCGAGGACGCGGCCCACGGTGACGACATCGCCGGGCTGTGGCGCATCGGGCGCGAGAGCGAGGATGCCGCTGTCGGTGGACTCGACGTCTTGCGCGGCCTTGTCGCTCTCGAGGGTGAAGAGCGGTTCACCTGCCTTGACGCGCTCACCGGGCTGTTTGAGCCACGCGACGAATTTGCCTTCCTCCATGGACCAGCCGAGGCGTGGGAGTTGGATTTCGATGGGCATGAGTCAGGAGCGGTTATTCTTCGCAAAGGTCGCGGATGGCTTGGGCGATGGATTCCGCATTTGGCACCACGGCGGCTTCGAGCGTGGGGCTGTAGGGCGTGGGCGAGGATTTGCCGTTGAGGCGGCGGATGGGCGCGTCGAGCTCGTCGAAGCCGCGGTCGGCGAGTTGCGCGGCGATCTCGGCGCTGACGCCGCAATGCGCGAAGTCCTCGTCCACGATGAGGAGGCGGCCCGTCTTCGCCACCGAGCGGAAGATTGTGTCCGTGTCGAGCGGTGAGACGGTGCGCGGGTCGATGACTTCGACGCGGATGCCTTCCTTTGCGAGCGTCTCGCAGGCTTGCAGCGTCTTATGAACCATGAGCGCGAGTGCGACGACGGTGATGTCGCTGCCCTCGCGCACGACGGCGGCCTGGCCGAAATCAATGAAGTATTCCTCCTCCGGCACGGGGCCTTTCACGGTCATCAACTCACGATGTTCGAGGAAGAGCACGGGGTCATCGCAGGTGAGCGCGGTCTTGAGCAGACCCTTCGCATCGCGAGGTGACGAAGGCACCACGACGCGCAGACCGGGGAAGTGCGCATACATCGAGTAGTAGTTGCCGCTGTGATGCGTGGCGGCGTTGTGGCCGATGCCGATGCAGCCGCGCAGCAGCACGGGCATCTTCAATCGGCCGCTGCTCATGTATTGCATCTTGGCGATCTGGTTGATGATCTCGCCGACGCCATCGAGCACGAAGTCGGCAAACATGAAGTCCACCACCGGCCGGGTGCCGGTCATGGCCGCACCGCCGGCGAG
>VGXN01000173.1 GCA_016873335.1 Phycisphaerae bacterium | reverse complement strand
GGAGCGCGCTGCCTTGTGGCGTGGCGGCGGCGCCACTGCCGGCGATGAGCATGACCATGGCGGCGGTTGGTCCTGCTCGAAGCGGCGCGGGGCTTGCCATGCCGCGCAGAGTAGGAGTGGAACGCTTGGGAATGCGGCCGGGCGCGCGTAGGATGCGTGCATGCGCGGCAATCGACTGCTTCTGGTGGTGGCGTTGTGTGCAGCGGCGCTCGCGGGCGGCGTTGTCGCGGCGCGCGAATCTGCGCAGGGTGCGCCGAAGCCTTCGGAGGCTGCGCCCATCGCACCGCCTGCGCCCATCGCACCTGCTGCACCTGCCGCGCCGACTGCGCCCGCGCAGTCCGCGATGAAGTTGGAGAGCGACGCGTTCAAGAGCGGTGAGGCGTTCCCCGTGAAGTTCACCGCGGATGGTGCGGGTACTTCGCCCGCGCTGCGGTGGGAGGCTGCACCCGAAGGAGTGAAGTCGTTTGCGATCTTGATGGATGATCCTGATGCGCGTGGGTTCGTGCACTGGATCGTGTGGGGGATTCCGGCGTCGGCGCGGAGCCTGCCCGAGGCGATGCCGCGCGATCTGGAACTGAAGGAGCCCGCGGGCGCGCGGCAGGGGGTGACTTCTTGGGGGCGCGAGCGGCGCGGCTACTGGGGGTCGGCGCCGCCGCCTGGCAGCGGCGTTCACCGCTACACGTTCACCTTGTATGCGCTTGATGTGGCGCTCGATCTTGCTCCTGGCGCGAACGCGAAGGAGTTTCGCAAGGCGATCAAGGGTCATGTGTTGGCCGAGGCAAAGTTGATCGGTTTGTATGAGCGGAAAGAAGCGAAGCCATGAATGTCGATGCGGGTGAAGTGGTTGGCTATCTGTTCGCTGGGTTGGTCGGGTTCTCGCTTGCCGCGGCGTGCGGAATGCGGATCTTTGCGCCGCTGGCGATCCTGTCGGCGGCGGTTCACTTTGGGTGGATCAGCCCCGGCGACAAGTTGGCGTGGATCGGTTCGATGCCGGCGCTGGTGTGCTTCTCGCTCGCGTGCGTGATCGAGGCGCTTGGCATGATGATCCCGTGGGTGGATCATGCGCTCGATGTGGCGGGCGCGCCCGTGGCAGCCGTGGCTGGAACGCTGGTGATGGCGACGCAGTTGGCGAGCGCCGCAGGTGTGGACACTTCGCTGGTGCCTGCGTGGGTGACGTGGGCGCTTGCAGCGGTTGTGGGCGGTGGCGTTGCCACGGGCGTGCATGCTGCGACGGGCACCGTGCGCGCTGGATCGACCGCGGTGAGCGGTGGACTGCTGAATCCCTTCTTCTCGCTCGCGGAGACGGTGTCGTCGTTCGTACTGTCTGCGTTGGCTGTGGTGCTGCCGATCGTGGCGGTGATCATCGCGTTCGTGATCGTTGTCGCGCTGCTGGTGGTTGCTGCGCTGGTATGGCAGTGGCGAAAGCGTGCTGCGGCGCGCGCGGACGGGCGCGTGGAGTCGGCTGCAGGGGCGGTCGGCGAACCCCGCGGCCAACCCCGCGGCGCAGCGCGCGTCGGCTGAGGCGCCAGAACTTTGGTGTGATTTCTTGGATCCCCGCCGCAGCGGGATAGGTTCCTGCCGTCGATGCGGGAGCGTTTCCTGCACCAGTGGGCTGGCGCATTCGGGTGCGGCGCTGGCGAACGCGGAGTGTTTCGCTCGGAAGGCACCAGCAAGTTGGCCGCCTCGCGCGGCAGGAGG
>VGXN01000172.1 GCA_016873335.1 Phycisphaerae bacterium | reverse complement strand
CTCGTCGGCAAGAAGAGAATCTGGATGCCGAGATCGAGTCCGCGAACTACCACTACGACGGTCGGCGGTGGGGGAACAAAGACATCGACCACCACGACCGTGGCAGCGCGCAGAGATCCACTTGCCAAAGAATATAAGGCATTCACAAAGCCGCTGCCGCGAATCATTGGGGATCGACCAGACGATCGCGCGGAGACGGCTCAGGTGAAATTCGTCTATGTAGTGCCGGCGTTCGCGACCGATCGTCGACGTGATGTCAGCGGCGAACTTGCCAGGTACGCGTTTGAGACGAATGAGTGGCTAGCGAGTCAGAACGGTGGATATGGGTTGCGGTTCGACACTTACCAGGGGGCTCTTGATGTGGGCTATCTCACGCTCAATGTCACCAAGGACCAGTGGTACGACATCTTCGTGCCGTCAAATGGTTGGCGCAACGGATTGGCGAGGCTCCAAGAGAATCTAAGAGCAGCGGGATATCCGATCACTGTCATCGGAAATCTGTCGTCAGGAGACGAGTCCGGGGCCAAAGTGCGCAACAAGAGCGAGAAGCTGTACATGCTGTTCTACGAAGCCGCAGCAGGTACGTATGCGCGAACCGGTGCTGGCTTCGGAAATTGCCGGCCAACGATCGATGCGATGAACGAAGGAGTCGGCATGGGAGGTGCGGCACTCGCTCAGGACGATGGAACATCCTGTGGCGCGCTTGATAAGGGTCGCATGGGTACGCCTTCTGGAAGCAGGTCATTCACCCAGTGGGTTGCGCAACATAATCCGATGGTTGATCACGCGATGCAATGGATGCGATGGTTGCCCAATTGTGGATTCCCAGCTACACCGAAGGATGGTGAACGCGTGCGGATTCCGGGCGTCATCGACGAGAGTCGCGCATGGGAGATTCGCGGGGGATTCATGAGGGATCTTGCCGAGGCCAACGACCCGCTTGCTGATGCGTTCCACGGCGGAAGGTGGGGAGACAAAGTTCCGAAACTCGACGACAGAAATGATCTCTACTTCCACATCACCTCCGACAAGTTGGCGTCGGTGGGTGAATGCAACAGCGACACCTCGAAGCATCCATTGTGGGACAATCTTCCGCTCGACCGCGACTCAGGTCGCACGCTTCGTCGCAGTAGTTACAACCGTCCAGACGAACTCACCGGGCCGCAGGTGCAGGCGGTCTACGTCCTTCGCAATGGTGCGACTGACCGCATGTACGACACCAGTGGCGACATCGACCGCGCATTGCGACAAGCAGACGCATTCATTCGTGCCGAGAGCGGGAAGTCGCTGCGGATCGACAGCTACCAGGGCAAGGCAGATGTGATGTTCATGCCGCTGCCACCTGGGTTCGAGAACACGAGTGCCGACGACTGCAACCGTGCGCCCTGCCCCAACGAAGCCGACTTCCTGCGTCATCTCACGTCGATCGGGCGTGCCGATCCGGCCAAGACCTATCTCTTCTTTTATTCGGGGGAGACCAAGGGTGTCTTTGTCTGTGGTGGCGCCCGCCTCGGCAAGGCCGTGCTGCTTAACCTCAGCGAGACGCAGGGCTATGGTCAGACCGGCAAACATTGCAATCTCGATTGGGCGGGCACCACGACCGATGAGTTCTCGTGGGGATTGCTTGCCGTGCACGAGTTACTGCATTCGCTTGGCGCAGTGTGCTCGAGTGCTCCCGACCACGATGGAACCAGTCATTCGCG
>VGXN01000171.1 GCA_016873335.1 Phycisphaerae bacterium | reverse complement strand
CGACGACGACCACGACTACGGTGGCCCCGACGACGACCACGACTACGGTGGCGCCGTCAACGAAAGAGTTGGGGCATTGGCGTCTCCACAAGAAAGGCTCTGCAGCGGCGCAGCGACAAAGTTGCGAGACAGCCGCAGCAACGTCGGTATTGAGTGACGGAACGAAGGTTGTTTGCGTAGACAAATTCGGCGACAAACGTTGGGCACTCGCACCTGATGCAATCAGTGTTGCGTCACACAACCGAGTGGTCGCCTGGCTGAAGCAAACACTGCCGACACTCCCTGCACACACCAGGCCTATCGAGTGGAGAATCGAGCCCAGCTACCGCAGCGTGGATGCTGCCATCATTCAGCAGATTGTTGAGGGAACGAAAGGTTTCTTTGCGACCTATGAGGGGAATCTGGCTTTCGTTCTGGCAACGACTGCCGAGTATTTTTACGATTCTGCGCGAGAGTTGTTGGGGTCCAGATACGACAACGCCAGTGCAAGTTCGCGCGCCGAGTGGGAGTTCAAGTGGCGAAAGTCGAAGGCGCAGAATCTGGTTGGTGGCGGTCACGCCAGTTTGTCTTCTGATCAGGAGTTGATCATCATGAAGGCCACACATTCGTCATCGGTGGTGGCGGATCCCACGAAGCGTGTCGTTGAGGATTTCGTGCGTGAATATCTCGGGAATGTTCCTCGGCTTGCGATCAATAAACATGTGGACGGTGGAAAACGAGTCCAATGTTGGTTGTTTGAATCCTCGGCCTGGCTATGGACGTTCGCGGTCCTGGAGCATTTCAAGGTTCCAGGCTTCGACTTTTCGGAACAGTGGGCATTTTGGGTGAGCGAACTCGCCGGATATGAAAGTACTTATCGTTTCGGACTTGAGGCTTCTGAGCAGTTTGAGAGCGTCGCCAACGGCAACCCTCGATACGACATGCCTTGCCAGTTGGCACCAGGTGTAGGCCATATTCAGGGCATGTTGGCCCGCGAAATCCTGCACAGCAAGGCCGATATCGGTAAATTCGAGGCATTTGTCGCCTCTGATCAATCACGACAATCGTTCACATCGTCGTTTGGCTTTAGCTATGACAACTGGGTCAGCGAATCAGACACTCGTACAAGATCACTGCTTTCTCACTACAACAAAGGTGTCACATTTGTCCCCATCGAAAGTCTCTCACCGACTCCTAGTAATGCAAAAGAAGCCGAAGCACTGGAAGACGTGGCGATCGTTCTGAGAGATTTAACCGCGACGTCATCGTCCTCAGCCTTCGACTCCGCCTCCGAGTTCTTTGGGGCTTGGGAGTCCGCCCGAAATCGATCTCAGTCGGGCAGCCGCAAGGTCTGGGAAATAGGCCGTGACGCGCTAGGGCTCAAAGCAAGCCTCGCATATGGCGAAAACTCCAAAGGCTGCGTACTCATTTGGTATGACTCGCTGACAAAGCGCGTATCAACATACCCTGCGGGTGTGCTCACCAACTTCGACAATTCGATCGTGGCTATCCCACCCAATCGTCGTTGCGATTGAGAACTGGTCTTGCGCACAAATGACCTGTTCATCTAGTGGGTCTTCTGCAAGCCAGTCAAGGCGAACAACTTGTATTGGTACGGATTTGGTACGGGTCGAATCACTCTTGGCGGTGACGAGCAGGACACAGGGCGACGAAATCAATCTGGTTTCGGGCCGAACGACGCCAATTCGGGATGAACGGTAACCAAG
>VGXN01000170.1 GCA_016873335.1 Phycisphaerae bacterium | reverse complement strand
CAATCTTGTTGCACTTGGCGAACATCAAAAAGATCGACGGGCCGATGGTCGTGATGTCGGGTATCAATAACCTGACGCGCAGTCTGATGAGCGGAAGTTTTTCGCCGGTTTTCGGCGCCTTCTTTCAACAACTTTTGTTTGAAGCAGCAATGGCGAGGTCAACTATTGGGAGACGGGAGGTGGTTAAACGTTCAGTTTCAAATTTTTTCAAGAAGCTTCGTGGAAGTGAACTTGAATACTCGGATGGCGAGCGTGTCTTAAATGGCAGTTTTTATCGTCCCATGCTCGAGATATTTGAGCGCGATTGTCGAATGATTCAAGTGATTTCTCAAGCGCACAATACAAGTGCAAGTTTCATTGTTCAGCCATTCATTCCCTGGCTGAATAAGGAGTTGGCCATCGAGGAGAGTCGATTGTTTTCTCTCCTCGATCAGGAGTCGGCTGATTTCACACCTATTCTCAGCGAGCTTGCAGATTATCAGAGCAAGTATCGCGATGATCTTCATCAGATTTGTAAGTCAGTTGGAATGAAATTTTATGATGCGAACGACTCAAATGACTTAAAAGGTAAAGAGTGGCTATTTGTTGATCGTGCTCACTTTACAGATGAAGGAAATTTGGCGATGAGCAAGCTAATTGTGCAATACTTAGAAATATGAGCGCTTGGTCTCGTCTTGTAGCAGCAGTAAAGAAGTTTTTCCGGAAATGGGGATCCGGGAAGAACAAGCCGTCAGACGATAACTATCCAATGTTTTAGGGTTGTTGTGTGGTGAGTTTTGCGAATCAAGAGGTCTTGAATTTTTATCGCGAACTTCCATTCAATATTTTTGAGAATGAAAATGAACATAGAAAATTTATCAAGTCTGGGGTTTCGCTCAAAAGTCACCCAGTCTTGGCAGAAATAGTTTCGAAGAAGACCCGCGTATTGGAAGTTGGCTGTGGGATGGGTCGGTTTTCGGCACAACTTGCTGATCGGTATGGGGCTGACGTGACGGCAATTGACTTCAACCCTGATGTCATCGCGTATGCCATTAAGTCGGCCGAATCATTGAAGTTACAAGTTGATTATCAAACCTCAGATCTATTTACCTTCAAACCCCTAGAACTATTTGATTTATGTATTTCTCTTGGAGTATTGCACCATACGAATAACTGTCTCGCTGCAATAAGTCATTGCTTGGATCGCTTCGTAAAGTCAGGTGGGCATTTTTATGTGGGTTTGTATCATCTTTATGGGCGAAAGCCCTTTTTAGTTCACTTCGCAGATTTGTCCAAGCGCGGCGCAACTGAAGATGACTTGTTCAGGGAGTATTCTCGTCTCGATAATGGAAAGACTGACTTAACTTATCTTCGGTCATGGTTTCGCGACCAGGTGTTGCATCCACACGAAACTCAGCACACCTTGAAAGAGATTACGGAAGTTTGCGCGAAGTCTGGCGCTCAACTTGTGAAGACGTCAATCAATCAGTTTCAAGATTTCGAAACAGAGGCTGAACTATTCGATCGCGAGGTCGAATACGAGCAGATTTCAAGACGGTGGCTTGCCGAAGGTAGATACTTCCCCGGATTCTTCACCGCTTTGTACAAAAAAGCCTGACTATTTGTTGCGGCGGGCCAGCGGGTTGGCCGTCAAGATTTCAGGTCGAATCGGAGCGCCAGTCACTTCGTCTTTGAAGTAGTTGCCGTTGGCCAATCGATCAAGCGCCTGTTCGACATCGTTCAAA
>VGXN01000169.1 GCA_016873335.1 Phycisphaerae bacterium | reverse complement strand
GAGTTGGTTGTACGAATCGCTCGGCAGTCCGGCGTTCAGAAGCAGAGTCTGATTGAGGCGAATGTTCATCACATAGCAGAACCAGAAGCCGCGCGAGATGCCCTGCTTCCCCACTGCGCCGAACGCCCACGGCTCCGCGTTCATCGGCTTGGCGGCCGGATCGGTCCAAACCGAACTGTGATTGTCCCA
Organism: Phycisphaerae bacterium; assembly: GCA_016873335.1. Taxonomy (GTDB): domain Bacteria; phylum Planctomycetota; class Phycisphaerae; order Phycisphaerales; family SM1A02; genus F1-60-MAGs104. Next base: position 1,535 of record VGXN01000169.1, on the reverse strand, counting down.
GTTCGCAACATGCACCTGCTGCGCGAAGGCTTCCTCGATCAACGCACGGTACGGACGCTCTCCAACGAGCGGCGCGAGGGCGTTGGGCCAGAAGACATCCTGCGTCAGGTTGGTCGCCATCGGCGGCGTGTCTTTCGCGCCTTCCCAAGGGATCTGTTCCTTGTGTGCATTGCCCCACTGGACGATCGCGAAGCCCCACTGCTTGAGGTTGGACTGACTCTTGGTCGCGAACATCTGCGCGCGGACCATCCCCGTGGCGGGGATCAGCAAGCCAACAAGCACCACGATGATGCCGACCACGACAAGGACTTCGACAAGCGTGAATGCTGGATTGGATGACCTTGGTAAGAGCCGCATAGCAATTCAGTATCCGCTGCGATCCGAGAGAAGTCGCAAGAGTTCCGCATGAAGTCCATCGGACGCCGCACAGACACTCTGGATAGGTGGATTTTCCTCGATTTTTCCATGCCAGTCCGTACAGACCCCCCCCGCTTCACGCACGAGGAGCGGGAATGGGCCGATGTCCCATGGCGCCATCACAGGATCCACCCAGCCATCGCAGCGCCCTGTCACGAGCAGAACGCCCGCGTAGCAATCGCTCCAACCGCGCAGCGAACCCACCGAGCGTGCGAGGCGTTCCCATGCATCGATGCGATCGCTGCGGCGAAAGAACTCCGAACCGGATGTGCAGACCAATGCGTTCGCCAACGATGTGCAACGGCGCACGCGGGCGCGTTCGGCTGCAAGTCCACGGTTCGCGCCGCGAGCGCCGCTTGCTGCGCGCTGCCACCACGAACCACCGCCGGCGGACGCCCACACACGCTCGCCAAGTGCGGGCATGGAACATGCGCCAGTGAGCGCGACGCCAGAACAGGACGCGACGATCAGCGTCCCAAACAAGGGAACGCCGCTTGTGAACGCAAGCGTTCCATCGATGGGATCCATCGTCCACGTCCAGCCGCTGCTGCTTGCGACGGTGCCATGCTCTTCCCCGATGATGCCATCGTTTGGGAAACAGCGCGCGACCGCGCTGCGCAGGTGTTGCTCGATGGCAAGATCCGCAGCCGACACGGGCGTCTGATCAGGCTTGGTCTCCACCTGCAGCGACGCGGACTGGAAGTGCTCGCGCGCAATGGCATCGGTTTCATCGAGCCAAGAAAGCATGCGCCGCATGCGTTCCTGCAGTTGCTCACCTCTCACGGGCTCGACGGTCTGCGTCATTGGACCTGTCAGAGTATCGGCGAAAGCGGCTTTGGCTGTGCGACCGACACTGGCTGAACGGACTGTCCTCACGTGGCGAGCCCAAGTGCGACCAGTGTGCGCTGTCTGGATTCGAGTTCGCTCATCGCGTATGCGGAGGCTGACTCAATGATTGGCCGCCCGATGATCTCCTCCAGATCAGGCTTGGTGTATGTGCGGGGCGCTGCACCTTCGGCACGCGTTCCATATTGGTTGAGGTTGCTCGCGAAGATTCCAGCCGCGCTGAGAGGCAGGAAGTCCTCATAGCGGATGCCCTCGCAGCGCACGAGTCCACG
>VGXN01000168.1 GCA_016873335.1 Phycisphaerae bacterium | reverse complement strand
GAGCGCCGACACCTGCTCACGGAGCGCCTGCACTTCTCGGCGAAGCCCATCATTGTCGCTGGGCACCATCACACGCGCCGATGAACAGCCGATCGTGGTCACACCACACAGCGCAGCCACGAGCACAACCGCACGGGTGATCTTCACGAGCGCTCCTTGCGGCGGCGATGGCTGCTGCGACCACTGCCGCTCTTCAATGCAATGTCCATTGAGAGTTGCTTCAGAGTGATGGTGAGGTCGATGTTCGCGACGATGACATGCGGCGGGACTGTGAGTTGCATGGGTGCGAAGTTTAGAAGACCAACGACCCCGACTGCACACAGCTGATCCGCCAATCCTTGGGCCGCCTCCCGCGGTACTGCCAAGATTCCAATTGGAATCCGCCGCGCCTTGATGGTTCGACTCAACTGTGTCATCGGCTGAACTTCCCAGCGCCCGATCCTTTTGCCGACCATCTTCTCGTTGGCATCGAAGGCCGCAGCGATCGGATAGCCCTCCTCATCAAACGACGCGTAGGAAAGCAGCGCACGTCCGATGTTGCCGACACCAACGAGCGCCAGCGACCAGCGTTTCTGGGCTCCGACGAGTTTCTCGATCCCGACGACCAGCCTCTCGCAGTCATATCCGATTCCAGCGCGCCCATGGTCGCCCGCAACCTCGTCACGAGCGAGGTAGGCAAGATCCTTGCGGACTTGGTTGCTCTTGACGCCAACGCGGTTGCCCAGATCGCTCGAACTGACCTTCTGCTGACCCACATCGATCATCCTCTGCACTTCACGTGCATAGAGGTTCAGGCGCTTGACAGTCGGCTTTGGGATCACGCGGTCCATTGATGCCCCGTGAAAGTCTAGGTCAGATAGCGCGCTGATAGCCTGTCCCCATGCACCTGAGCGATGTGCTCGCGCGCGACTCGTTCACCGCGAGTTTCGAGTTTTTCCCGCCCAAGACCGAAGGTGGCTGGAACGCCCTCTTTGGCACGATCACCGAATTCGGCAAGCTGAAGCCGTCCTTCGTGTCGGTGACATACGGTGCGGGCGGATCCACGCGGCAGTTCACGCACAATCTTGTTGTGCGCATCAAGCAGGAAACGGGGCTTGAGGCAATGCCCCATCTGACCTGCGTCGATCACACCACCAATGACATTGATGGCATCTTGGAGCGATATGCGGCGGCTGGGGTCGGCAACATTCTTGCGCTGCGCGGCGACCCGCCAGTGGGTTCCACCGTGTTCGGTGGTGACTTTCGGTATGCGTCCGATCTCGTACGACGCGTCAAGGCGTTTCCTGCCGCACACGTCAATGGGGGCAAGGGCTTCGGCATTGCTGTCGCTGGATATCCGGAGGGACACCCGCAGACACCGAACACCCTGACGCAAATGGATCACCTGAAGGCAAAGTGCGAGGCCGGTGCCGATCTGGTGATCTCACAGCTCTTCTTTGACAACCATGCGTTCATGGACTGGCGCGAGCGCTGCGAGATTGCGGGCATCACGGTTCCGCTGCTTGCTGGCATCATGCCGATCACTTCGGTGACAGGCTTGCGGCGCATGGCGGAACTGGCTGGGGGAACGCGCTTTCCCGCACCGCTGCTGCGGGCGATCCGCCGCGCCGAGGGTGATGAGGAAGCGGTCGCGCGCGTTGGCATTCACTGGGCAACGGAGCAGTGCAGACAACTGCTCGACAGCGGTGTGCGCGGCATCCACTTTTACACGCTCAACAAGAGCGATGCGACGCGGCG
>VGXN01000167.1 GCA_016873335.1 Phycisphaerae bacterium | reverse complement strand
GAGATTCTCCCCATCGAGGCATTGGAAGATCCATGCGTGGGGCAGGAGCATGCGAACCACCTTCAGGCTCTCGCCAAAGGCCGCGCGGGGGCGGATGCGCATTTGCGTCATCACGGGCGTTCCCATGAAGTGAGGGTTCGCGACCACCACCGTGCGGATGGCGCCAGTCTCAATCAATCGGTCAAGGTTGGAGCGAGTCGCCGAGGGAGACGCCTGAATGTGCTGGCTGACATGGTTGAGACTCTGCCGCATGTTCGACTGAACTGCCTGCAGGAGCTTGGTCTGGATGTCCGCTTGTCGCGGCACACGCGCAGCGGGGCGTGAAAGCGAGTCAGGCACCGCGCTGCCAGGCGGAAGGATGTGAAGGACTTCGCATGTTCGCTCAAGGCGAATCTCGGGAATCGCCGCAAGCGCCCTGTCGATGTGCTGCAGAATGGAGTCGGAGTTCGCCGCGACGAGAAGAGCGGTCAGTTGCTGTCCGCCATCGATTCGGGCGACTCGGTGAAAACCCTGCTGGCGAGCAAGCGCAGCGGCGGCTTCCTTTGAGTCGCCTTCGACCACGAACCGTGCGAGTGAAGTTCCGGCACATCCGACCGCGGCAGGGAGGATGAATCCACGGACGAGCAGCAGCTTCTCATCCTCGAGGATGGCGAGTCGCCGACTGACGGTTGCCTCTGAAACGCCGACGCGGTGTGCGATGTCGCGTCCTGACATTCGCCCATCCTCCATCAAGGCGTCTGCGATCTGGCGATCCAGATCGTTCGCTGTTCGCGGAGCTTCGGACCATCCGAGATAGACGGATCGAACCATCGAGAGTTCCTTCAGGGCAAGCCGAGAACTTGCAAGCAAAGCAACACGACGGGAGATGCAACAACGACTTTCTGAGGATTGACTCGCCCCCCGGGAGCGAATCGCTCGCTCAGTACGAGGGCTCCCACAAAGAACTGCCGAGCCCCCGTGGCACAGGATGCCCAAAGTCTATACTTGCACACATCGCTCGGGGCGTCTGCCGCGTGTGGCAGGCTGAGAAGCACCCGTCGAACCTGATTCGGTTCATACCGACGAAGGGAAGCGTGAGCCTTTCCGTGGCGCTCGTTCCCCTCCTCACTGAGCCTCGTCGGGTGTCAGGAAGTGTCATCGCCAAGCCCTTTGGGCAGCAAAAGGTTTCAGGAGAGTGAACATGAACAGTCCCGAGCGCACCGCGAGTCAAGCCACTGGTCGGAACGCACAGCAAACCGATGATCGAGAGCCGTTCCTCCATGGAGCGCTCAACCCATCGTCGCTGCGTGAGGGAACGAACCGAGGCAGCTTTGCCCTCGCCCCGGATGTCGGCGGTGCCCGCGCATTCAGTTCGCCCGACACGCCCGGCATGCCTGCGCCGAGTGTGCGTACGGCGTGGGACTTCCTTCCTCCCGACTGGCGCGTCGAGTCTGCGCCCGATCATGCGTCGGGGTGCGCGGGCCACTCACTGGGTCATCTGGGGACCTTCGTGCGCTGTGTTCCGCCGAGTGGATTCACCGTGGTGACGCAGTTGGAGCATGCGCGGACGGGCACCATCACGAAGCAGATGAGGCGGGTGGCCGAGCGCGAGCCGCACCTCACGCCCGAGCAGGTGCGAGATGAAGTCGCGGCGGGGCGTATGGTGATTCCAGCGAACATCGAACATCTTCGTCACCGACTTGATCCGATGGCGATTGGTCGAGCATCGCGCACCAAGATCAACGCGAATATGGGCGCGAGCCCGATCAGCAGTGGAACGGATGAAGAAGTGGAGAAGCTTCGGTGGGCGG
>VGXN01000166.1 GCA_016873335.1 Phycisphaerae bacterium | reverse complement strand
TCGAGGGCAAGCAGGTGATCGTGCGTGCGCCGGGGATTTCGGATCCGAGGCGTGTGCGTTACGGTTGGAGCAGCAATCCGGTGCGCGCCAATCTGGTGAACGGCGCCGGACTGCCTGCATCGCCGTTTGCAAGCGATGTTCCAGCGTGGCCAAACGGCACGCCCGCCGCGCAGAGCCTGCGCGCCCATTGACAGGACCATGGATCGCGCAGGCAGCTCGCCGCAGCAATCAGCGGTCTGCGGTTGGCAGACCCATGCCGCTGCGATCCGGATAGGGCGGGGTCGGTACCTGCTTGTGCGGATGATCGCGGAGCGCTTGCTCCATCAGTTCAATCGCCTTGTCCATTTGTGGATCGACGCCGCCTCGTGATGGACCGCCGCGCATGAGACCGGGGTCATCGGTGACGGGGAAGTCTGGGTCGACGCCATGACCTTCCACACCCCATGTGCCATCCGACTCGTAGAACGCGAACTTCGGGACACGGATTCCCGCGCCGTCGATCAGCGATGGGTTTCCTGAGATGCCGACAAGTCCACCCCATGTGCGCGAGCCCACGAGCGGTCCGAGCTTCGATTGACGGAACAGCCACGGGAACATGTCGCCGCCAGATCCTGCCAGCCCGTTGATGAGCATCGCCTTGGGACCAAAGTGTCCATCGGGCGGCCATGCTTGCCCAACCACATCGCGGCGCGCCCACCAGTTCGTGACGGGTCGGTCGAGCAGTTCGATGAAGCGCGTGGGGATCTGCCCGCCGCCGTTCCAACGCTCATCCACGATGAGCGCATCGCGCCCGCGCTGTCCGAGCAGTTGCCGAACAAGTTCCGTCTGCCCATCCACGCCCGTATTGGGGACATAGACATAACCAACGCGTCCGCCTGTGCGGCTGTCGACATAGGCGCGGTTGCATTCCACCCACGATCGGTAGCGCAGATCTGCTTCACTGTCGAGAAGACGCACCACAACGGTGCGAGCCGAGGCGTCCTTGAAGGGCTTGTCGGAGACCAGCAGCGAAGTCGTGCGGTCGCCGAGTCCGGCGAACGCAGCCCATGGGGCCTTGCTCGTGTCGATCGGAGTGCCGTTGACTTCAAGGATGTAGTCGCCGACCTTCACGTTGACTTCGGGTGCACGCAGCGGATTCCGGGCATCGGTGTCCCACGGCGCACCTTGATAGAGCCGCGCGATGCGGTACGCGCGCGATTCGCTGCCGTCGGGGCGTGTGCCCGTACCGAGTGCGAAGTCGACGCCGAGCATGCCGGTGTTCGATGACGGACCTGATTCGCTCTCGCCGCCTTGGTAGTAGGCGTGACCGACATTCAGTTCCGAAATCATCTCTGCGATGATGAACGAGACATCCTCTCGGCTGTTCGCGTCGTCGACGAGTACGAGATAGTCGTCGAGCACCTTCTTCCAGTCCACGCGGTGCATGGTGGGGTCGTAGAAGAAGTCGCGGAAGATGAGCCATGCATCGCGCACCATCTGCCGCCACTCCACGCGTGGGTCGACTTCCACCCGCATCGGACGGTTCACGACGGTCTTGGAAGCGCCACCCGCTGCGGCGTCGACAATGCGCGCGCCGCCGCCCTCGGGGACGAGGATTTGTTTGCCGTTGGGCGTGATCGTGAAGGAACCGCCACCTGTGACAGCCTTCTCCGCAGGCTTCTTTTCGCGGAAGTCGATGATCTTGATGCCGCCGTTCTCGCCGCGGCGAACGAAGATCAGATGTCCCTTGTCGTTGACGGCGAGCGTTCCAAACGCGCCTCGCGAGACATTGGGAACGCGAACGGTTCGCTCCA
>VGXN01000165.1 GCA_016873335.1 Phycisphaerae bacterium | reverse complement strand
AAAAATATCATCGCGATCAACAAAGACAAAGAAGCCCCGATTTTCGGCATCGCCGACCTCGGCATCGTCGGCGACGTGCACAAGGTTCTGCCGAAGCTGATCGAAGCCCTCAAATCCCGCTCGTAAAGTTCGATCGCATCAAGTCCCGGCGCCAAGACGTAAATTATTGTCGTGCCGCCACGCCGAAAGATCTTGGTTGTAGCCGGAAACCTCTCGCACCTTGATCAATTCGTAATCCACGGCTTTTTCAAGGAGTTGTCCGAAGAGGCCGAGGTCTATTTGACACTTCCCGAACAGGACCTTGAGACCGACCGCTGGCGCGAAGTTTCTCGATGTTTGGGTGACTCGGTGCGCGAAGTTGTCGGTTTCGGGTACTCCTCACGGTCGAAAGTTACGGGATATCAAATTGGGGCGGCGTTGACATACCGCTATCGAAAGACCTCCGAGTCTTACCACGTGCGAATACTCGAGAGCTTTTTTGGCGGCTTCGAGTTGCCGATGCAAATCCGCAGTCGCCGGGCGTTTTCAATTCTTGTAAAGAGACGCGCGGAACTGGCGAGGCGAATCGTGCACGAGTTTCCAGCGATGATTCGCGGTACTCGAATATTTTTTTGGATTTGGTCGAAATTTGCGACGAGGCGGGTCGAGGCGGGTTGTTCGTTGTCTTCTGTCTTAGAGAAATGTGACCCTGATGTGACGGTGACGCTGATGCAGCGTCAAGCCGGATTCGTGATCGCCTCGATCGATGCGGGAAGGAAGCTGGGTATTCCCACGCTGCTGATTCCATACAAGTGGGACAATGCGTCGTCAAAGAGCCCGCTAATCAAGACCCCGAATCGAATGTTGGTCTATAACACGGCGATTCAAGATGTTTGCGCCCGCATGCACAAAATGTCTGCATCAACAGTCGTCGCCGTGGGAAGCGTCGAGATCGGCACGGGTAAAGAGACGCGCATCGATCAAGCCTCGGCGCTGGTGCCATTAATCGGCGCGACGTTGGATACAAGGAGTTCTGCCAATTGGCTGCTCGCGTTGGATAAATTTTTCGGTTCTCACGCCCAACAAATTGTCCAAGAAAACGTCAAGTTGGTGTGGCGACCATATCCGACGGCTGACGAAAACAATCTTGAGTTCATGCGATCATTCGCCATGGCCCATCCACGATTTGAACTTGACAAAGATATAGAGGCAAGCGTCTCGCATCGCTCCAGCAAAATAACCTTCGCCCAAACACGGGCTGCATATGACCGTTATATATCGATGCTGGAGACTTCAAACTTCATCGTTTCCGAGGGAACTTCGGTAATTGTCGATGCCCGGGCACGGGGCTTGGCGGTGATTTATCCGGCTTTTAGAAACAACGCGGTTGTCGGTTGTCAATGGCATCGGTTGAATACATCGAACCATCTAAAAGGGTTACGCGAGACCACGGGCGTGTTTATCGCCGAGGATGAAGTGGAATTTGAGCGTTTGTTGAACGATTTCTTGACCAACCCGCGAAGAGTCCCGCCCGACAACACCGGTGAACATATTTTCGTAGATCACCGAAGCTACGTGCGGCGCGTCTTGGATGTCGTCGAAGACGTGCTCAGCGAGCGGTAATCAGTCAGCGCCCGTCGAAGCGTGAATCGCTAGACGAGCGGCCAGGGGTAGTGGCGGCCGGACGGGTCGACCGGAAAATGGGCGCCAGCGTGCAGCCACTTCGCCCGATCCGAGATCGCGGCCACCTCTTGCTCGGTGAGAAGGGTCGCCACTTCGAGCGGCACCTGCTCGCCGAGTCGGCCGATTTTTTTCAGCAACGAATCGGCGATGGGTT
>VGXN01000164.1 GCA_016873335.1 Phycisphaerae bacterium | reverse complement strand
TTTCCCGCCGATCCAGCTCCTCGGCGGTCCAGCCCCGCGTGCGTTGCAAACGCTCCAAACGCACCGATCGCGGAGCATCGATGAACAGGATGCGGTCGCATTCGGACACGAGCCCCGCTTCGATCAGCAGCGGCGCGTCGATGATCAGTGCGCGCGTCCCCCGCGGCGCGCTTGCGAACAGGATGCGGCGGCGTTCATGGATGAACGGGTGCACGATCGATTCGAGCCACGCGCGTTCGACCTGCGCACCTGCCCCGGCGAAGATACGGGCGGCGACTTTCGATCGGTCCACCGTTCCATCGCTCTGCAGAACGCCGCTGCCCCACCGCTGCGTGATCGCGTGATGGATGTGTGGATCGCTGAGCGCGGCGCGTGCATGCGCATCGGAATCGGAGACCACGCAGCCGAGCGCCGCAAGTTCCTGCGCGACGGTCGACTTGCCAGCGCCGATGGCGCCAACAAGTCCGATCACGGGAAGACGGTGTGGTGAACGCGCGCTCATGCGCGGGACCATGTTGCGCCTTGTGGACCGTCCTTGATCTGCACGCCGATCGCCGCGAGTTCATCGCGCACGCGATCACTCTCCTTCCAGTCCTTGCGAGCGCGCGCCGCCGCTCGCGCAGCAATCAGCGACTCGACCTTCGCGATGAACGCGGGATCCTCTGGCGCAGCGGCGCCCGCGACGATCGTGTTTCGACCGAACACGCCGAGCACGGAGTCGATCGAGAGCAGGCTCGCGAGTTCGCGCTGTGGGCAACTTGTGCCGCGCGTGTCCGCGGGCGCGGCGCATGCCTCGTTGAGTGCCGCGACTGCTCGCGCGACATTGAGGTCGTCGCACAGCGCCCCAGTGCATGCAGCAAGGGCGCGTTCAAAGGGGCCTTCCGCGCGAGATTCGTCCGCGGCGGTCGAACCTCCACGCGCCTGCGAGTCCGCTGCGGCAGCGGCGACCAAGGCACTGCGCGATCGACACCAGCGGTCGATCATGCGCTGGCAATCCTGCAGTCCTTGCAGCGTGAAGTTGGCGTTGCTTCTGTAGTGCGTGCGGACGAGTTCAAGGCGTAGTGCGGCGGGCGTCACGCCCTTGGCGAAGAGGTCGCGCGCGGTGAAGAAGTTGCCCTTCGACTTCGACATCTTCTCGCCCTCAACCTGAAGGTGGCGCGTGTGGAACCAGTTGCGGGCGAAGGAGGGACGACCCGTCGCGCAGCAACTCTGTGCTATCTCGCATTCATGGTGCGGAAAGATGTTGTCTTCGCCGCCCGAGTGCAGGTCGATCTCGTCACCGAGCAACATGCGAGCCATCACACTGCACTCGATGTGCCAACCGGGGTAACCCTCGCCCCACGGTGATGGCCAGCGCATCAGGTGCCGCGGGTCGGGTTTCCAAAGCAGGAAGTCGGCAGGATGGCGCTTCGCAGCCTGATTCGCGGCATCGATGCGCTCGCCCGCACCTTCGCGCAGTGCATCCAGTGTGTTGCCCGACAGACGACCGTACTCGGGGAACGAACGAACATCGAAGTACACGGCGCCGTCACGACCGACATACGCGTGGTTGCGCGCGATGAGTTCGGCGATCATCGCGACCATTTGTGGAATGCAGCGGGTTGGCCGCGGCATCCGTGCATCCGCGCTACCACCCGAGGCGACGATCGACTGCGTCTCAAGAGCGACCTTCAGGCCAAGCAAGCACGCGTCCTCCATGAATCGGCCGGCATAGAAATCCGCGATGGCCAGCGGATCGGATGGATCGATGTCCGCGCCTGCTGGGAGTTGGCCGGACTTCTTCGCTTCCGCGATGCGGCGCCCTGCGACGGCCATCTTGTCCTC
>VGXN01000163.1 GCA_016873335.1 Phycisphaerae bacterium | reverse complement strand
TACTAAAACAAATTTTAACCAGTTCATATCACCGAATTTCGCAGAGGTCGCCTAGCTCGGTAGGGCGCGGGCCTTGAGAGCCTGTGTGCGCAAGCATTCGGGGGTTCAAATCCCTCTCTCTGCGCTTCTTCTCTTAAAATTGACTTTACAGAAGCTACATCATACTACAAGTACCGGCTTTCAACAATAGACTGGACTAGATTCCTCGAGTATGTCTCTAGCAAAAATCACCACTCGTATTCATTGGATATAGTGCGTAATGCCAAAAAGTATGCGCATTTGGGGTTTAGCTACGACCTTGTAATTTTCCCTGACAATAGAACCAAGAGAAACATTATGAAGTCAATTTCTAATCTGTGCCATTTCTTTGATATTCAATACGATACCATACTGCACGAAAAATGGACACAGTGGCTAAGGCACAAAAAGCTTAGCTGGAAGCACAATTCCCGAAGCAACTCGTTTAATCTGCTCAAAAAAGTCAATACCAATCAAATCATAGACCAAGTCAGGAATAACCAGTCAGAATATCGAATTTTTATCAAGTTTCTGTTGGTATCTGGACTGCGAACATCAGAGGCAATTAGGGCATTTAATGAGCATGAGCATATCTGCGATGGTAAAATTACGGAAATGTTCTGGGATAGAAAGAACAAAAAGGCAAACGCCGTATACTGCCACCCAGAATTGCATGAAAAAATTATCAATTGTGGATACAAAATAAAGGATCGGGGCTTGAGAAAATACTGCAACCAAAAGGAATTAGGCTGTGAGATGAGAATGCTACGAAAAATCAACTATACCCTAGTAGTAGAGCAAACATCAGAATCCCTCGCCAAATTCATGCAGGGAAGAACTGGGGATGTCTCACAAAGGCTGTATTATCTACCCATGATGAAAAACAATCACAAAAAGTGGCAAAAGATTTGGAAAGAACTTATCTAATGATTCTAGGAAATTAAGAGCCAAATGAATAGGATGTGTAATTTCTAATACCGTTAAACGCAATCATTACTACAATTCCCCTGATTTCATAAACAGAATTGTACAATTCAATACGAATTTCGTCTTTTTAACTGTTAAAATCAGTAATTTGTTAAAAAAAAGAGTTTCTATTCACTCTTCTATTTTGTGGTATGTGAATTCCTGTGAGGAATAATTGTAGTTCACATATTCGGAATCATTTTTAGCAATTCCGAATTTGTAGAGAAACCAAGGTTTGAATTTCTCAAATGTTGACACAGACATACCAAGGAGATCCATCAAGTCGAATTTTTGAACCGTTCCGTTCTCTCTGAGGAACTGCATCGTTCTACTCGCTTGAAGGTCGAAGGATCTCGTTTTTCTTCTCTGTCCGAATTGACTGGTCATTGCATACCATAGCATATTGATGAAGATAAAATTATTTTTCTAAAATAACTTAGTACTTGTCAGCTAAAAATTAATTAATTTTCTCTAAAAAAAATTTTTAATTAATGCTGTATATGTGATATGATGTGTTATTCTCAATCGAAAAAAATCTATCCATTTTAATCATATTTTGTGCGTAAAAGTACAGTTTTTCTCCACTTTATTTGGTGATATTTTTAACTGGTAAAATTTTGAATTTACTCTAATAAAATTCCAATAAAATTTTTATTTCAAGTCTAATCATGTCAGAGAATTTTATTTTTTAAAAATACATATTTTAGACCATATTTTACTCCAACACAAGTCCAAGATAATCAAAAATTTTTAACATAGAATTTCCATTATGGTTTATTGGCTTCAAAAGGCTCTAAACTCTCGGCTGAACATAGGGCAAAGATTAGTGCAAGTAAAAAAGGGAAAAAAC
>VGXN01000162.1 GCA_016873335.1 Phycisphaerae bacterium | reverse complement strand
CATCGCGTTTGAAGATGCCCGCGAAGCGGTTCGCAGAGCACTCGTGGGCCTGCAGCAGCTTGGGGAGAGTCACAAAAGCATCAAGCAGTATGCATCGACTGGAAAGTTCTGGCTGCTGTCGGAAGCGGTAGGGGGTGGACCACTGCCCGCGCGCGTTTGTTTGGAGTATCTCGAGTCCGGTGCGATCAAGAGCGTTGCGGAGGGGAAAAGCACCTTCCATAGGAAGGAGTTTCCAAGAGGCCTGCACACAGATTTGAAGGTCGTCGCTGATTGGCTGCGCGGCGAAGTCCTGCATGCCAGACTTCGCGGACATCAGGAAGCGGCGCGGTTGGCTTCGCTCCTTGTGATGGCTGAACAGGATGCGCTGCGACAGCGCGGGGCTTGCACATTCGAGTCCATCACTCGGTCGATTGCGGGCGGCATGAACGACGAGTGCATGGCCGAGATCCTCATGCGGCTCGATCAGCAGATTCATCATCTGCTGCTCGACGAGTTTCAGGACACGAGTCTTTCGCAGTGGCAGGCGCTCGGACCCTTGGCGATCAGTCTCGCTGCGGGCGGTGATGAACCGCGTTCCATTCTGGCCGTCGGCGACATCAAGCAGTCGATTTACGGTTGGCGCAGCGGTGATCCGCGGCTCCTGCGCTGCTTGCCATCGCTGCTGAGTGAGGGAGCGGCTGCCGATGTCCAGGAGCGGCTCCTGACGACCAGTTGGCGAAGCGCACCGATCGTTCTCGAAGCGGTGGACGAGGTCTTTGGCAACCTGCAGTCGCCCATTCATTCGCTTCGGTTCCCACCGGGAGAGTGCCTGAGTCAGAACCTTGTGGATGCGATCGATGCATGGCTCCGCGAATACCAGCCCCATCAGGCGGCGCAGAAGAATCGGCAACTGACGGGCAGTGTCGCGATCGCGAGGTACGAGACGCGCGCGGAGCGTCTCGAGGCGTGCGCACGGAAGGCGGTGAACCTCTGGAAGCGCAGCAAGGGATCACTCCGTATTGCGGTGATCCACTCGAAGAACAAGGATGCGAGCGAGGTGGCCGAACGCATCCGCGCGATCGACGGTTCGCCCGGATGCTCTTTGCGGGCAAAGGGGAGTCTGCGCGATAGTGCAGTCGTCTTGGCGTTCCTCGATGCGATCCGAGTCGCCGCGCATCCGATGGACCGTACGGCATTCTTGAGTGTGCTGATGTCGCCCCTGAAAGATGTGTGGGATGTGGGCGTCGAAAGCGCGCATCCGTGGCCCGAGAAGCGAAAGCTGTCAGCAGATGCATCGAAGGAACTGCTTGGGAAGTTCGCGAAGTCAACTGTCGCTGCCACGCTGAACGAGTGGCGCGTGGAGATCGCGCGCCGTGGTCTGCTTGCCGCGGGCGATCGTCGGCGTCTTGACCGCGCACTGCATGTCATCGCCCGCGCGGAGCGGGCAGGCATGACGCTTGATGAGATCGTGGAGGCAGTTGAGCAGGAAGATTGCCGCGATGTCGAAGGTCAGCCGATTGAATCGATCACCATCCATCAGGCGAAGGGGCTCGAGTGGGACATCGTGATCTTCGGCACGTCTGGGCACCTGTCTGGGCAACGCTCACAGCCGCTTGCGGTCGAACGGAACACTCCATACCGCGGCATTGGGTGTGATCGTGTTGCGCCTGGGGTACCGCTCATCAGTCGCCATGGCGCGGTGGGAGAGGTGAACGACTCCGCGGAACGCTTTGCCCTGCAGGACAAACTGAGCGCGCTCTATGTCGCATTGACACGCGCCAAGCGGGGGCTCTTCATCATGGTTGATCAGAAGACGCCCACGGATGGGAGCAGCCCCAAGAGCAACGTGTCCCATGGTTCGAT
>VGXN01000161.1 GCA_016873335.1 Phycisphaerae bacterium | reverse complement strand
GAGATGTTGATCTCGTACTGTTGTTTGCAGAGACGTATTTCTGGGTTGAGGTGCTTGTGCCGGATGGGCATGCTGTTGATGCTGGTCCGTCTGTGTACTTGACAGTTAAGGCGAACTCGAAGATTCCGCTGTTTGGAGCGGTTTCTACGATTGGTCCTAACTCTCTTGTTACATAGCCGGTATTGTCAACGGAATCAGTTGTGATCTTGCCGTTGCTTCCAGTTGCGGAACTGAATCCTGCTGTTGCTAGGTAAACCTTTGTGGTTCCTCTAGAAACATACACTGAGACTGGTCCATGGTCGGCTGTTTCGCCAGCTTCTTGGATTTTGTCTTCACCAGTTGCGGATACATCAAAGTCTGGGTCGTTCACTTGGACATACAAAACTACATCACCATCACCAATTGTCTCTGCAGCGGTATCAACATTGCTGCTGAGACCTTTTGCGTGAATTGGGAATACTGAAAGACCGTTAGGGCTTGCAGCTCCTGTGGTGCCACTGTAGTCATCGACTGTTCCAAATGGTACTGGATAGACAGATCTATCAAAGCTCACAGAACCTGTGTTTGCTCTGATTGCTGCTCCATCACTGACCTCGAGCATTTCGCCTGATGCATCTCTAAAGTCTGCATATCTGACTTCTAGATCTTTACCTGTTGCTGATGATAGTGCTGCTGAGCTGCTTGCACAGAAGTTGCCTGGGACTTGGAAGTCACCAGTGAAAATTCCAGAGCTTTCACTTGTTTCAACAAGTATGAAGCCGCTGTCATTTAATCCATCAGAACCTGATACGGTTCCGGTGCAACTGTTTGTAGCTTTAGCTTCCCATTTAGCGCCACCAATTGAAACCTTTACGAGTTGTCCGTATGGTACCGCGTTCGAATCGAAGCGTCCATATCCAGACTTTCCTACGGTTTCGGTTGCAACATCATTCGTTGATTTGAATGTGGTATAGATATCTATTAGTGCAGAGTCAACATTAAGGTCTGCGTCTTCTAGTGTAACTGTTACTGTATCGGCTATTTTGTATGCTGGTTTATCGAAGCTGATTACACCGCTGTGAGTTGGTGCCTCGATTTGTGCAGAGATTTGTGTTGATACACCATCTCTTCCCAAGTCAAGGTAATTGACACGTACTGAATCCTCATCAGTGAGGTCTTCGTTTACGGCCATTACAACTCCATCATCGATGTATTTTAGACCGGTAAATGTACTGGTTTGGTTTGCGTTGAGTTGATTCAACATAACATATTCGATGGTTCCACCGAATACACCAGTATTATCGCCTGTCTCTTCCAACTCTAAACGATAGATTGCATCGTTGTATCTCTCGGATGCATCGTTACCATCGTTAGCGTTTCCAAATCTTAGGAAATCAACCGTGATTGGATATACTCCACCTTCTAATGTGGTGTCACTTGATGCAGCTTTGATTGCAAAGTTGATCATGACATCACCTGTAGATCTTGGTCCAAACGGAGCGCTTGCACCTTTTGCGGTGAAGTTTGCTACGTGTCCTTCTCCAACACCGCTGTCTCCCGTACCGCTAACCACACTGAGTCCAAGTATTTGTTGGAAGTCAGTTGTAGTTGATGGTACAAGTACAAATTGTTTAGTGTTGGATAAGTTTCCTATTGTGATTTGTTGAAGTGTTGCTTGATTGCTTAATCCATCATGGATTGAACGAATATCGAAGCTTATGAAGTGTCTAACAGCATTTCCGGTATTTCCTGTTGCAAAAGCAGATGTTGCGTTAGCAGACATCCACTCTTGGAATTGAATTCCTGAAATGTTTGATGTTACGTTCACACTAGTTCCAGTAGATGTTGTTAAGAATGTTGAAGCTG
>VGXN01000160.1 GCA_016873335.1 Phycisphaerae bacterium | reverse complement strand
TACCACAGGCGCTACAGGCCCTGCAGGTTTCTCAGTATTCCCAATTCACTCAAAGGGTATCAGCAGCAATGTTGATTCCGCTTCTGAGACAATTGGTAGTGGTGATGTAGTATTGCATATCCAAGTGAACGACCCCGACTTTGATACATCAGCAACTGGTGAGGACAAAATCCAAGAAGATGGTTCAGTAACGAACCACGGACCAGTTTCTGTGTATGTTTCTAGAGGAACCTCCAAGGTTTACCTAGCAACAGCAGGAGCAAACTCTACTGCAACAACCACAGTCGGATTCAACGGCAAGATCACAACTGATTCCGTTGACAACACCGGCTTTGTAACAAGAGAGTTAGGACCAATCGCAGAAACCGCTCCAAACAGCGGAATCTTCGAGTTCTCCTTAACTGTCAAGTACACAGACGGACCGGCAAGCACAGCTTGCCCAACCGGCAGTGGTAGCTCGACCCAGAAATTTGTCTCTGCAAACAACAGTACGAGATCTACATCTCAAACTATTAGATTTGAAGAGGCAGCATCATCAGGCTCTTATTGTATCCTACAAGGTGACATAGTCACAGTAGAATACAGAGATCCAGTAGATGCATCTGGTTCACCAAACACATCAAGCGATTCTGCAACATTTGATCTAAGAAACGGTGCATTACAATCCGACAAATCTGTCTACATCATTGGAAGCGATATGATCTTAACACTCATAGAGCCTGACTTTGATAGAGACTCAGATTCTGCCGAATCGTATGACCTTGACTTGATCAGATGGGACTCCGACGCAGCAACCTGTACCATCGGTGATAAAAAGACCGTTGGCGGTTGTACATCAAGCGATTCATGGGATGCAGAACCATCTGTCCTCAGAGAAACTGGAGACAGCACTGGTATCTTCCAGGTCGTGTTAGAAATTCCACAAACCTTGGCTTCTACTAAACTCAATAGAGGCGAAGAGGTCAAATTGGAATACACTGACCACGGACCATCTGGCGCAGACCATATTGGTGATGATAAAACAGATGTCAACTTGACAATCTTTACATCAAACTTCGGAGCAACCGTAGAACTTGATCAAAAAGTCTACACATGGACTGATAAAGTGTACATTACTGTAATAGCACCTGACCATAACATGAATACAAACCTCGTCGACACAATAGGCGATACTGAAGATGACGAAGTCAGAGTTACAACAAGAGCAGGCAAACTAACTGAATATCATTTGGCCGAAACCGGCAGCGATACGGGAATATTCACTGGAGAAGTAATTCTCACAGGATTCGCGTTCGATGCTGATGGTGATACCACAACTGGTAACTCCAGCGGTTACGATGCACCGAACTTTACTGGTTTATCCTCATCGGATAGCACTTCAAAAGACCTTGGTCCAACCAACGGTTTCTTAAAGGCAAACGATGATGATGGTGTTTCAGTATCCTTTGAATTTACAGAGGATGAAACAGTTGTCGGCTCTGCGTTAATTCGATGGAACATCGGAGAAGTCTCTTGGTTAGAGGCATCGTATCCAGCATCAGGTCAGGGTGTAATTAGAATAATTGATCCAGATATGAATTTGAACCCAGAATCAGTGGACAACTTTAAAGTTGATGTCTACTCTGATTCAGACGCAGGAGGTATCAAGTTATCTGTAACTGAGACTAATGAGGCAACTGGAATCTTCGAAGGCACTGTGTTCTTCACAACTGACGAAGGCTCTTCCGGTTCAAGACTCAGAGTCGCAGAAGGTGACACCGTCACAGCAGTTTACAAAGATAACACCCTGCCGGATCCATACACAACTGCAGATGAACTCGACATTTCTGGCACTTCGTTCATCGGTA
>VGXN01000159.1 GCA_016873335.1 Phycisphaerae bacterium | reverse complement strand
GTATGGGGAGTGGACACAGCACGGCATGCAAGGGAGTGAACGACCGGTCCTCTCCATCGGAATGCTGCTCAATACGCGTGAGAATCGTCAGATACTCGAGAGGAACCGTGAGCGACTGAAGGAATTGCGGGAGAGTCTCGTGCGCAGTCCTGACGGGATGGAGTATGGATGGGCAACACATGAGGACGCCGCGAGTCTGTGCGCCGCAGTCGAAAAGGATGTCGCTTTCCTCGACGATCCGACAGATGCACGAACGTTCATCGAGACCTTCAGGAACTTACAAGAGAGTGAGCCCAAGTTTCGGATGCTTGAAGAGGAACTGCGGGGGAAGGTCGCCAAGCGTCTCGTGTTTGTTGGATGGACAGCCACTGGTGTGGCGGCTGACTTTGTTCCAACGGCACTCCATTCAAAGACCCCAGGTGTGTTTGTGCATGTCGTCGCGGCGAACATGGTGCTCGAGAGGCATGCGCGTCAAACCGCTCCTGCCTGGGTCGATCCTCTTGTCATTGTGGCGCTTGGCATCGCAGCGACTTGGATCGCGGCATCTCTTTCGGTTGGCTTCAGTTCCTTGCTGACACTGGTGCTTGCAGGTGGGTGGCTGCTTGTTGCCGGGGTGTTCTGCTTCAACGAACTGAATTGGATCATGCCGCTCGTGGCGCCGACGGTGTCTCCTGTGGGATCTTGGGCGACAACGACCGCCGTGGTCGCCGTGCTCACGGCACGCGACCGAGCTCGCATCAACCGGCAGTTCGCAGCTCGTGTCTCGCCGCAGTTGGTGGCGAAGTTGTCTGGAGACCCAGAGGCGGTCTCCATGTCAGGCGAGGAGCGGGAGATCACCGTCATGTTTGGCGACCTTGCAGGATTCACTTCCATTGCTGAGGCGCTCGGTGGACCTGGGGTGGTTCGCACGCTGAACACGTATCTCGGGAAACTGTCGGAAGAACTGGTCGCCCGAAACGCCTATGTCAACAAGTTCCTTGGCGATGGCTTCATGGCGTTTTGGTCAGCCTTTGGTGATGAGCCGCGGCAGGAGTCGATGGCAGCGGAGAGTGCCGTGGCGTGTCAGAAGGCTGTCGCGGAACTTGGCAAGAGTGCAGAGGATGGATCGCCGAAGATCTCCCTTCGCCTTGGTATCGCCACGGGTGAGGCCGTTGTCGGTGACTGCGGCGCGCCACCCAAGTTGAACGATTACACGGCGATCGGAGACTGCGTGAACCTCTCCGCTCGGCTGGAGAGCGCCAACAAACAGTTCGGCACGGCAATCCTGATGGATGGTCCGACCCACCGAGGATTCATGTCGCAAGGCGGCAATCCACACGTGCGTACGCGCGCCCTTGGTGCGATTGTGGTCGTTGGTCAGTCGAAGCCCGTGGAGATCTTCGAGGCGTGCCCCGCAGATGCGGATGGTGACTGGATCGCGGCGACCGAGGCGGCGGTTGGACTGTTCCGCGAGAAGCGGACGGCGGATGCCGAGCAGGCGTGGCGCGCCTTCGAGTCCAAGTATGGCGCGTCCAAGCTGAGTGCGATGTATCTCGCTGCGGTCGAGGATGTCCGATCCGGTGAGGCCCCAGAAGACGGCGTACTCCACCTGCGCGCAAAGTGAATCGCGCTGGGAGCGGCTCGTTCCCAATTGAGACCGGATCAGAATCGCCTGCGCAAGATGATCGCAGTGCGGTCGTCGTCGGTCGCAGAGGCCTGCGCAAACTCAAGTGCGCCTTGGTCGAGGGCACTGCAGATCGCATCGCATGGCTCGTCGCGGAGGCGACGAATCAGCGCACAAACAGCACCCTCGCCCCAGCACTCGTGCAGCGGTGACTGTGCTTCAAAGTAGCCATCCGTGATCAGGACGAGAATGTCGCCGACTCCAATGTGGAAGGTGCGGCAGGGACC
>VGXN01000158.1 GCA_016873335.1 Phycisphaerae bacterium | reverse complement strand
CGCGCAGCGGTGATGCTGGGACTGCCAACACGCCGCAGCCAGCGTGGCCAGTTGCGCAGGCCGCAAGCGCGCCGACTCTGTCGCCGACTGTCCCAGCGACTGCGCCGATCGCCCCGCCCGCGGCGGCGGTCGCGGCACCAGTCGCTGCTCCAGTGACTGCAGCAGTGATCGCAGACGCGAGCGTTCCCGCGGCACTCTTTCCCGAACTTCAACCGCTTGCGTTCCGCTGCCCCGATGCGGCAAGTGTTCTGCTGGCGACGGATGCGCGCGGTCTTCATCTGCTTGCGGGTGCGCACGCCGCTGCCGATCTGCGGATCGCTGCGGCGTGGGCGCGCGCAAACTGGGCGCTTCTGTGCGCTGCGGTGCCGGCAGTCGCCGCGTGCGGTGCGATCACCGAGCATCTGCTGCTGACGGATCCTACGCATGCTGTTGGGTTGCACCGCAGCGGTGTTCTGCTGCATGCGGCGGTCGACTTCGATGTCGGCGGGCGCGTCGTACGGCGGCGAATCGATCTCAACAACGAGCAGAACGCGGCGCCGGCGCGCTGATGTTGTCCGCCGCCGCTGGTGCGCTGTGACCGCTCATGCTGAGGGACGCATCAAGCACCCGAAGCCAGTTGCCGTGCGCGAAGCCGTTGCAATCCTGATCGCTCCACCCGCGCGCACGCAGCCGTGGGAGCAGCGCATGAACCTGCTGCGGCGATCGGAGTCCTTCGGGCACATCCATGGGCGTAAAGCCGCCGTCGAAATCCGACCCGAGAGCGCAGGCCGCGCGTGTTCCGGCGGTCGCGGCGACATGATCGATGTGCGCGATCGCGTCATCGATCGTTGCTGCGCGTCCTGCTGCCAGGAACTTGCCGTAGAGGTTCAGTCCGATGACGCCGCCGCGCCGTGCGACTTCACGGATCTGCGCATCGGTCATGTGCCGCTGTCCACCGCCGAGCAGCGTGCGGGCGTTCGAGTGTGACGCGACCACTCGGCGCGTGGTGTGCGCGAGCAGATCGTCGAACGCAGCGTCCGAGAGATGACTCGCGTCGTGCAGAATCCCGAGTTCATCGAAGGCGGTGATGAGCTCGCGTCCACTGGCGGTGAGCCCTGCGCCCTCGGCGTTCCCGCCCGCGTGCCGCGTTCCCTTTGCCCAAGTGAGTCCGCACATGCGGATGCCGCGCGAGTACCAACGCGCAGCGTCCGCCGCATTGGCGATCGCATCTGCGCCCTCCATGAGCAGCACAACGCCAAGCCCTCCGCGCGCGTGCAGATCCGCAGCCGTGCGGATGATGCGCAGCAACCCATCGCGTTCCAGCGACTCGTAGATCGCCAACTGCGCGAGCGCGGCGCGCTGCGCGCCGGCGAGATCTTGCGGTCCTTCGTATCCCCACGGGTGCGACGCGGCGTCGACGCCAGGCTCGAGAAAGATCGTGGCCGCGACGACGCCGAAACCGCCCTCCTGCAGCGCTGGGAGGCTGACGCATCGGTTCTCGGTCGTCGCAGGCGCGCGGCGGATATCGCCGCAGGCCTGATGGATGTATGCCAGATCGAGATGCCCATCGATCCAAGGTTGCATTCGCACAGAGACTACAAGGGCTGCGCTGCAGTTCGGCGCTTTGGGTTCACAGGTGGCGAAGGTTTGTGGCGTGACTTGGTGGGTTTCGGTCGATTACGATGATGGTCCGTATGAGCGGTGCTGCTTCCACACTTGCTGCTGTGCCCATCGTGATGCAGGATCGACTGCCGCGCGGTGAACGCGCCGTGATGGCGCTCGTGGCGCTGGTATGTGCTGCGCTGCTTGGAGTCGCTGCGTGGCTGCAACCCGCGGCGGCAGGATTTGGAACGCACCGGCAGCTTGGATTGCCGTCGTGCTCTTGGCCGGCAACGATGGGTATTCCCTGCCCAAGTTGCGGGATGACGACGGCGTTCGCGTTGGCTGCCGATGGTCGACT
>VGXN01000157.1 GCA_016873335.1 Phycisphaerae bacterium | reverse complement strand
CACCCACTACGGGCAATGTCACGTCACAAGCCTTGCATCACGAACTGTGCGGATGCGAAGTTGCGGACTTCATCGCGCAACACTTCAGCGCAACAGGTTGGGCCGCCTAGCCAACCCCCACGGCATCCGAGACGAACCCAGATTGCTGTTGGCATCTCGTGCATGGCATCGTCGGAACCAACAGCGACTTGAGGCGACGTCGGGAATCGAAGGCGAATCAGAAGCCCACTACCCCAACCTCCCCGACCTGCCCGCACAGTAAAACGGTGTGATGCAAGCCCTACGCAGTAAGTCCTACGTCTCCACCGTGGGCTGCGTTAGCCACCGTACCAAATCCTTACCATTTCGGTGAGGGCTCGTATGAGAACGTCCAGATTGTGCTCTGCCGCTTTTACTCGGATCAGTTCATTTGGCGCTTTATGAAGCCAGTCGGGCAGATGGGCTTGACGCCCGAGATCCTTCTGACTGTTTTCCCGCGCACACAAACAATCGACTTTCGTCGCACAGGCATCACTGCTGCATCAGCTCTTCTAGGCACAGTCCCCGCAATTGAAGTTGAGGTCGTTGTAGTAGTTGAGGTTGTTGTCGTGGACGGGGACGACTCCAGAAGTTCAGCTGACGAAATTCGAATCGTATCCCACTTCCCCGAAGTAACCACTTTGACGTACAAGTTTTCGTACTTCAATACCTGTCCTTCCGTCAGAAGTGCGTCGAAGTACGGCGGATTCCTGTCACCCCCGGGATTCACCGAGAGTTGCCTGCTTCTCTTGACCGGGATCATCGGAATCTCGCCGTGTCCGAGTGAGGTATCAACCTCGTACGCGAGAACACCTTCATCGATAAAACTATTTTGCAGATTGAACTTGGTTTCACGCCGTGACTCGATCACTAGCGCTCGCGTACCCGAGAACCGAATGACGACCGCTTTCGTGCCCGGGGATGAAGTCTCCAACGGGACTAGATCTGTCTGATAATCACCGAAATCTGATATTTGCTTACACACAATCTGCGAGTCCGCGGCCCATCCACGCACCCATCGCAACCACATATTGATTGACCGAGACGGTCCATCCTGATTGGCCATGAGATCCCAGCCGTGGAATGGACCAGGAGCCTCAAAGTTGCGAATATTTTTCGCAGTTGGACTCCACGGCTGCGCGTAAAGATCAGGCAGGTGAAATGCATGTCCCAACTCGTGAGCCCAGTAGGACCATTCGGGTCGAATCGCATTTCCAAAATGCGTCCCGGCCATCACGAAGTTGTACAAACCACCCTCTCGTGTTCCCAGCAGCGAGGAAATTTTCATCGGATACATGAGTTGAATTCCCCCACGATTTTTGCTGCCTGGAGGGAGAACAAATACGACACTGTGCACGCCCGTGAAATCGACGACGGAATCAACAGTCGCGAGGATGCGTCTCGCAAATTCTGCTTCGTCAGCACTCCCCTTCATGTTCTCCAGTTCGTTTTCAGACCCTGGAAGGAGAATGCTGGTTTCTCTAACCCTCCATTGAAACTTCACTCTTCCTTCGGTCTGTAAATCGAAATATTCAACAAATGTCGTCATATCATCGCGCACTCGGCGAAGTGGCTCCGCCTCAGCCGGGAGGTCCCGGTAATGAACTGGGATTATGGCGAGTGTGAACGTTCCAGAACTCGGAAAGTTCTTTGAGATCGCAGGAAACCCGGTGAACAAATGGTCATTCAGTTGCCGTGGATAACTCGACTCCTGGAGCCGACAGTTCTCAACGGCACCAGAACCAAAAGTGGGCCTCGCGAGACTGGGCAGGCAGATTGATGCGAGCAATAAGGACACAGAGACGAAGAACTGTCGATGCATCATTCGAGTTTCATTAGTCATGGCTCGCTCTCTGGCCTCACAGTCGCCATGCGAGTACCACCAACATACCCATCATTGAACTAACCCAAGAGCATGTCCTCAAGTGAC
>VGXN01000156.1 GCA_016873335.1 Phycisphaerae bacterium | reverse complement strand
ACGTAGAAGGCAGATACATGAAACTAATGAAGAGCCTCCCGAAAATCTGGATTATTGGTAATTTTAACAACCCATACTTGGCGCAGACAATTCCACCTCATGCAACCGTGGTTTCATGTGTTGGAACTAGCCTCAAGACAGTATGGATGGTCGTCACTCGTGATCAAAATGGCCCAGTCGGTTTGGTTGCAGAAGATGTCGGCGAAGGCAAGTTCAGTGGCTTTTTCTCGACTGAAAATGCAATTGTAAAGTATGCAATAGACATGGCAGCCTATGAGTTAAAAACCGAAATCGATGTCATGAAGAAAGAATGGACCCAGAGTCCTGGCGGCTATTGACTATACCGTATTCTGCTGACTAGAATTTTCTCAGGCAGTCTTGTTTCTTTGGTCAGAGCAGACACGATGTCCGCGCAGCTTTTGCCAAATTACTGCAAATAAAGTCATGTTTTTTAGTAATTGATCTTGTATTTGGTGACATGCCAGTTTTTTTCTGGCACTAAAACCCTAAATGACTGTAGCAATCCATGTGATTTCATGTCTGAAATTACAGATCTTGTCAGGTCAATCCTGATTACTCCAGAATAATCGCAAATCTGCTCATCAGTTAATGGTCCATAATCTGATATTGCCCTGGCGATTTTTTCATAATGTCTGGCGCCGAGATTTCTGCACTGGAAAATGAATTCTTTATTTCTCAAAATAATATACTCCAACTTCATAGCATGACTTGCACTGCCATAATGGATATCTCTTGTAATTTTTCGGATCTGTTAGCTCGGATATTTTTGCCAGTCCGTTATTTATCCGAAATATTTTGGCATAGTCTATTTTGTTTATGATAAATCCAATCTTTGAACCATTGCAAGAAATGCAGCGGTATCTTTCTGTCGGGTAAAGCAATGTATCATCCATTTAGCATCAAATTACGCTGTTATCTAATATTAATTGAACGGGAGATTTTTCAAAATGAAACCTGAAATTTAGGCACAAAAATTAAGTAATACTAAATAATACTATACCTAAGATTAAGTATAGTTAAATCATTAAATATCACTTTGTGTTATAATTGTACCATGTCTGATAATGCTAAAGATTGGATTGACAAGGCCTTTTTGTATTACAAACAAGGCGACACAGAAAACTCAATCAAATGCCTTGACCGCGCAATAGAGATTAATCCGAATTATGCTAAAGCTTGGCACAAAAAGGGCTATTTGTTTGATGATCAGGGCGATGCGGTAAACGCAATGAAATGCTATGACCGCGTAATAGAGATTGATCCGAATTTTACTGATGCTTGGCACAACAAGGGCATTCTACATGGTAAACAAGGCGACACAGTAAACGCAATCAAATGCTTTGACCGCGCAACAGAGATTGATCCAAATGATGCTGGAGCTTGGCACAACAAGGGTCTTCTGTATGGCAAACAAGGCGACACAGTAAACGCAATCAAATGCTATGACCGCGCAACAGAGATTGATCCAAATAATGCTGTAGCTTGGAACAACAAGGGTACTCTGTACGACAAACAAGGCGATGCAGAAAACGCAATGAAATGCTTTGACCGCGCAATAGAGATTGACCCAAATGATGCTAAAGCTTGGCACAACAAAGGCTCACTACTTGGTATGCAAGGAAATGCAGAAAACGCAATGAAATGTTTTGACCGCGCAATAGAGATTGACCCAAATGATGCTAAAGCTTGGTTCAACAAGGGCTTTCTGTTAGGTGAAAAAGGCGACACGGAAAACGCAATCAAATGCTATGACCGCGCACTAGAGATTGACCCAAATGATGCTAAAGCTTGGTTCAACAAGGGCGTTCTGTATGGTAAACAAGGCGATGCAGAAAACGCAATCAAATGCTATGACCGCGCACTAGAGATTAATCCGAATCATGCTGGAGCTTGGTACAACAAGGGCGCTCTGCACCATGAACAAGGCGACACAGAAA
>VGXN01000155.1 GCA_016873335.1 Phycisphaerae bacterium | reverse complement strand
CCGCAAGCCGAGTCAGCGTGTTCACCATTTCGGGTGTCACATGCTCCGCGGCACACACCAGGTCCCCTTCGTTCTCGCGACTTTCGTCATCCACGAGGATCACGATGCGACCAGCCCGAAGGTCATCGAGAATCGCAGGGATGGGAGCGAAGTCGGACATGGGGAACGCGACACTTTATCCTCCGCCGATGCCTTCCACCGCGACCCGCCCTCGCCGTTCGCCCGCAGCGAAAGCGGCACCTGCGCGTCGCGCGCACATCGTTCACGAAGTACGACTCCTCGAAGTCACAAGCCTGCCGACTGCCGCGGGGCATGAGGAGCGCGTGATGGCGTGGATCAATGGCTGGCTCGATCCGATGCGCAAGCGGCTCGATGTGCGCCGTGACGACGCAGGCAACTATCTCATCCAGCGGAAGGATCGAGACAAGGGCGCGCAGCCCCTGCTTGTGACCGCCCATCTGGATCATCCCGCCTTCATCGTGACACACCGACGCGGCAACACCGCAGAACTGGAGTTCCGCGGCGGCGTGCACGATCCCTACTTCGTTGGAACCCCGATCGAGATCATGGACTTTGCGGGTCGCACAACGCGAGCCACCATCACCGCACTCCATGCGAATGCGAAGCCCTTCAAGCGCGTGACCGCGCGACTCCACGGACGCGCACATGGTGCGCCAGCAGTCGGAGATATCGCTCGCTGGCTTCTGCCCGCGCCGCGGCTCGTGAGCCGCGCGGTCGGTGCGCCGACGGCGGATGGAACGCCGCGCGAAGTGCGCGTGGTTGAAACGCACGCCTGCGACGATCTCGCGGCGGTGGCGGCCGCGTGCTGCGCATTCGATGCGCTCCTGCGTGCACGCTGGGCGCGCAACATCGGGCTCCTCTTCACCGTCGCGGAAGAGGTTGGCTTCATCGGCGCCATCCACGCGGCCCGTGGCATGCTGATTCCACGCGGGGCCCGACTGCTGTGCCTGGAAAACTCCCGAAGTTTCCCGCACGATTCGCCGATCGGCAACGGCGCCATCCTGCGCGTGGGCGACCGCCTGAGCGTGTTCGACTCGGCATTCACAAACGCGCTGTCGCGGGCGTTCACCAAGCACGCCAAGACCAACAGCGCGTTTCGCTGGCAGCGCAAACTCATGGCGGGCGGCGCGTGTGAAGCGACCGCCTTCGCCGCGCACGGGTTCGAATCCACGTGCCTCTGCCTGCCGCTTGGCAATTACCACAATATGTCGGACATCGACGGCGTGATCGGCGGCGCGCGCCCTGCCCGCATCGCACCCGAGTTCGTGTCGCTCGACGATTGGCACTCGCTGATCGACATGCTGCTGATCGCCGCGCGTTGGCACGCACGAGATGGCGCGTCCGCCAAACGCTCGCGCGCGAACGCCCCGCATCCTGACTCCGCGCTCATGAACCGCATCTATCGCAAGGCATCGCATGTGCTGGGTGGCTGAAAGCATGTCCGCACCACCCAACACATCACCCCACTCCGAACCGCGCCCCGCAGCAGCGCTGCCGGCAAAGCTTGATGCGGCGCTTCGCAGCGCGCTTGTCCGCGCCCTCGGAGAAGCGGGCGCATCGGCGGATCCTGCGCTGAAGGCGGCGACACAAGCGCGCTTTGGCGACTTCCAGGCGAACTTCGCGATGGGACTCGCCAAGTCGCTCGGTCGAAACCCGCGTGACTTGGCTCAGGAGGTCCTCACCGCAGGCGCTGCAGCGCTCGATCCACTTTGCGAGAAGCTTGAGGTGGCAGGTCCGGGTTTCGTGAACATCACCCTGCGAGCCTCGATCATCGCCGACGCGCTGCACGAGATGGACACCCCCGCGCTTGGTGTTCCAGCGCCCGGGCATGGTCGCTGTGTGGCCGTCGATCTCTGCGGCGTCAATGTGGCGAAGCAACTGCATGTCGGTCATCTGCGCGCCTCGATCATCGGCGACTCGATGGCACGCCTGCACGAGCGACTCGGTTGGACCGTGTTCCGACAGAATCACCTCGGCGACTGGGG
>VGXN01000154.1 GCA_016873335.1 Phycisphaerae bacterium | reverse complement strand
CGTCGACCATGGGCGCGTCGGCGCACCGCAAGACCTAATGTTCGCGCCAGCGGCCCAAACGTCCGCTGCGCACGCACGCTGAGGTCCATCGCGGCGGCGACCGCGAGATAAGCACCGCCGGGCACGATGATCCTGCTCAATTCCTTGATCGGGCGATCACCTACCGCGTCAAACACGACATCGAACTGTCGACCCATTGCCGTGTAGTCAGACTTCTGGTAGTCGATCACATCATCAGCGCCGAGTGATCGGACCAACTCAACATTGCGCCCACTGCACACTCCCGTGACTTGTGCACCCATCACCCTCGCGAGCTGTATCGCGAATGTACCGACTCCACCTGATGCGCCAATCACCAACACGCGCTGCCCTTGCGCGATGCTCACCTTCGCCAGCGCCTGGATGGCAGTCAGACCTGCAAGGGGCACGCAGGCGGCCTCTGCAAAGGTCATGTTGTGTGGCATGCGGTGCACCTGCTTGGGCTTGACCTTGATGAACTGTGACCAGGTTCCTTTCGACCAGCCAAAGACCCGCTCACCCACTGCAACATCTTTAACCTGCGAACCGACTTCTGCGACTTCACCCGCGTAATCGCTGCCCAAGTTGGCGGTGCGCGGCTTGCGCAAGCCCTCGGTGAGTCGAATCAGTCGTGGCTGCCCCATCATGATGTAGCGGTCGGCTGGGTTCACCGAACTCGCGTGCACCGCCACAAGAATCTCGTCGTCAGCAACTATTGGATGAGAGGTTTCAACAACCCTGAGTGCATCAACGTTGCCATACTCCTCACGAACGACTGACCACATAGGAAGTTCTGACACTACTGACTTGTCGTATCGCTAGCTGCCACCAGCACTTACGATGCGCCGACGACTACTCGACCCGCATCCCTGAGATTGCCCGCGCGATGACCAACTGCTGGATCTCGCTCGTGCCTTCGAAGATGGTATGAATCTTCGCATCGCGGTGCCAACGCTCGACCGGGTATTCGCGCGTGTAGCCGTAGCCACCGAGAATTTGGATGGCTTCCTCGGTCACTCGCACCGCGGTTTCCGACGCGTAGTACTTGCTCATCGAACCTTCGCCGTTCTTGAACCCGCCGTTCTTTGCCAACCATGCCGCGCGCCAGATGAGCAGGCGTGACGCGTCAATGCGCGTGATCATGTTGGCCAACTTGAACGCGATGGCCTGGTGCATGATGATCGGCTTGCCGAACGCCTTGCGCTCCTTTGCGTAGTCGAGTGCATATTCGTACGCCGCGCGTGCGATGCCGAGCGCCTGCGCACCGACCGCCGGTCGCGTCGCCTCGAAGGTCTTCATCGCCGGCTGTGCCTCACCCGTCTTGCCACGTTCGCGGGCACGCGCCAACTTGGCGTCCAATTTCTCCTTTCCGCCGAGCAGGCACTTCCCCGGCACGCGCACGTCGTCGAGCACCACTTCCGCGGTGTGCGACGCCTTGATGCCGTGCTTCAGGTACTTCTGACCTTGGCTCAGTCCTTTGGTGTTCGGTGGGACGACGAACGACGCCTGACCGCGACCCTTCAGCTCGGGGTCGACTGCGGCGACCACGACGTGCACGTTGGCGATGCCACCGTTGGTGATCCACGCCTTCGTGCCGTTCAACACCCACTCGTCCTTCGCCTCGTCGTACACCGCGCGCGTGCGCAACGAACTCACATCGCTACCCGCGTCAGGTTCGCTCACGCAGAACGCACCGACCTTCACGTCGTCGGCGGTGCCGTAACACTGCGGCACCCACTCCATCACTTGCTCGGGCGTGCCGTTGCCGGCGATTCCCGCTGCCGCGAGACCCGAACCCATGATCGCCATGCCGATGCCGGCGTCGCCCCAGAATATTTCTTCGATTGCCACCGGCAACGTGAGGCCACTCGCGTCACCCATCGCATTCATGATGAAGTCGAGACCGTAGAGACCGATCTGCGCCGCTTCTTGCACGATCGGCCACGGGAATTCTTCGCGCTCGTCCCATTCGTGGGCGGCGGGGCGGATCACGT
>VGXN01000153.1 GCA_016873335.1 Phycisphaerae bacterium | reverse complement strand
TCGCGTGCAGCGTGAGGAGCACAACAAGCATCCCTGTCATGCCCCGTGTGCGTGCAACCCAGACAGCCAGCGGCAATCCGATGATGACCCACGCCATCTCAAGCCACCAAGTCAGCCGATCGGCCGGGGCGACCGCGCTCCAGACTGTCACACCAACGACCACGCTTGCAGCGATCCAACCGCCGATGGCAAGCCGTCGTTGGCGACCCTGAATCGCACGCGTCATGGCAGGTGGACGATATGCGGTCGCGCGACCCTCCGACAGGACACATGATCCGCGATACCTTTCCGCGCATGATCGATATCAAGGCGTTCCGCGACGATCCCGAACGGTTCATCCAAGGTGCGCGCGATAAGGGCATGGAGGTGGATTTCCCGCGGCTGCGCGCGCTCGATGAACAGCGACGCCGGATCCTGTCTGATCTGGAGCAGAAGCGCGCAGAGCAGAACCGCCTCGGCAAGGAAACGGGACCGCAGATCGGCAAACTGAAGGGACAGCTGAAGTCAGCAGCGGATCCAGAGCGCGCTGCGCTCTCCGAGAAGCTTGCGGCACTCGAAGCGAAGCCCGTTCAACTGAAGAACGAAGTCGCCGTACTCGAACGCATGCTTGGCGACGTCGAACCAGAGTGGCAGTCGCTTCTGCTCACCGTCCCGCAGCCGCCCGCCCATGATGTGCCGCGCGGCAAGGGGACCGAGGACAATGTCGAGATCCGTCGGTGGAATCCCCAAGGATTTGACCCTGCGCGTTCCTTTGCGCAGAACCGCGGCTTCGCTCCCAAGACCCACCTTCAGCTTGTGCAGTCGCTCGGCCTTGTGGACTTTGACCGCGGCGTGAAGATGTCTGGAACACGCCACTATGTGCTCACGGGGCTTGGCATGCGCCTGCATCAGGCGGTGCTGCGGCATGCGCTTGACTTCATGGTGGATACGCGCGGATTCGAACCGATGGGGATTCCCGTGATCGTGCGGGAGGATTGCATGGTCGGCACAGGCTTCTTCCCTGCAGGGCGTGAGCAGGCGTACCACATCGCCGAGTCGTCACGGGGCAGCACGCACGATCTCTTCCTGACGGGGACGGGTGAAGTAGGCCTCATGGGACTCCACGCCGATGAGATCCTTGCTGTGGAGTCGCTGCCTCGGAAGTATGTCACCGTGTCGACCTGTTTTCGCCGTGAAGCCGGAGCCGCGGGCAAGGACACTGCAGGTCTCTACCGCATTCACCAGTTCGACAAGGTGGAGCAGGTGGTGGTCTGCCGAGCCGACGATGCCGAAAGCCGCCGATGGCACGCGACGATGATGGAGTCGGTGGAGATGCTCCTGCAGTCGCTGCAAATCCCCTACCGCTTGCTGCAGTGCTGCAGCGGCGACCTCGGCGTGAAGAACGAGGACATGATCGATATCGAAAGTTGGATGCCAGGTCGTGGTGAGATCGCTTCGGATGGCTCCCCGTGCGGCGCCTACGGCGAAACGCACTCCGCAAGCAGACTCGGCGACTTCCAGTGTCGGCGACTGAACCTGCGCTACAAGGACGAGAGCGGAAAGACGACCTTTGCCTACGCGCTCAACAACACGGTGGTTGCGAGCCCACGCATTCTGATCCCGCTGCTTGAAATGCATCAGCAGGCGGATGGCAGCGTGCTGATTCCAGCCCCGCTTCGGCCGCACATGGGCGGTCGCGATCGGATCACTCCGCGAGAAGCATGATTGGCTCGCAGCCCGCGAGCAGACAGTCTCCGCTCAGGGGCGACCGCCGGTATTGACGATCGGATAGGGGCTCAGCGGCGATGGACTGTTCATCAGCCAAAGCCGCGCCCAATCATCCTGCATTTGCCGCAGATTCACATCGCCCACCACTGTGGAGTTCATGTAGGCCTCGTTGACCGACAAGGAAGTGCCCGCCAACTCGGGCGTCAGATTCTTGCCGATGGTGACGGCGTTCGCGCAGAAGGCCTTGTTGCATGCCTCGTTGACATCGCGGATCTTCGCGTAAGTCGCATCGGAGTAACCATTGTTGAACGCAAACGTGTGCGTTGCGCGCTC
>VGXN01000152.1 GCA_016873335.1 Phycisphaerae bacterium | reverse complement strand
CAGATGCAGTTCGGGCTGCGGTACGAATTCTAGCCCAAGTTCGTCACTGGACCATCGATTTCAGCGATTTTCGAGGTTTCAGTCAAGACAAGCGCCGTGTTTTCAGTACGCGTGTCCGGAGAACACGATGTAGTGTAGACCTACCCTCTTGTCGTTTTTCCGATCCCATGACACGATCAGTCTGGAATGTTTTTGCGGCCCAATCACCGCGGCAAGGACGGCAAGCAACACACCTACTGGTCGTTGGTGGAGTCGGTACGCACGCCCGATGGGCCACGGCAAAGAACGTTGTGTCACCTGGGCGAGCTCAACGGCTCCAGCCAAGCGCGCTGGCAGAAGACAGTGGAGGTCTTCAACGAGCAGGGCGAAGCTCAACAACTCAAGCTGTTTCCGTCCAGCGTAGAGCCACCAGCCGGCAACGATCCGCAAGTGGCGCTGGTGCTGGTGAACAAGGTGCGGTTGGAAAGGACGCGGCAGTTCGGCTCCTGTTGGCTGGGACTGGAATTGTGGAAGCAGCTCGAACTGGACCGGTTCTTCGAGCAAGCTGTGGATGGCGATGAGGCCGATGTCGCTTGGTCGCGCGTGGCGGCGGTGTTAGCGATTAACCGGCTGTGCGCGCCGGGGAGCGAGTTGGCGATCGAACAGCGCTGGTTTCCGTCGACCGCACTGGATGATCTGCTGGGGATCGAGGAAAGCAAGATCAACGACACCCGCCTGTACCGCTGTCTGGATCGGATTCTGCCGCACAAGACGCAACTGGAGCGGCATCTCAAACAGCGGTACGGAGATTTGTTCGGAGCCGAATTCGACCTATTGCTGTACGATCTGACGAGCACCTACGTCGAGGGAGCAGCGGAGAGCAATCCGATGATGCGGCGCGGCTACTCACGAGACCATCGTTCCGACTGCGAGCAGATGGTGATCGCGCTCATCGTCAACAACGAGGGCTTTCCGTACAGCTATGAGACGTTCAACGGCAACCGCGCCGATGTTTCGACGATGGAGACCATCCTGCGGATGGTGGAGCGCAAGTACGGCAAGGCGCGGCGGATCTGGGTGTTCGATCGCGGCATCGTGAGTGAAGATAACCTGGCCGCGATCCGCAAGCGCGACGGCCAATACTTGGTGGGCACGCCGCGCAGTCAGATGAAGCAATATGAAGCGGAATTGGTGGACAAAGAAGGCTGGAGCCAGGTGCGGCCCGAAGTGGCGGTGAAGAAGATCGCCACCCCGGAGGGCGAGGAAACCTATGTGCTGTGCCGCACGACAGGCCGCCAGGATAAGGAGAAGGCCATTCGCGGCCGGTTCTCCGATCGCATGGAAAGCGCACTGACGAGGCTGGAGAAGACCATTGCCAATGGGCGGCTGAAGGACCGCAACAAAATGGAGCGGCGGTTGGGCAAGATCCAAGCACGGCATCCACAGGTCAACGATCTCTATGAAGTCGAGTTGCGGCCCACAGCCGAAGGTGTGCGGCTCTTCTGGCAGATCAAACAAGACCGTAAGGCGTGGCGGGAATCGCGCGAAGGCGCCTACCTGCTGCGCACTAATCTGAAAGAGGATACGGCCGGGCAACTGTGGTCGAAGTACATGCAGTTGACCGAAGCGGAAGCCTCGTTCCGAACGCTGAAAAGCGAACTCGCGATCCGGCCTTTGTTTCATCAATTGGAGACGCGGGTCAAGGCACACGTAATGGTGGCGTTCCTGGGCTACGCTCTTTGGGTGACGTTAAAGCACCGGCTCAAGCGCCTGGCGCCTCTGGAGCCCACTGCCGGCGGTGTAGAAGCCGCCGCGCCACTCAGCCCAATGAGAGCCCTTGCGCTGCTGTCGACGTTGCAAACCGCCGACATTGTCCTGCCCACCACCGACGGCCACGAACTTCGTCTGCGCCGGATCACCGAACCGACCGCTGCGCAGCGATCTCTGATTCACCAGCTCGGCCTGACACTCCCGGATCGTCTTGAGAGCCCACGGCGAATGTAGTGTAGACTCGGCCACTGCCTAGACTGATTCTAAAGGGCTTGCCGCCTTCTTACCCCTTCAGGTGACGAACTTGGGCTAACCGCCTGGCA
>VGXN01000151.1 GCA_016873335.1 Phycisphaerae bacterium | reverse complement strand
TGCCAGTGTTTCCAGATGATCACCATCGCAGCCGTATCGAGGCCGCAGTAGCGAAGCAGGCTGTCGCGCATCTTGTCGCGAATCGACGGATCATTCTTGTGCTGGCCGTACAACATGTCCTGGTAGGCGCGCATCGCGCCGACGCCGTCGGTGACGGCGGTGTCGTCTGACTCGTCGGTCGCCGCAAGATCTACCGCCAGCGGCGGCGCGGCGAGCGTCGCGTACGGGTCGAGCACGTGGCCCGTGTCTGACTTCTTGAAGTACTCCGCGAACCACGGGTCAGACCACAGATGCGCTGCATCCGACCAGACGGCATCGAGCACCCTCTTGATGCTGTGGCTGCCGCGCATCAAGGGGTGCGCGTATTGGGCCTGACTGATCTTCAGCAAGTCGACGACGCGCGCTCCCACTGTCTTGTCTTCTTCCCCATCGGCTGGCACCGGGCCGATCAGGCCCGACAACCAGCCGGCGAGGTCGGGCGACAACAGTCCACGCTCGCGCAACTGACGCCGCACATGGCGCAGCGTGGTGAGTTCGTAGCCGCTCCACATGAGCACCGTGCCGCGGTCGCCGATTGCCGCGCGCAACTCACGCAGAAACTCCTCGTTCGGATACACATCACGCAAGTTGAGCCATTCGCGATGAACGAGGTTCGTCGATGTCGGTGACTCGATCGTGTGACAACTGAATTGGAAGGCCACCACTTCGTACGGCTTCATCCCGGCGAGATACGGCACCGGGATCCGCGAAGCCTCGAAGTCGATGAAGTGCAGCGGGTACGCGAGTTTCGCCAGGTGAGCCGCCAGCCCGTCGCCCACGACTTCCTTACCGGTGACAACGGCCTGCTTCTGATTACGCCGGGTCGGCCCGTACGAAGCACCGCCTGCCAGGAGCGAATCCGGGAAGTCGATGAGCAGCAACTCCCGCGACGCGATGCGACGGGCAACCTCGGCCTTCATCTCGTTGCTGCCGTTACCCGCACGGTAAATGTCGATCAGGTTCATGCCGCGCGGCGGGGTGGGCCCCCAGCACTCGGCAAACCCATTCTTGGTTTCATCGGCGTCGCGGTACTCACAGTTCTTGCACGGCGACAGCCCGAGCTGCGGCGTGATGTCCGGTCGCTTGCCATCCAGGAAGTCGAGCAACTCGGCGGCCTTTGCACGCACCTCATCCATCAACAGATCGACGCACTCGCGCACGTTGATGAACTCCAGGAAGTGGTCGGCGCGCAGAGCCACCTTGTCGCCGGTGTACACCGCACGCGGCAGGCTGCGGTCGCGATCATCGCTGTCGGGGATGAGATCGATATTGGCGTAGATCGCGTCGAGACTGCACGGTGAGTTTTTGTTCACCACGCAGATCTGCGGCACGACCGTGACACCCGGGAAGCACGCCTCGGCGACCATCACCTGGAACGTGATGTCGAGCATGTACTCGAGCCAGTCGCCATTCACCTCGCGGGTGCGCTGCTTGAAGAATTGGTCGGGGCTCGCCCCGTCGACACTCTTGGCCTTGATTTCCGTCAGCACGATGCGGTCGGCGAACTGCTCGAAACCGTCCAGTCGCGCGGAGTACCGCCCTGACTGCAGCGTCTTCTCGAAGACGACATTCGGGTTGGCCTCCATCACGGCGTGGGCGATCGCCTCCACCATGAAGCCGCCCTCGGCGAAGAACTCGAGCATCTCGTTGTCCTGCAGGGTGCTCGGATACTTCGCCTTCTTGTACTTGAGCTTGAACGGGCAGTCATGCCCCAGCTTGAAATCGGACTTTGTCAGGTGGTGCAGGCTGGACGGACTCGACACGTTGCTATTCTCCTTCAGGGGTGTAGGGATACGGTGCGCCGCGGCAGAGCGCGCGGGGTGACCCTCTCTCACGCACGGCAGGGGCGGGAATGTGATGTCGCCATCGGGCGTCACACGCCGACCCCAATAGTGCGTAACACCCCTGTGGCACAGTGCCATCGTGCCCCACAGGGGCGCGAACTTCATCCAGACGACCAGAGGGGCCCGGCCCGTTGAAGGTCACCAACCGATCTCAAGTCGGTGGTAACGCCGGAAGCGATGAGGAGACAACCATGACCACCAATCCACC
>VGXN01000150.1 GCA_016873335.1 Phycisphaerae bacterium | reverse complement strand
TTCCTCGGCGACTCTTGAGATCGATTGCGATGAATCGATCGCGTCTCGATATCCAAGTATCCGCTCAAGATCGGTCGTCATATTGTTCTCCGCAACGTTTTCGGCGTAATTGATTCTCTCATTTTGCAGGTTCACGAGACGATATATCTCAAACAACCGCACTGATAGCCTTGACTCACGTGAAACCGCTCGAGTCGCCGCGCCGAATTTCATTTGATTTCGACACTTTTTCGGGTGTCGCCCGCAAGCGGTGGTGGATCGTGCCGTTGACCATGCTGATCGGCCTGATGCTGATGTTCTGGCAAGAGTCCGACCTGCAAACGACCCCCAGATATTTCACGCTCACCCGAACCTTCGAGGCTTTGGATGAATTGGCACCGCTCGCTTTGGTCGAACTGAACCCGACATTCATGCAACCCGTACCTAGCGAAACAAGTCAACTAGGAATTCTGCGAACCGAAGAATACATTGCCAAGGCAAAAGCGGGCATAACGAGTTCAATGGATCTAACTGTAAACAAGTCCGAAACTCAGTTCTCGCTGTCGACCGAAAGAGATATCTCCGAAGCTCGAAGATTCACCTTCACTCCCGCGACAAATTCGTCGTACAGCTTCGTATGCACAGAAACAGACGAAGAAAACTGCGACGAAGTGATCACCAACTATGTTCGACTGTTGACCGAGCTTCGAAAAAGTTCGATCGAAAACGGATTGTCCAGGTCTCTGCAACTTTTTGACCGGTTGCTTGACCGTTCGGCGGATTTGTCCGCCGAGCAAATTGCAAAGTTGACTCTTCAAAAGACCGCGATTGAAGAATCAATCGCGCTTGCATCAGGCGAACTAAAGATGGTGTCTGAGAGCCGATATTTCGGTGGCGAGCAAATCTCAACGGTGAACAAGAGCACCTACATATTCGGGATGCTCGTGGGTTTCATCATCGGTTTTCTGATCTTGTTGCAACTGACCGTCAGCGACAATGTGCTTCGAACTCCGAAAAAACTCGTGAGTTTGGTTGGTGCGAAAGATTTTCTCGGCACTGTTGACCCTGCCTACAACCCGAATTCTCTCGAGATAGTCGCTTCGGCAGTTTTGGGCAAAATCGAGCTCAATGATGACACGGTTTTACGAGTTATTCCGATCAGTCAAAATGAAGATTTGTCCTCGCTCGCACTTGAGTTGGGCGGAATTCTCGGATGTCGAACGACGGTAACCCGACCGACCTCGAGTATTTCCGCGGATGAATTGAAGCCAGACTTGAATTCGCCGCTGCTCATCCTTGCCAGTCAGAACGAGACAAAGATCGCCGAACTCGAGACGACCATGCTGATCGCGGAGAAATCAGGGAACAAGGTCATTGGCGTCGCGCTCTCGAAAGACCCAGACTCCAAATCAAAAAAGTAATGACCGACCAAATTCGATTTCGCACGCGAGTTGCGCTCTACGCCGAGCGAGTCAGTCGAAGCAAGAGTTTTGTCTCGATCACCGGACTTGCCCAATTCGTGTTGGATCTTTTGGCCTGGTCGGCCGCCGCGGCGATCGCGCTGATCTTGCGCGCCTACCTTCAGGATGAAAGAAACATAGCCAACGCGGTTCAAGGCATTCTTTTTCGAGCTCTTCCTGTTGTGGCGATTGTTCAGGCAACGATTGGTTACCTCGTCGGAATTTATCGCCGTCGATGGCGATACGGAAGTTTCGACGAAGTCAAAGGCCTGATTCTTTCGGCGTTCATCACGACAACGATCTTGCTTGCGATCCGTTTTACCGACAGGTCGGTTGATGCTTTCCCCCGTAGCGCGATCGTTACCGGCGGAATTCTCGGCCTGTTTCTAACAGCGGCGAGTCGTTACACATGGCGACTCGTGCGCGAACAACTGCGCCGTCCGTCCGAGTTGACCGCCAAAAAGATCTTGATCTACGGCGCGGGTGAAGGTGGCATCCAGATCGTCAATACGATGTTGCGCAACCCGAGCTCGACCTATTTGCCGGTGGGTTTTTTGGACGACAACGAGTCGACTCACCGCCTTCGCATTTCGGGGGTTCCCGTCTTTGGTGGGCGAGATGCGATCCAAAAAACAGCGCAACGCACGGGCGCCGACA
>VGXN01000149.1 GCA_016873335.1 Phycisphaerae bacterium | reverse complement strand
TCCAGTTGCGGCACGATCACGGGCAGCCCGATCACCGACTGATCAGGCGCCACCTTCACCCAGTCCTTCATGGTCATGATGACTGCCTCCGCACGCTCGGCACGCGCAGCCACCGTGAGTTGCGCAACCTGCGTGCGCCCGTACCGCGCGTGGTCACGAAGCCGCGCCGCATGAACGACCTCCGCGCCGCATGCACGCGACTGTTCGGCAAAGTCCGCGGGACGACCGACGCCCGCCCACACGGAAACGCGCCGTCCACGCAACCACTCGACCGACTGCGACGCGCATGTGCGCTGTCCGCACGGCTCGAGCACATGGACGGAGAGCGCCGCCCATGTGTGCTCGCACCAGGCGAGCGGCGGTCGCCCATGCATCGACTCGATGAGCGCGCTCACCTGCGCATCGACCGCGGATGCGCGAGTGACGATGACCGCACTCGCACGCGCCATGCTCCGCCCCGACTCACGAAGCCGACCGAGCGGCAACAGCCCGCCGCGCAGTCCGCGCGCACGCGCATCCACGAGCACAAGATCAAGATCGCGCGCGATGCGGCGATGCTGGAATCCATCATCCAGAATGACGCACCCGACGCTCGGATCACCCGACATGACCTGCTGAATCTCGTCCAAACGCCGCGCGCCAACCGCGAGGCGCGCAGCGGGCAGAAGCAGTTGGTGTTCAAGTGCCTCATCCGAAAGTCCGCCGTGGCTTCGGTATCCGCGCAGCGCAATCAGCGGAACGCATCCGCGCGCGAGTGCACGCGCAGCGATCCAACGCACCACGGGGCTCTTCCCCGTGCCGCCCACTTCGATGTTGCCCACCGACACCACGGGAACACGAAGCGTGTGAACGCCGACGCCACGGTCGAAGCGCGCGTTTCGCGCGCGAACGACGGCCCCGTAGGCGGCGGCGGCGATCCGCGCGGCGGGATCGCACCATGTCGGCAGCAGGCGTTCATCCGCACTCATGTCTGCAGTGCGCCACCCGCGCCAAGCAGCCTTCGCAAGATGGGCAGCACCATGCGCAGCGGCAACCCCGCGATCGTGGAGGGATCGCCTTCGCACTCCACGGACCAGCCTGCGAGCAGGATTTCATCGATGTGATAGCCACCCGCGCGCCCCTGCCACGCGCCCGCGGCGATGTGCGCATCCACCAGATCCGTCGGAACATCGCCGAAGCGCACGCGCGCCACATCACTCGACAGGAAGCGTCGGCCCGATGCCATGCAGTGGATCGCGACACCTGTCACCACGCGCTGCGTTCGACCGACGGCGCTCTTGAGCATCTGCCGCGCGGCCGTCGCATCGGACGGCTTTCCGAGCACCTGATCATCGAGCACGCACACCGTATCCGCGGCAAGAATGATGCGCGCGTTCGGCGCCTCACGCGTGAGGCGTTCCCGCTGCCGCAGCAACTGTGCAACCTTGAACCACGCGAGCGCGCAACAATCCTCGCCCGCGTGGTCCGCACGCACGCGAAGCCGTCCGTCATCGATGCGTGGGACGAGAACAGTCGCAGGAAATCCCGCGGCATCGAGCAGTTCCCTGCGCCGCACGCTCGCGCTTGCCAGCACCAGCGGCGATGTCATGCTGCCACCTCCGCCGATTGCAGCCGCCGCCGAACGAGCCCCGCCACGGCTTCCACGCTGATGCGTTCCATCACGGCAGCGCCGCGCGCGGCATCGCGGTGTTCATGCACATCGAGTTGCAACCCCGCACCACCGTGAACACACCACGCTGCACCGCCGTAGGGGCCATCGACCCACGGTCGCGTGGCGCCGTAGAGCCCCACGAAAGGTGTCCCGAGCCCCACCGCCATGTGGATCGGCGCAGAATCGAGCCCGATCAGCAGTGCCGCGTCACGCACCGCAGCCACCGTGGCGGCGACGGACAACTGCCCCGCCATGTCGTGCACGCGGAGTCCGGCGATCTGCCGAAGCGACTCGGCGATGGGGGCAGTCTGCGGCTCCTCGCCCGACGCACCCGTGAGGACCACATCATGAATGCCGCTCGCGAGCAGTTCCCCGCGCGTTCCTTGAAGCAGTGCCGCCCAGCGCGCATCCACCCAACGCTTGCCGAGCCATCCACTCGTTGTGGCAAGCAGCAGCATGCGCGGA
>VGXN01000148.1 GCA_016873335.1 Phycisphaerae bacterium | reverse complement strand
GTGGCGGATGTGCCGTGGCAGCGCGACGGCGGTGCTGCCTGAACGCGTGGGGCGTTCACGCCGTGCCGTACGTGCGGTCGCCCGCATCGCCGAGACCTGGACGGATGTACTTGTTCGCATCGAGTTCGCGGTCGAGCGCCGCGGCGTAGATGCGAACGGTCGGATGGTCGGCGAGCAACCTTCCAACGCCTTCGGGGGACGCCACAAGGCAGATCAGGCGAAGATCGGCGCACCCCGCGCCGCGCAGTATGGACAGCGCGTGCGAACTTGAGCCGCCCGTGGCGAGCATCGGATCGACGAGGATCACGGGTCCAGAGGAGATGTCCGAGGGCAGCTTCGTGTAGTAGCCGATCGGCATGGCCGTCGACTCGTCGCGGCGAATGCCAATGTGACCCACGCGCGCCTCCGGAACGAGATCGAGTACGCCGCGTGTCATGCCGAGCCCTGCACGCAATACGGGAACAATGGTGATCGGCGCGGTGATGCGTTCCGCTGCCGCGCGTTCCAGCGGTGTTTCGACCTCGCACGGAGTGGTGGTGAATTCACGGAAGACTTCGTAGGTCATCAGCGCCGCGATCTCCGAGAGCAGGCGCCTGAAGTCGCGCGTGTTCGTGTGGCGGTCGCGGATGAACGACAACTTGTGGGCGATGAGCGGGTGGCGGACGAGACAGAGGTTTGGAAAGTTGTGGGGCATCGTTCACATCCGTGCGGGCGCCACGATGCCGAGGAGGGAGAGCGCATCGGCGATGACGCGTCGCGTGAGATCGCACAGCCGCAGGCGGGACGCGCGCAGCGTGGCGTTGGCTTCCTTGATCACGGGGCACGACTGGTAGAAGGTGTTGAACGCATTCGCAAGTTCGAAGATGAACGCCGCGAGTCGATTGGGTGCGCACTGCTCCGCGGCGTCCTGCACGGCCGTTGCGTAGCGGAGAAGCGTCAGCGCGAGCGCGCGTTCCTCTGGGGCAACGATCTGCAGTGGGGCAGTGGCGGATGTGCCGTCCGCCTTTGCAAGGATTCCCGCAATTCGCGCGTGGGCGTACTGCGCGTACGGCCCCGTATCGCCTTCGAAGGAGACCATGCGGTCGAGGTCGAACACATAGTCGCGGCTGACATCGCCCGACAGATCCGCGTACTTGATCGCGGCGATGCCGACCGCCTGTCCGATGGCATCGAGTTCCGCAGTCGGGAGTCCTGCCGTTGGTGCATCGGGCTGCTGCGCGCGGGCGTGCACTTCGCGGCGACCGCGCGCCACGGCTTCGTCAAGCAGCGCTTTCAGCGTGAAGTTCTCTCCGCTTCGTGTCTTGAGCGGACGCTTGTCCGCACCGAGGACCGCGCCGAATGGGACATGAATCATCTCGGCGGTGCCGCCGTTTGGGAGGCGATCCCAACCGATCGCATGGATGGCATCGAAGACGTCTCGGAAGTGGTCGCGCTGCCTCGCGTCGACGCAGTAGATCACGCGCTCGGCGCCGAGCTGTGCGATGCGGTAGTGCGCCGCGGCGAGGTCGGTGGTGGCGTAGAGGCTCGTGCCGTCGGACTTCTGGATGAGCAGCGGGCGTTCCCGATCCTTGAAACGGACGATGAGCGCACCCTGATCGCGCTCGGCGAGCCCAGCCTTCACGAACGCATCAACCGTCGGTGCGAGCCGGTCGCGGAAGAAGCTCTCGCCACGGCTGTGCGTTTCATCGAGCTTCACGCCGAGCGTTGCGGCTGTCTCGAAGACCTCGCGCATGGTGACGGCAATCAGGCTTTGCCACGCCGCGACGGTGGGCGGGTCGCCGCCTTGCAGCCGCCGCAGCGTTTCATGCGTGTGCGTCAGCAGTGCGGACGCGCCCGCGTGCTGCGCTTCAAGTTCCGCGATGCGGTGCGGACCCGCGTGGGTCTCGCGCGCGGCGGCGAGTCCAGCTTCATCGTCCCGCCCCTCGGCTTGCGCTCGTCGGTAGGCGGCATTGAGATCGTCGAGCGTGATGCGCGACAGGTCGACGGCGGCGCGCTCGAGTGACGCGAGCGTCATCGCGATGGGCAGCCCCCAGTCGCCGAGGTGATTCTGTCGGAACACGGTCCAACCGAGTCGCTCGTGCAGGCGTGCCATCGAGTCGCCGATGATCGAGGCGCGCAGATGACCGACATGCAGTTGCTTCGCCACATTGACGC
>VGXN01000147.1 GCA_016873335.1 Phycisphaerae bacterium | reverse complement strand
GCATTTGTATATTATATATTTTAATTGCGAGTGTCGCATTTTTAATATTTTAATTGCGAGTGTCGCATTTTTAATATTTTAATTGCGAGTGTCGCATTTTTAATATTTTAATTAAAATTTAAAAAATGATTTAGTTTAAATTAAAAATCACTCTAAAAGACGATTTGACATGATTTGAAAGGATCTACATCAGTATCCAAAGTATCGATACTACGTCATGACATCTTAAATCTGCCCAAAAGAAAAACTGTACATGGTTAGAAAGGAGAACGCAAAAGGAAACTTGCCCCAGGAAATCCATATCGTAAAAAAAATCACACAGAACAATTCTGAGCAGACCATTTCTGTGAAAATCAAGTATTCTTCCAATTCGATCGGAGAACTGATAAAATCAATGACCATGTCAAATGAGTCAAGCATAGAGTCTAACCGGAAAACACCCGGGGTCCTC
Organism: Phycisphaerae bacterium; assembly: GCA_016873335.1. GTDB lineage: Bacteria > Planctomycetota > Phycisphaerae > Phycisphaerales > SM1A02 > F1-60-MAGs104. Next base: position 1,732 of record VGXN01000147.1, on the reverse strand, counting down.
TAATTTTGAGGCTAAAATCATGACTAAACCAAGCAAGTTTTGGCTTTTTTTAGGAATTGTTCTAGTTTGCTCAGGAGTAGGCGTGGGCTTTGGTGCAGTGTTACTTGGATTGTATTTCTGGAGTGACCTTAAGAATGCAATTAGAGGTGTAAAATCTGATGATGAAGCCGCTTTGGATCATTGTCCTGACAATGGATATTCCCTAACCCGGAGCAGATACAAATACGAAAAAAACAAGTCATTTCAAAGCCACAATTCAGCCAAATGGTATGATGATGATACTGTGGAGAGCATGAAATGAGCGAAAATAATTGCATCGTGAGCATTCCAAACAGCGACTATAGATTCATCGAATTGGATACTGAAAAATTTGGAAAGAACAATTTTCGAGTTGAATTACTCACAGTGTCACCCAGTGATCCGTTCACAAAGGATCAAAGAAATAGGATCCACCATAAGCTAGGCATCCCTCCTAAATGGACAAAACAATTCACATGGAGAAAAAAGGCTGACAGGGATATGATCAACGGATTGGCAATTAATGGAAACAAGGAAAACTTTCATCAGTCAATTAACAACGTAATATCTGAAATTATTCACTGTGTGGCAGTCGGAAGAATAGAATACGACGAGGATTTTAACAGAATAGACAGTTATGCCCAAAAATTACTTGTGGAGCGAATTTTCAAGGTCATCAAAGAACAAAAAACAGTACTACAGGTAGCAACACTCATTATTGCGACTTCTTCTTTTTCCAACTTTATGTGGTTGCCAGATATTCCTCTTAATCCAGATGAGGTTGCACGCCTAGAGGCATTCATAGAATATTGCATGGGTAATCAGAAGGATGAAATCATTAAAAAAATCAAGCTTTTTTCAGGTACTCCGAATTACCTAAACGAGATTGACTCTGAATTAAAGCGCATGGGTTTTGATTCCAAAAGATAAACGGGCTAATTATTTTCTGATAGGGTTCTTATTTTTTATTATCTTTATGTGCTAGATGATTTCGATAATATCTGGATTTATTATCTACGATCTCCCATCGAACCACGCCAATTTCCGACATTCTGCCCATAAGTGAGGATCTGTATCCCTCCAGCCATCGTTGCGAATCATTAGGGTATCTAGCCACGAACGGATAATCTGAGGAGGATTCGGCTTCCGTATTCCTGAGATTTTCAATGTCGGGTTTATTGAAATCTTTGATTTTTTTGGACATGAATTCCTTTTCAAGGTTATTGCATTTTTCGAATGAAATTTTGAGGGTCTCTTCAATTATCATGCGCCTAACTGAGTTTGCATCCAAATAATGTTCATCATCATTTGAATATCGATGTTCAGCATCAATAACCTCATAATTTTTTCCTACCTGGATGAGTTGAATTATTGCTTTTTCAAGTTTGTAGTGGTTGACTAGGTGATTTAGGTAAAAAGAACATTCATTTTCACTAATAGTTCGCTCAAAATTCTCATCATCGAGTATCGGATTTTTTAGTTTTAAAAAATCCAGACCTGCTGGACTGAGCGTGATGTCGAGATTATCCTTGTTAAAATTTGTTTGACGAACAACTACCAGTCCGAGAGCCATCAAAATCCCTCCAAGATATCCAATCTCTTCTTTTTTGGACCACTGGCTGTCTTGCGGGTGAATCTTGATAGTTTTTTTCCATGCGCGTATAGTGGAGCCTACATACTTGTCCAAAAATTCATTTTTTGCAGATTTTTCCCT
>VGXN01000146.1 GCA_016873335.1 Phycisphaerae bacterium | reverse complement strand
CCTTGTAGCGCGACAGGATGTCGGTTGCCGTGTAGCCCTCGGGGTGCCCGACATGCAGACCTGCACCCGAGGGATACGGGAACATGTCGAGCACATAAAACTTCGGCTTCGATGCGTCAAAGCCCGTCTCACCAGGATTTGGAACACGCATGGCACCGCTGCGCTGCCACTCCCCTTGCCATCGCAATTCGATCTCACACGCGAGGCGCGCGTCGTAACGGTGCGGTGTCTGCTGATCGACCATGGAAGACGACGGAGGATACGCCGCAGCGCCACACATGCGACCGCGCTCGCCCTTGCATGCGCGCAGTGCGCGCCGCAGAAATCAGAACCCGACCGAGTTCCGCGTGCCCTGCTTCGTCATATCGACGGTCTTCGTCCAAGCCTCCAAACCTGTTCGGATGTTGGTCAGCGTCAGACGGAAGGTGTAGGTGGTCTGCTGGGTGTTGCCCGCTTGCCGCTTGACCTGAGTGATCTTTCCCGACAGCGAAAAGTCAGGGGATGGCATGCCGTCGACGGCGTTTCCTTGGCGGAACGCCTGTGCACGGAGCTGCTCCTGCGCAGTCTTGTCTTCCGCATTCGCGCCGAATGTCGTGACCACAGTCGCCTGACCGCTGTTCACCAGTTGTTCACGCATGCGGTACAGCAACTCGCCGACATCGAACTGCGAACTTGTGTCGTTCACCACCTTGTCAATCACAAGTTGCGCAGGCTTGGCACTGGCAGTTTTCAGGATGCCCGTCTCGATGAGCGACTCAAGCATGCCCGATGACGCCTTGAGGATGTCCTGCATGTCCACGTCACCCACGCTCACGACCGACTCTGGGCTCCCTGTCTCGACATACTTGGCAGGTGAACCGCAACCAGAGACAACGATGGTGGTCAAGGCCGCGATGCATGCTGCATGATGGACAGCGAGAGATTTCATGGGTCACTCCACATGGTGTGTTTGGGTACGGATGCGTCGGATAGGGAACACGGTCAGGTCATTGATCGGCGCGTCGAACCTGCAGGCGGAAGTCTGTCGCCGCTTCGCTTGGTGCAATTGCGCGGATCGTGGTGGAGCCTCCCGAGGGAACGTTGCTGGTCTTCCACACGGAGAGCTGCGATGGGATCACACTGCCGTTGGCATCCACCCAATCAAATCGATAGGAGAATCCCCGGTAGCTGAATCCGTTGTTGATCACATCGACCTGCACTTCGAGTGGACCACCTTTGCTTGGGAACATGCGTACCTCGCCGGCACTCAGGAAGATCTGCGTGAGCACATCATTCACTTGCGTCTTGGTCGGCACAGCCGTCGCGGACGGCGTCGTGCGGGTATAGGTGGTGTTGACGGACCCACAGGCGGTCAGCGCCGCTGCGGCCGAACAGAGTGTGAATCGAAGTGCTGGGTTCATGCTCATGGCTCCTGCTCCGTCTGCTCGGGCGACTCCGATTCTGGCGCGACCGTTTCGATGGTACGCGGGGCTGCACTCACTTGCGGCGCTGCAGGAACGGCCGCCGCCAATGACGCATGCTGAACCACGGGCGGCGCGCCTGCGGATGGCATCGTGACGAACACGATGTTGGGTGACTTGGGCTGCACGGGGACGCTGCACAGCGGCGCACCACCGGGTCGCCGCAGTTCGATCTGCCCACTCTCTGGCGTCGCCAAACGAAGCAGATCGATGCGCTTTGGCATCTGCCCCCAGCAGCGGAGATCGGCGGCCGTAGATGCCGCCTGATAGGCGATCCCTGCAATCTGCACGATGAGACCGATCGTGCTGTCGCTCTGCGCGGCCGCACTGCTCGCTGCGTATGTTGCGGCAGCCTTCGTCGCTGAACTGATGATCTCCTGCGTCACGATGGTCGGCAGACGCGCATCAAACTCCGCTCGCACCATCGCATCCATGTCGGCGAGCGTCACAGACTGCATGGCCGCGCCCTGCGCCTCCGCGCCACCACTGTCCGCCTCGATCGCGCCGAGCGCGTCATCCCGCACCTTGAAAACGGGGAATGCGGCGGAGACATAGTTGACGGGGCCGACAGGAATCGGGATATCCAGACGGAATTCGTCGTAGTACGGGGCGAGCCCTGAGAGGAAGAACACCCATGTGACGGGCATCGTGCCTGCAGAGGGGTTCTCGTCGATCAGCGCGATGTCGAGCGCGGCGGGGGCGAATCCAGGAATCATCTCCTCAACGGCACGCAGATCGGCGCGGGCGTTCTGGCGGTCGCCAAGGTCTGTGGATGTCGACAGCAGAAAGACGGCGCGCAGATAGCTCGTGAACGGATTCGGCAGCACTGCCATCCCATTCTGTGTGGGCGGGTTCCCCTG
>VGXN01000145.1 GCA_016873335.1 Phycisphaerae bacterium | reverse complement strand
CGCTTCCGACAGCAGCCAGAACTTTCCAGTCGATGCATACTGCTTGATGCTTTTGTGACTCTCCCCAAGCTGCTGCAGGCCCACGAGTGCTCTGCGAACCGCTTCGCGGGCATCTTCAAACGCGATGCGCTTCGCGGAGTCAGGCCCGAGCCAACACTCTGGCACTGCAGCGTTCGGATCACCGCCCCCACCACTGTCTTGCCACGCGCTCAAGAGAGCCCGCGCCGCCGAAAAGGTCTGCTCGATCGAGTCCACACGATCCTCCTCGGACCGAAGCAAACGCAGCATCTCCGCAGGCTCGTTCGCAGGATCGCTGATGACACGCGCGAGCGACTCCCGCAGCACTTGCCCCGTTGCGGCATCATCGAGCGGCGACAGCTGCGTGCCAATCCCAAGTTCGAGGGCATAGGCGCGCGCCATGCGCATCAGCAGCGAGTCGAGCGTCCGAACTTCCACTCGGTCGATTCGAGCGATCACTGCCTCGAGTAGCTGCTCCGCCCTCACTTCGCCGCCCGCAGAGCTGTCGACGAAAATCGACTGCGCCAACTCACTACGCTTCTCAGCCAATAGGACCCCGTTCGCGAGCCGCACGAGGATCTTCGTCAGAATGTCGCGTGCTGCAGCCCGAGTGAAGGTGGTAGCCAGAATCGACGTCATCCGATCTGGATCGCCTGCCACCACGCCCTCGTGCGCCACGCGCAGCCATGCACCGGAGAGCGCGTGGGTCTTTCCACTTCCCGCGTTGGCGAGATACCGCTCGATCATGCGGCGCCCCCATCCATCGGAGCCTCGTCATCCAACCCACCCTCACTTTCGTCAGCAGATTCCACGCCACCACCACCCGCCACACGCCGAAGCAGACTGCTGAATGAATCGCGCTGCCGCCAGCCGATCACCTGTTCGGGCGTGTAGTCCGCGGGCACTCCGAACTCACGCGCGCGCACCGCGCGGATCATCTCTTCCATGGCTGCGACTCCCTCACGCGCGACATTCCCATCCGGCACGAGGTCAACCAACTTTGCCATACCCATCGCATCAACGCTGAGCACATGTCCACTGAGCTTCAGCGGTGCGAGGTCCGCGAATGATCGTGGCACGAGGTGCACATACAGTGGAATCTGTGGATCCTTCCAGACTTGCTTCACGACCATGCGCTTCGCGAGGAACCCACTGTCTCCAAACTTGTAATCAATCACACGCCACCGGCCTGCCCGTGCATTCACATCTATTCGGTCAATTCGTCCACGCACACTGATCGGTTCGCCATCCACCAACAACTGTTCATCCTCGGGGAACGACCACTCGGCAGCGCGAATCTCCCAGCCCTCCGCCGCCTGCTCCAAGTGCCAGCGCAGCGCGCTTCGCACTCGCGCGACCGCTGCCGTCCGCTGGACGGCAAGTGCTGGCGCAGGACTGTTCCCGAACTGCTCACGCAGCGCGACGTCGAGTTCGTGCTCCAAGACCTGCATCCACGCCGCTTCCGATCCATCCCGTGGCGTCGGACCTGCCAGTCGCCGAAGGACCTGATGCAGCAGTACGCCAAATTGCCGTGGCTGCATGACATCCGAAAACACGATCGGCTCGTTGAGATCGAGAACATTCGTGAGCCAGAACACATACTTGCCTGCGAGATATCTCCCACAACTCGTCCCCGAAACCGCATGCGGCGGTTCGCATTCACCAAAGTCCTCGACGCGCGGCACGGCATGGAATGCGGCGGAATCGCCGTCACTCCCTTGCATCCGCACGCTGTTCTCCTCGACCTTTCCATAGAGTCGCAGGATCCGCCTTGCCTGCGCCTCTGCACCGCGGGGGAAGATCAGCCGACTTGGGCGGACCGGCTCGCCGCGTGCATCGACCATGCCGCCGATCACCGAGAGCGACAACGCGCGCGCCAACACGGCCGCCAGCAACGCCGCATCGCGGTGCAGTCGGGCACTGCGACCAGACAGCCCGATCGCCAAGCGAATCGGATCCGTGAACCATCCGTCGGGCTGCGGCTGCGACGGAACCGTTCCCTCACGCAGCCCAAGCAGCACCACCCGGCGCGAAGGCTCGAAGAGTGCGTCCAACCAGCCGATCGCCTCAATCTCCGTGCCATCGGGTGGCACAGGAATACCTCGTGACTCCATCTCCTGCTGCAGCACGGCAAGGATCGTTCCCATCGGAAGCAAGCTGTCCTTGAACGCACTGCGGGCGAGCGACTCAGCCACGGACTGCAGTTGGTCATGCGCCTCCGCCTGTACCGGATCACCGAGACTTCCACGAAGCAGGCGCGTCATCCATGCCATCAGCGCGGACACGGCGTCCGCAACCGAAGACTTCGTGTGCGG
>VGXN01000144.1 GCA_016873335.1 Phycisphaerae bacterium | reverse complement strand
CCTCGAGTGCGTTCGATGCGATTCCCGCCACGGCCGTCGTTCGCGATGGCGACCATGTCATTGCACTCGCCATCCGACAGGAAGGAGCGCATGCCGGCACGCTCGTTCGCTACCCTGCGGCCTCGCTCGCGCGAGGTGAGACCACGCAGGCCCAGTGGTGGGCCGGTGACACGCGAGGTTGGGTCCCGGAAGCAGGCCTCGGCTCAGGCGGACCAGTCTTCATCATGGACGACGCTGGAGCCGAGTGCTCGCTCCATTGGGATCCGCGCAGCAAGTCCTTCATCCACGTCGCCAGTTACGGCTTTGGTGCGTCGACCATTGGACTCCGCAGGGCCAAGACCATCACTGGCCCATGGAGTTCCCCGGACATCGTGTACCGCCCGCCAGAGTCGGACGGCCCGCGACCGTTCGTCTACGCGGCGAAGGCACATCCCGAACTTGTTGGCCCGGACGCGAAGGACCTCGTGGTCACGTACGCCACGAACAGTTTCGAGTTCGCCGACCTGTTCACGACGCATGGCGAACGCTCCCTGTACTGGCCGCGTTTCGTGCTGGTTCGAGCAAGCGAGTGACAGGGGTACGCTGCAGACTTTCCGAAACGCCTGATATGGAACTTGAGGGCATGATGCGAGGCACGATGAGGACACTGGCGATGATCGGCATGATCGTGTGCGCGTCTGCGGTGGGCTGTGACAGCACCAACGCTGGAAGCGCTGCGACGCCACCACTTCGCGACACGAAGTGGCAGTTGTCCGCGTCGAGCGACGCCGCGCTCGATCCGACGAAGTTCGCGGTCACTGCGGACTTTGGCGAGACGGATATATCGGGTCGGTCTGCGGTCAATCGCTACGGCGGTCCCTACGCCGTGAGTGCCGATGGGTCGTTCAAGACCGGCGCGCTGTACTCCACCCGTATGGCAGGTCCGGCAGACGCGATGCGCGCGGAGTCGGTCTACTTCGAACTGCTCGGGAAGGCTCGGCGGTACTCCGTGAATGGGGCAAATCTGGCGCTTTCGGACGAAGGCAATCAGACGATCCTGACCTTCACCGCGCGGTGAAGCCTTCCCAAACCTGTGCGCAGAGCAGCGCCGCCGTGACAGTCCAGCGCCTCATTTCCTGCTGAAAAGTCGCATGCAGTTCGCAGGCGCGGAAAAGTCCGGCCTTGTCGTTGCAATCGCTCCCCCCGCGTGGGACACTGCCGCGATGGCTGAAAGCGTGGGATTGGAGCGACCGCCACAGGGCGCAAAGCGAATGGCGGACGCGGACGCGGAGATCGATCGGCTGCTCGTTGCCGCGCGGCAAGCAAAGGCGGCCATGGTCGAAGCCAATGCCCGAATGATCGAACTGGCAACGCAGCAGGGGCGTGCGGATGCCTTCGCGAGCGTGACAGGTTCAACGAGTCTCGAGCGTGGGGCGACCGAACTGGCTGCATTGATCGCGGAACTCGAGGGTCGCAGCGGGGGACGCGTGTGAGCGGCATGGAGGCGGCGTCGTCGGCGCCTATGGAAGCGGTTGTTCAGGGCGCCGTACTGCACGCGGATGATCCGAAGGTCCTCGCAGCAGCTGTCGAGGAGGCCTTTGGCTACCGCGGCGATGTGACGGTCACGACGCGGGATGGGCGAACGGTCGAGGGATATCTGTTTGACCGCCGTGCGCCTGAGCGCGGCGCCGATGGTTCGCTGCGGATTCTCGTTGCGGATGGAACGCGCGTGCGGATCGGCTACGCGGAAGTTGCGACGATTGCGTTCACGGGGCGCGACACCGCTGCGGGCAAGACCTGGGAGAACTGGGTGCGCAAGTACGCGCAGAAGAAGCTCGCGGGCGAGGCGGCAAGCATCGAGTCTGACTCGGGCGAGTGAACGACTCGCGTACGGCGCTTGCATATTGCGCGCATCATCCGCGCGCTCGAGTCGCACAACTTGCGCACATCATCCGCGCGCGCCCTCGGCATGCACCCTGCTGGGGCTCAGACAGCTCTCGCCTGCTCCACGGACCTGCGGTCCGCGTTCGCAGGCTCGAGAACTCGCCCAGCAGGGGATGCCTCGGGCGCGCGCGGTCGGGGGCACAATGGGGCACGCGTGGTGAGCGTGGGCAAGTCGAAGTTTGCGCGAGTGAAGCGCCCAAAAGATGAGCGCGAGAGAACAGGCCGCCGCAGCGTGTTCTTCGGAACGAGATATCCTGCCCTAGACGAGCGGTTATCGTGAAAACCGCAGATTCACCTGTTCAACAATGGAAAACAAGTCGCTGCTCATTGCCTATCTCGCCGTCTGGATACCGTACGTTACGGCGATCCACGGGTACACGAGATGGAGACAGCTCAGCCACAGCGTCGTTGTTCTGTCTCACGC
>VGXN01000143.1 GCA_016873335.1 Phycisphaerae bacterium | reverse complement strand
GCATCCACTCCTGTCCACCGAAACCGCTGATCTCCGTCGCGGTGAGACGAACCCGCGAGTCCTCGGTCATCGGCACTTGCTTGCGGCAGAGACCACAAAGCCGCCGACCGAGTCGCTGTGCGAGAAGCCCCTCGAGCACGCTCGCGACCAGAAACGGTTCCGCGCCCATGTCCGTGAGTCGTCCGATGCTCGAGATCGCATCGTTCGTGTGCAGCGTGGACAGAATGAGGTGGCCCGTCAGCGCCGATCGGATGGCAATGTCCACCGTCTCGTTGTCGCGGATCTCGCCGACAAGGATGACGTCGGGATCTTGGCGGAGAATCGCACGAAGTCCGATCTGGAAGGTGAGTCCACGCTTGGGGTTCACGGGAATCTGATTGACGCCTGCCAGTTCATACTCGACGGGGTCTTCCACCGTGATGATCTTCAGCGTCGGGTCGTACAACTTGCTGAGTGCCGCATACAGCGTGGTGGTCTTTCCCGATCCCGTTGGACCCGTGACCAAAATCAGACCATGCGGCTTGTCGATCAATCGGTCCATCGTGGCGACATGCGCATCGCTCATGCCAAGACCGCGCAGGTCGAGCGGTAGGTTGCTCTTGTCGAGGATTCGCATCACGATGCTCTCGCCGTAGATCGTGGGCACCGTCGACACACGAAGATCCACCTTGCGTCCCTCAAAGCGCAGCGTGATGTGACCGTCCTGCGGGATGTACCGCTCGGCGATGTTCATCATCGACATGATCTTGATGCGACCCACCAGCGCTGCCTGCAGGTGCTTCGGCGGCGATGGCTGCTCGATCAGCACGCCATCGATGCGGTACTTGATCTTGATGTCGTTCTCGAACGGCTCGATGTGGATGTCGCTCGTTCGACTCTGAATCGCTTCAAGAATGAGCAGGTTGACCAGATTGATGAGGGTCGGCTGCTCCGCCATGCGGTGAACATCAGCCGCTTCGATCGCATCCACATTGTGAACGCCCTCCTCGGCGGGCGCATCGCCCGTGCCGGCGAGCGACTCCGCGATTCGGGCGGCGGTCGTGCCATACGCCTTCCGCATCAGATCGCCAAAGGGCGCTGATTCAAGTCCGATTCGTGTGACCGGCATCCGTGCGAGCGTGGCAATCTCATCCGCTGCCATCAGATCAAGTGGGTTGAACATCGCCACATGAACGCGCCCCTTCTCGATGCGGAAGGGAACCGCGCGAACGCGCACGGCGACTTCAGGCGTCAAGAGGTTGATCGCGGCGGCGTCTGTGTCGGGCGCCTTCTCGAGCCACTCGATTCCAAGTGCCTTGCACCGATCGCGGATTCGCGCTGCTTCCGCCTCAGGTCCGCCCGCAGGCTTCTCGCCTGACTTGATGCCATTGGCGGAGAGTTGCAACTCGGCAGCGGGGGGCGGCGTCATGACTTCATTCAGCGGACTTTGGTGCGTCCTTGTTCGAGCTGCGGGTCCCTGATGATGGGAGCGCGCGGCTCTCCTGACTTCGGCTCCTGCCGCGAGGTTCTGCGATGCCGCCACTGGGCGCGAGATTTGGCTCCGACTCATTTCCCTTCCCTGCGCCCGTCATCGGGCGCTGCTGCGCTGCGGCGACCTTCGCCGCACCCGGCAACTGCTCGCACAACTCGGGACCGACAATCTTGCAGATCGCCTCGCGGGTCTGCTCGTCGTAGCGGTCCCGTTCCTCGTGCATGGGCCTGTAGGGATCCGTGGGCTTCGGGACGTTGGCCTGACCTTGCGTTGCGCGGCGCCGCGCCTCTTCGGACTGCTTCTTCGGCTCTTCCGTGCGGTACAGCTGTGCGAGATTCGTCTGCCACTGCGCGTACCACTTGCTGTACTCCGCTTCAAGAGCGTTCAGTTGTGTGGTCTGGTCTGGCGAGAGCCCCGGCAACTCACGAGCAGCCGCGAAGTAGGGGATCATGGAACTCGGGCGGTAGACGGTTGGGAACGCCTCCCGAAGCGCGCGGTCGCGAAAGGCAGGGCCGTACTGCGGACCAAATGCGGTCGCAAGGATTGGGATGTACTTCTCCTGCAGATCTCGCAGGACAACACGCTTTGCCACGATCAACTCGATCTCGCGCAGTCCCGCACTGTGGTCGTTGCTCACGAGCGCCGCCTTGATCCGTTCCTGCGACTCGGCCATCTGACGTGCGCGGTCGGCGAGCGCACCATCGATCGCAACCTCGTAGGCGGTGATGTCAGTGGCGGAAGCCCTCATGACTTCGGGTGGCACTTCGGATGCTCGAGCGATTGCCACGAGGTCAAGGCTCTCTCCACTCAAGACGCCGCGCGGCAGTTCCTTTTCACGCCGCATCGCCCACTCAAGTTTCGGCCAGCGAGCCACCT
>VGXN01000142.1 GCA_016873335.1 Phycisphaerae bacterium | reverse complement strand
TTCCGCGCCCCTTCCGCGCAGGAACTTCCACGGCCGGATCGGTGTGGGCGAGCACCGCATCGGTCTGTGCAGTACGGAATGCATCGAGCGCCGCGCGGATGCGGGTGTCACTCAGTGCGAGAATCGCCGCAGCGAAGAGCGCCGCGTTCACGGCGCCCGCCTTGCCGATGGCCAATGTCCCCACGGGAATGCCTGCGGGCATCTGCGCGATCGACAGCAGCGAGTCGAGCCCGCGGAGCGCCTTGCTGTCCACGGGCACACCGAGCACGGGCAGCGGGCAACGGCTCGCCGTCATCCCAGGCAGGTGCGCCGCGCCCCCAGCACCAGCGATGATCACGCGGATGCCGCGCGCACGCGCCGCGTCCGCGTAGCGGAAGAGCCGCGCGGGCGTTCGGTGCGCACTGACGACGGACTGTTCATGTGGAATGCGCAGCAGCGCGAGCGTCTCGCATGCGTGACGCATCGTCTCCCAGTCGCTGCGAGAACCCATGATGACGCCAACGAGAGCGCGCTGCCGTGCCATGGTGCCATAGTAAGAACTGCCGCGTGGTAGCGTTCCACGCATGAAGCATGGATGCGGCTGCCGATTCCCCCTCTCGCTCCTCAGGACAAGTGCGCTTCTTGCAGCGGCTTGTCCGTGGATTGTCGGCTGCGCCACGGGCGGGACAGGCAGCATGCCAGCGCCAGGCGGCATGTCGCGCGAAGAGGCGGTGGGGACATGGAGTCTCACCGACAGCGACAACGAACTTTTCAATGTCATAGTCGCGCCGGATGGCTCCGCCGTCGATACCTACTGGAAGGGGCCCGAGGGTGCCAAGGGTGAACGCGGTCGATGGGAGTTGGTGAACGGCTGCGTGGACATTCGTTACGGCAGCGGTTGGCGCGATCTGATTTCTCGGAGCGCACTCGGTCATCGCAAGGTCGGCTACCCGCCGAAGCTTGCGCCAGGATCAGGTTCGCAGGATCAGCCCGCGAACGACGGCAGCGCGGTGAAGGTGACGGGTGATCGATTGCCGTTCGTCGGAGTATGGACCGTTCCCGGCGGCGGCGAGACAACGCAGTACGAAGTCACGATGGCGCTGCGCTCCGACGGCATGGCGATGAAGACATGCGAGGCGTACGACCCTGGGCTTTGGCGTGTCGACAATGGTGTGGCGACAATCGTGTGGGTAGATGGTTGGCGCAGTTCGCTCGAGCGCGCCGACGGTGAAGAGTGGTTCTACCGCGTCTGGCGTCCCGGTATGGCGCCCACGGATCTGCCTGCAGCATCAGGCAAGGTTCGAAAAGTGACTCGTTGACGCGGCGCGCCCGCGGGTTCAGAACCCGCGCATCAAGAACCGTACTGGGTGAACGCCGATGATCCAAAGCCTGGCTGCAGCCCCGCGTAGGGGTAGTCCGGTTCCATGACGGTTGGATCTTCGCTCCAGCGTTCATCCATGTTCGTCGTCTGCAGATCCCAAGCGCCGGTGTACTGCGATGAGTTGTTCGCAGCCTGCGAGAGCCGTGCAGATCCGCCGGTCGTGTTCATCGGATCGTCCGACACACAGCCAGTCGCCGAGGCAAGCGCGATCAGTACCACACAGGGAACGACACGCGGCATGGGAGCGCGCGGGGTGAGTGTGAACCAAGGGATCATGATCGGCGGATGCTAGCGGCGCTCGACGAGTCCGCTGCGGGGCGTGCGCATCGGTTGCGCGCGCGCCGCGACCCTTGCGAGCGCTGGCGGCGCGACCTGCGCGAGCTCGCCGATGATTTCGTCGAGCAACACAGGCCCGTAGTCCCAGCAGTCGACACCTGCGTCGCAGCTGCGACCCTGCTGCGGCATCGCACCGTGCGCGTGACCGTACAGATGGAACGCTCCTTGAAAGATGCCCTGCCAGGATCGCAGCGGATAGTGGCAACAGACGATGCGCTCCGTCCCGCCGCTCCAACCCTTGATCGAGAGGATCTGATGCACTTCCTCGAACAGTCCGCGCAGACGCTTCGGTCCAGGGTCGTGATTGCCGCGAACCAGTTCGATGTGCTTGCAGCGGATGCGTTCACGAAGCGCGTGCGCGTCGGCCTCGGTCTGCTTGCGCCCCTCGCCCTTCCAATCGCGAGGCCCAAGGAAATCGCCGAGATGGATCAGGCGGTCGCGCGCGGCGACGCGGTCATTGATGCGCTCGATGAGCAGATCATCCATGCCCGTCACGTCGCCGGCCGCAACGGGACGCGCAAAGAGACCGATCGCCTCGGTGTGCGTGAAATGCGTGTCCGCGGTGATCCAGATGCGTGCGCTCATCGTGCTCCACGGACTGCGCGCGCAGGCGGTGTGCTCGCCATGGCGCTCGGCGCCGCATCGGATGCGAGTGGCGTCCACGCTGCATTCGCGCGCGAACTGGCGACAACTGCTTCAATGAACGCCATGCCACGCACGCCATCGTCGATGGTGGGGAAGTCAAGCGCATGGGTCGGCGGTGAAACGCCGTCCAAGTGCGCGGCAACCTGCACGGCGAATGCGC
>VGXN01000141.1 GCA_016873335.1 Phycisphaerae bacterium | reverse complement strand
GCATACTTGCGGTAGTAGTCCATGCCGCCATCACGCTTGTCCTTCCACTTCTCGTAGTACGCGAGGCGATCAGCGACTGTCTTTGCGGTCAGATCGTCCATCAACCACCATGAACTCGTGCGGTTGTCCTCAATGCCGCGTTCCTGACGCTCTGACTCCGCCACATAGAAGCGACCCTTCGCATCGATGTCGAACGCCACAGGATCTGACACGAGCGGCTCGCTCGCGAAAGTCCGCATCTGAAACCCCGTGGGCAGTGTGACATCGACAGCCGGCGGTGGCGGTGGAGGAATCGGCGTCGGCGCTTCGGCTTGGGTTGGTGGCGGCGCGTGTGCGCCACAGATCAGGAGGGCGCACCCGCAGGCAGGCAGGGCACAAAGCAAGCGCGTCAACATGGCGAAAGTCTACGCGGCGGGAGTGGGGGAACCACGGTGCAATCGCCGTGGAACGAGTACGCGGGCAGTAGGCTCCTGTGCGTGAACGCCACGGAGTTGACGAGCATTCGCGAGCATGTCGCAGCGACAGGCGATGCGATTCAGCCGCTGCTTCTTCCCCACGCGGGACTCGCTCGTCGGAACGCCTACGCACACATTTGGCTCGGTATCAGCACAGTGTTTGGCGATCAGTGGCGAGCGACCGCAGTCGCACGTGAGGTGATCAACTTCGTGCAGTGGATCGGAGCACATCCGAATGAGGACTACGCGGCGTTCTCAGGGCCAGCGACTCGCTTGCCCGAGTCCGAACAAACGCCTTTGCCGCGCGCGTCCGAGAAGACAGCGCCGCACCGTTCGGCGGGGCACAAGGTGGTTCTAGAGCCAAGCCTCTTTGATGCGGTTGATCGGCACCGGGGGGGTCCTTCACCCGGTGGATAGAACCTCCGGCGCGGATTTCATGTTGGAATCGCGCACGGAGGCGGATTTCGTCACACTCCAACGACGATTTTTTGAGAATGTCGTTGCCAAGTGACCGCACGGGTGCATACTGGCATGATGCATATCAATCTTGCTCGCGTGGCCGTGTGCAGTGCGTTGGCCGTTTCCCTTGCATGGACAACCTCTGGACCAACGCTGCTTGCGGGCGGGGCCAATGATCAGGTGCAGCCGAAGATCGGTCGCACTTCAGACGGCGGGTTCTGCCTCGCGTGGTTCGACAACGCCACGGGCGGCTATGACGTGCGTGCGAATCGGTTCAACGCGTCTGGCCAGCCAGCGTGGGGGGCGAATGGTGTGCTCATCGCGGATCGAAGTTTCTCGTCCACAGTCGACTATGGCGCGACGGTGGTCAGCGGCGACCGCTTCGCGGTGGCGTACAACGACGATCGCTCGGGCAGCGATCGCATCAGCATCACGCTGCTCGCATCGGATGGCAGCGCGCTTTGGACGAGCACAATGGTGACCGGGAGCGACTATGTCGCGAATCCAAAGGTGTGTCAAGATTCAGTCAGTGGCGCGATCTATGCCGCGTGGCTGCAGGGAACCACGACGCGCGTGCAGCGCCTGGACATCGCGACGGGCGCGCCTGTGTGGTCGACGGCGGCGAATCTCACCGATGGAACAGCGCAAACGCAGCCTGCTGATTTGTGGCCAGCGGCAGATTCCAGCGGCGGCGTGATGATGTCGTGCGTTCGGCAGACAGGATTCACCAGCGCAAAGCTGCTGCGCGCGTTCCGCATTTCACCGAGTGGCGTGGTGGGGTGGACAACGGGCAGCGCGGTACCAGTCAACGTGATGACGACTGGTTCGCTGCAGTTCGGGAACTATCCGGCGTGCGCAGCTGTACCTGGCGTTGGCTATGTGTTCGCGTGGTACACCACTTCGCCGCTGCAGTGCGTGGTGCAGGTGCTCGGACTTGACGGTACGCCGCGGTTCCAGACCGGTGGCGTGACCGTGACCGCGACAGCGAATGTCGAGCGTGTGAGTCCGGCGTTTGCGGTGAGTGCGCAGGCAGATCGCCTGTATGTGGCGTGGTCCGATCGTGTGCCGAGCAGTTCTGTGTACGGCATGGGGGCGCAGGCGTTCGCACTCAGCGGCAGTGGCGCGCGGCTTTGGGGCGAGAGCGGATTCGCGCTGCAGCCGCAGGCGACGCTCTACTCGACGGACTTCGTTGCCGTGGCAGCCGATTCGGGCGGAGCGAACTTCCACTGGCAGTCATCGACGGCCTTCGGCGCGGATGTCATGCGGGCGCGGCGACTTTCGCCCGAGGCGCAGGATCTCTTCAGTGCGGGCACGGTGCAGGTCGCACCCTCCAGCGACAAGGGACGCATGGCAGCTGTCATGCAGCAAGGCGCAAGTGTCGTCGTGTGGCAGGATGGTGCGACAGGTTCGACGGACATCCGAGGTCAGCGCGTTGCGAACGATGGAACGGTGGGCGGCAATCCTGTTCGACCTGGTGATGCGGATGGCAACGGAACTGTGGACGGCGTTGACCTTGCGGCGGTGCTTGCCGCTTGGGACACCAATGATGCGTCGACCGATTTCAGTGGCGACGGCACGGTCAATGGTGCGGATGTGACGATACTGCTCGCCAATTGGGGCTGAACGCTC
>VGXN01000140.1 GCA_016873335.1 Phycisphaerae bacterium | reverse complement strand
ACTGCTGGTGGAACGCCTGTTGCACTACTTCAGTACATACAAACTCCGCATCGGCGAGGCATCAACGACCGCCATCCGTGATGTGTATGGCTTCGATCGTGCGGCGCGTGTGGTGGAAGCAGCGCAGATGGATTACGCGAGCGTCTATCGGCACGCTGGGAGATAGATACTGTGGTGGTGGGGGGCTCTACAATCCCGAAGGATGCCGAATTGCCCGCGCATTCTCAGTGTGTCGCTCGTCTTTGGCTTCCTGAGCCCCGGCTGTTCCTTGCCACAGGTGTTGGACGAGAGCGGTCGTCCGCTGGAGGTGATCAACTGCGAAAGCCCCCGCAAGCGCAAGGGGATGGGGCCGCCGCCCTATCGGTACTGGCGCATCGTTGGCGAGCCGATGCCGGAAGAGTCGTACGGGCTGGAGCCAACATTGGCAGCGGTGCCTTCCATGGCATGGACGTTTGTGGGTGGGCGCCCAGTGCGGAACGAATATTGGTCGGGTAATGCCGACGCCGGTGGACGCGTGGTCTCGATCGCGTGTCATCCAACCGACGCCGCGGTGGCTTATGCGGCGTCCGCCTCTGGCGGTATTTGGAAGACCACGAACTTCGGCGTCAACTGGACGCCGCTCACGGACGGGCAGCAGTCCCTCAATCACGGTGCCGTGACAATCGATCGGTCCTTTCCGAATTCGATCTACGCTGGTACCGGCGAGTACACGACCGGATCGTCCGGCGCAGGCATCATTCGATCAACCGATGGTGGTGCGTCGTGGTCGCTTCTTTCGTCGCTGGTGGGATCCAACTGCAGCGGGCTGTTCGTGTCGTCGGGCAGTTCCGCTACGACACCAAGCGCAATCCACCATACCGGCAGTGCCGGGTACCGGCGCAGTGTCAACGGCGGGGTTGCATGGACCAACCCGATCACCTCAAGTTGTTCCAGTCTGGCCGTTGACCCGACCAACCCCCTGCGCGTCTTTGTCGGCGTGGACGGCGTCGGCATCCATCGATCAACCAATGGTGGGACATCATTCTCTGCACTTTCCGACGGGCTCCCGAGATCCGGCTTCGGGCGGGTGGTATTGGCGATTGCGCCCTCGAACCCGCAGGTGCTGTACGCAGCCTTCGTCAAGTCGTCGCCCTCGGAACTCCTCGGCTTCTATCGCACCGCTGACGGCGGCAACACTTGGACCCTCCTCGCCGATACGCCCAATTTCCCACGCGCCCAAGGCTGGTACGACCTTTCGATCGGCGTGGATCCGACCAACGCGAACCATGTCTTCTGCGGTGGCGTCTCTCCGATTTTCGCTGTCGCCGGCGTCATCGAGACGGTCAACGGCGGCGCGAACTGGACGGAGATATCTGGTACGGGCGGGCAGATCCATCCTGATCAGCACTGGGTCGCTTTCGGCGCGGATGGCACACCGTGGTTCGGCTGCGACGGCGGCGTCTGGCGCCGCGTCAATGGGCAGTGGTTGAACTGCAACGCCACGCTCGCGGCGATACAGAACTACACAATCAACCAGCACCCGGACGACCCGAATCGGATGATGGGCGGGACGCAGGACAATGGCGCCGCGGGGACCGCAGATGGCTCTCTTGGGTGGCCGCAGATCCAGACGGGCGACGGTGGCTTTGGCGCATACGACCGATCGACATTCACGCGCCTCTACACCACATATGTCTACCTCAAAATTTACCGCACCAACAACGGCAGTATCTCGAACATTAGTGGACCTTGGACGGACGACCCCCGCGAGTGGATCGCACCAATGGTGATTGACCCGAACAACTCGCAGAATCTCTACGCCGGGAGCAACCGTCTATGGGTGAACACTGCTGCATCTTCGACCGCCGACTGGACGGCGATCAGCACGTCGGTTGTTGCCGATGGCGGGACCATCTCGGCGATCGAACCCGTGGTGGGGCGACCTGGCGTGGTCTGGGTTGGGAACAGCAAGGGTGGCATCTGGCGCACGCTCGATGGGGGGGGCAACTGGACGCAGATGCGCACAGCCGACAACGTGTATGTCACGGCCATTGACGCGAAGCCCGGGAGTAGCTCCGTAACCTTTGCGACGCGGAGCACGTCATCTGGAACCCGACTGCTCCTCACGTTCGACGGCACAACCTGGTCCAATGTGAGCGGCTCGTTGCCCTCTGGCGTCTCTGCAAAGGCACTCGCAGTTGATTGGGGGCGCGGCATCCCAGCCGTGTACATCGGCTCGGGCGCGGGGATCTACGCCACGTGGGATAGTGCCGCAACGTGGGTGAAGGACGGCGCGGACCTGCCCAACGTCAACATTGGGCAACTCGAGATCGACCCACAGCGGCGGACCATCATCGCGGGCACCTACGGCCGTGGTGCCTGGCGGTCGCCGATGCCGCTCGTAGCCGACCTCAACCTCGACGGTGTCGTCGACGGGACGGATCTGACGATGCTTATGGTCCAGTGGGGCGCGTGCAGTGGCGAAGGTTGGGGCTGCCGTAGCGACCTCAACCATGACGGCACTGTGAATGGGATCGACTTCTCGGCCCTGCTTGCGCTGTGGGGAGACTGAGCCGCCCGAATCAAATCCCCCAGTTGCTGAGCACTGCGGACAGATCGGCACCGT
>VGXN01000139.1 GCA_016873335.1 Phycisphaerae bacterium | reverse complement strand
TTACTGCCTGCAACAGCATGCGAACGATCGAGCGTTGCATCTCGAGTGTGCATCCGATCGCCACCGCCGTGATCGTTGTGGACAGTGGCAGCACGGATGGAACGGTCGAGGCATGTCAGCGACTTGGGGCTCAGGTTGTGCGTCATGCGTGGGAGGGATTCGCACGGCAGAAGACCTTCGCACTTTCGCTCGCTGCAAAGCACCAGTGGGTGCTTCTTCTCGACAGTGACGAAAGCCTCGAACCGAACTTGCAGACCGGACTGATGAACGCGATCCGCACAGCGCGCGCCGACACCCGCGCGATCGCGATCAATCGGCGGCTCTGGTTTCAAGGTGGATGGCTGCGGCGCGTTGCGTTCCCCGACTGGGTCGTCCGCTGCGGTCGTTCGGGTGCGCTGCGCCTGGTCGATCGACCCGTGCATGAGTCGGTCGTGGCCGATGGTCCCGTTGTCCGCGCCGAGGGCATCTGCCGCCACGAGTCTTGGGCGGATGCTGCCGATGCGATCGAACGGGGCCTGCGCTATGCGCGGCTCGCTGCACCATTGCGCCCCGCCCGTGCGTTTCCGCTCCTGTCGTTTCTTGGCAGTGCGCTCGCGATTGCATTCAAGCAGGGGATCGTGCGCGGCGGCGTCCTTGATGGGCGACGCGGCATCATCGCCATCGGTCTGTTCATTGTGGGCGCCTACTGCAATCACATGGCCGCGCTCGACCATCAGCAACGATCCCGATCAGGCGGATGACACTGTGGGTACGGCTGCTCACGCGGTCGCCGCACGGCGACCACTCAGTTGCCGGTGCGCGTCCGCACGCTGTCGAGCACATTCATGAAGTTGATGTACGCGTCGTAGGGACTTTCGTAGGGACTGAAGTACTTGTGGACATCGCCGTCCGCCCAGTACTTCGTGCACATGTAGTACAGATGATCGCTCGTGGTCAGCTTGCGCCAATCCTCGAGGATGAACGGATCGCCGGCAGCGTGACGACGTTTGACCGCCTCTTCGAGTCGGTAGAGCTCCGCCGCCGCGTTGTCCTGCAGCGGATTGCCGAGCCACGCGCTCAGATCGCGTTCGGTATCCGCCCATGAGATCGGTCGCTCCGCGTCGTACTCGCCCACGGGCTGATGCAGATCCGCCACCTGCGAAGGTGTGAGGAACGAATTGTGTCCAGGGTTCACATCGAAGATCTTCTCGGGCATCGCGTCGAGGAACTGGAAGATGCCCGTCTCCGCCCACTGATGCTCGCCAAGCGTTTCGTAATCCATGAACAGATTGCAGAGGAAGCCATTGCCGTTGATTTGGTTGACCCAGCGCGCGAACTTCTCCGCAGACAGCGGCCAATCCGCCCAGTTGCGATCGGAGAAGCGGAACGCAATGTCATCGGAGAGTCGGTAGTTCTTCAGGAGCACCTTCACGGGCGTGGAGCCCTTTGGCACGGAACGCGCAGGCGGCGAATACACAAAGTTCGGCGAACGCGAGCCAAGCAGTCGATCGACGCCCTCGCACAGGATCGCCTTGTGCCGACCGAGCCACGAGATATGCCCGGCAAGTTCGTTCGTGTAGATCAACTCGGTATTGCGGAACGTGACCGGCTTCACGCCGAAAAGCCGCTGCAGTGTCGCCTCCTGCGCTGCGACCTGTTCGTTGAACTCCTCCTTGGAAAAGAGGAACGAGAGCGAGTGGTGGCTGGTCTCGCCGATCAATTCGCAGGCGCCCGTGGCGTGCAGTTCGCGCACCATGTCAAGCACATCGGGAGCCCACAGTTCGAACTGCTCGAGCGCGGTTCCTGAGAACGAATAGGACACGCGGAAACGCCCTTCATGGCGGCGGACCAGATCAAGGATCTTCGCGGTGGCGGGGCGGTAGCACTTGTCCGCCACTTTGCGCATGATCGCAGCATTCGCATCGTTGTCGAAATAGAACGGATCCGCATCGAACACCGAGTACTTGCGCAGCCGAAACGGTTGATGCACCTGGAAGTAGAAGCACACGGCAGCCATGGCGGGGCGCGAAGTCTACGGGGTGCGCTGCTATCCTCGCGTGCAGAGAGGATTCATTTATGTCCACTGCCATTTCCGTTCCACTGCTCGACCTCAAGCCTCAATACCAAGCGATCAAGGCGGAGATCGATGAGGTCATCGCCCGCGTGGTCACCTCGCAGGTGTTCGTGCTTGGTCCCGAAGTGGAGGCGTTCGAACAGGAGATCGCCGCGTACTGCGGCGTTCATCATGCGATCGGCTGCTCCAACGGATCGGATGCGATCGTGCTCGCGCTGCAAGCCGTTGGTGCGAAGCCCGGTGAGGAAGTGGTGTGTCCCTCGTACACATTCTTTGCCACGGGCGGCGCCGTGGCGCGCGCGGGGCTGAAGCCAGTCTGGGCGGACATCGATCCCGTCACCTACAACCTTTCACCGCGTCACGCCGCGGAAGTGGCGCAGCAGTGTCGTCGGCTGCGTGCGATCATCCCAGTGCACTTGTATGGACAGGCCGCGGACATGGAAGCGTTCCATGCGCTCGGCTCTCGGCTCGGTGCAGCGGTGATCGAGGATTCCGCGCAGGCAATCGGCTGCAAGGACGCTCAGGGCGCGATGGTTGGAACGCGCGGAGCGGTCGCCACATGGAGTTTCTTCCCCTCCAAGAATCTCGGCGGATTCGGCGATGGCGGGATGTGCACCA
>VGXN01000138.1 GCA_016873335.1 Phycisphaerae bacterium | reverse complement strand
CGGTGTCGACCCCGAGGTGTACACGGGCTTTGCGTTCGGGTTCGGCATCGACCGCATGGCCAAAGAGCGCCACGATGTGGCCGACCTGCGCGATATGTACGCCAACGACCTGCGCTTCGTGAGGCAGTTCTGATGTGGGTTAGGGCGAGGTAACCGTGCGCATCGTTCGCTCGTTGCTCGCTGAGTACTGCGACCTGAAGCGCCTCTCTGACGAGCGCTTGGGCGAAGTGATGACATCACTCGGTATGCAGGTGGAGTCGATGGAAGTCGTCGGCACCCCGGTGGCGGGTGTGGTGGTGGCCAAGGTGCTGCGTACTGAACGCCACCCCGACGCGGCGAAGGTGCACCGAGTGTGGGTGGATGCCGGTGACGGCGTGGAGCGCCACGTGTGGTGCGGTGCATTCAACATGAAGAGCGGCGACCTCGTGCCGCTCGCCACGCTGGGCACAAAGATGCTCGACGGACGCGAGATTCTGCGGCGCGGAATTTTCGGCATCGACTCCGAAGGCATGTTGTGTTCGGGGGCTGAGCTCGGGTTGTCGAGCGACGCCGCCGGAATCATGATCCTGCCCGCTGGAGGCAAACCCGGTCGCAACGTCTTCGAGGCGCTCGATGTCAAGCGCGACGTGGTGTACGACCTCGACATCACGCGCAATCGTCCGGACGGGACCGGTCATCTTGGTGTGGCGCGCGATGTGGCCGCCCAGCTCGGTGTGAAGTTCGCGCCGTTGAAGGGTGATGCCGCCAAGAGAGGTGCAGCGCGCCGCGTGCCCGTGAAGATCATCGACGAGGAGGCGTGCGCGCGGTTCAACGTCACCGTGATGAGCGGCATCGTGGTGGGGCCATCGCCTGATCATCTGGCGCGACGAGTGCTCGCCGCCGGAATGCGACCGATCAACAACGTGGTTGATGCATCAAACCTGGTGATGCTCGAGACGAACCAGCCGAACCACGCGTATGACGCCGCCAAGGTGTCGTCGGGCTTCCGTATTCGCAAGGCCAAGGTGGGGGAGACCCTCACGACACTCGATGGCACACAGCGCAAACTCGACACCGCCGACCTGCTCATTTGCGACGGTGATGATCGTGCCATCGGCATCGCTGGTGTGATGGGTGGAGCGAACACCGAGATCGGTGATGCGACAACCGAGATCGCGCTCGAGACGGCGTGGTTCGAGCCGAACGGCGTGCGGCTCACCAGTCAGCGACTCGCCCTACGCACGGAGGCGTCGGCACGGTTCGAACGCGGGGTCGACCCGCTCGGCGTCGACTACTCGGTGGCGCGCTTCGCGGCGTTGTTGCGCGAGTCATGCCCGAATCTGGTCGTGCACACAGGTGCCGCTGATCCGCGCACGCGTCACTTGCCCAAGCAACCCGTGGTGTCGTTGCGCGTGGCGCAGGTAAACCGCGTGCTCGGTACGAACCTGTCGGCCAAGGATGTCGCGACGAAACTCGGCAAGATCGGGTTCGTCTGCACGCCCAAGAAGATTGCAGTCAAGAAGGGCTCGGCGGTGGCAAGTGGGCCGGGGTTCGCGGTCAAGGTGCCGTCGTGGCGCCCCGACTGCGTTGATGAGATCGACCTCGTCGAAGAAGTTGCCCGCCATGTGGGCTACGACGTACTTGGCAAACGGGTGTCGCAGTCGACGCAGTCCGGCGGGCTCTCGCCCTTGCAGCAGCGCCGTCGCGCTTTGCGCGACTTGGTGTTGTCGTTCGGGGCCAGCGAGGCGATGCCGAACCTATTCTTGGCACCAGGTGACCATGAGCGGGCCGGGGTCGCGGGAGAGGCCGCGGCGCTCGAACTCGAGAATCCACTCGTCGTTGAAGAGAGCCTCTTGCGCACCTCACTGCGCCCGGGAATGTTGAAGGCTGTCGCATTCAACGTGTCGCACCGCGCGACCGCCATCGCTCTTTATGAACTCGGCCACGTGTATCGCGCACATGCAGAGGACGGCGCAGCGCACGACCTGCCCGACGAAACCGAGCAGTTGTGCATCATGGCGGTGGGGGTCGATGCGTCACAGGCGGTCGGCTGGTGGTCGCAGATCACCGCGGTGTTCGGTGTCGGCGCACAACTCGATCAGTCGCGCGTGCCGGCGGGGTATCACCCCACGCGCAGTGCGACGTTGGCGCGCGGCAAGCAGGTGGTCGGCTACGTCGGCGAGATCGACCGACAGGTGCTCGCGAAGTACGGCATCGAAGATCGTGTGGCGTGTTTGGAGGTCGACGCATCGGTGTTGTTGGGCGAGTTGCCGAAGGTGCCCGTCGCCAAGCCGGTGAGTCGCTTTCCATCGAGCGACTTCGATCTCGCATTCTCGGTGCCCGCCAAGGTGACTGCCGCGGTGGTGCAGCGAGCGGTGAAGCAGGCGGCCGGTGCGCTCGCCGAAGAAGTCGTGCTCTTCGATGTGTTCCGCAAGGCCGCCACCGACGACTCGCGAAGTCTCGCGTATCGCATTCGGCTGCGCGCCGCCGACCGCACGCTCACGGATGCCGAAGTCGCCACCGCGCGAGCTGCTTGCATCGTTGCCGCCGAGAAACTCGGCTGCACCCTGCGCGGCTAGCGAAGCGTCAGGCCGGCGGGATTAGCGCGCCGGTGAACACCTGCCACGCGAGCGCCGACTTCGCGACGAAGCTCAACACGATGTAGGTGCGCTCGCCAACCAGGTAGTCGGCAAAC
>VGXN01000137.1 GCA_016873335.1 Phycisphaerae bacterium | reverse complement strand
GCGGAAGTAGTTCGAGAAGTGCATCACGCCCGCGAGGTCCGTCTCGCTGAACTGCACGGTGCGGTTTGACTGAAACACGGTCGCGGTCATGCCGCATCAAGGGTATGCGGTAGACGGGCGAAGAGGCGCATCAGCCGCCGCACGGACCCCACGCGCTGAGCAGTTGTGCCAGATCATCCCCTGCCACGCTGCCATCGCCGTTGATATCGCCCGTACCCGATTGCCCCCAGTTTGCCAGCATCATGGCAACATCCGCCGCATCGACGGCACCGGAACTGTTGATATCTGCCGGGCAATCATTCGGAACGCTGTTTGCATCGGCAGGGTCACTCCCTGCATCGCGCTCATCCTGATCCAAGAAGGAGTCAAGATCGCGGTCGATTCCGATCCGAGTTGTCGTGCCCGATGCCACAAGGGTGTACACCAGCGGGGACTGCGCTCCACTGGACTGCAGAAGTGCGTTCGGTGAGAGCGGCGCCTCGGATTGGCGATCGCTGCGGAACGCGCCGCCTTGGAGCATCCAGCCGCGCATCACGCCGTCCCGGATGCCCTTTACGACCAGCCCGGCTGTCCCCCCGTTTGCGATCGAGACCAGTTGGTTGATGCGCGCGACATCGTCGCCTGCTCCACCGCCGTTCATGGCCATGGCTTGCTGACCGACGCCCGCATGCGTGTCGTTTCCGAACGAGAGCATGAACGCCTCCATGTCGCGCCGGCGTGTAGTGGCCGTGGTGCCCGCACCCCAAACGAACCCAACCTGCAGGACATCCTGCATCGTGGGGAACTCGGAGTCCGCATTGAAGCCGAACCCACGCAGTGCCGTGGTGGACTGCAGATCCGCTCCAACCTTTCTGTAGACCTCCCGAAGGTGCGGCACCTTGCGGTTCTGCCGAACGGGGCCGAGCGGAATGCCGATCTCATTGCCCGTGCCGACAGAGCCAGGGTGACAATCCACGCAGCGCGTGTTCCCGCCCGGCGCATTCGGCAGAACTTGGAGCGTGTTGAACAGGTTCTGCCCCGCCTGCGGATTGCCCGTGCCGCCGTATCCCGTCACCACGCCACCGAAGATCGGCAGGCTGGTGCGCAGCGTGTTGTCGATGTTCTTGTTCGGCTGCGGACCAAAGGCGAGTGTCGCGATGAACGCCTTCAGCTGCGCCATCTGCTCGTCGGAAATCTCCGACTCGCGCCCCTGCAGGTGCGTGTACGCCACATTGAAGTCCTCGATCCCCGACTTCTCGCCGCGCCAGTGCATGGGTTCCTGCCCAATGATGCCCTGCAGGGTCTGCGTCACCATCGGACCCTTCATCGGGTGCCAGTCGATGCACTCACCCGGTTCCACGCAGGTCGCGTTGAAGGTGATCATCGCGCCGGCCGGATCGCCCAGATCCCATGCGATGCGGTCGCTCCTGGCATCCACATGGCAGGACGCGCACGACACATGGCCGAGTCCGCTCGTGAGGTGCGTGTCGTACAGGAATGGGCGGCCCGTGCGTACTGCTGGAGGGGTCGGATCGTGGAACTCGACTTGCCCAAGTTCGGTGTTGCTCGTTGTATCGATGGTGGAGATGCTCGCACCAAAGCGATTGAGGACATAGAGACGGGTTCCGTTCGCGGAGAGCGCGAGTCCCGTCGGACCCTCACCGACCGTGATCGCGGACAGGCGCGCGCCCGCTGGCGAAATCGCGATCACGCTGTTGGATCCAAGCCCCGCGACGAAGGCACGAGTGCCCGTTGGATGCCACACGACATCACGCGGGTCACCGATCGACTGCATGCGCGTCATGACATCGGTGGATGCAGCCGTGTAGGTGAGATGCGGGTTGAGATCGAAGATCGTCGCGGCTCCAGTACCGCCCGCAGGGAGCAGTGCCGCATTGCATCGAAGGAAGATCCCATTCAGGTTCGATTCGAAGCGGATCTCGTTGCGTGCCTCGGTGCCCACGACAAGCAGCTGCCCATTGGGTGCCGTCGCCATGCCCGCGACCGTGGTCATCAGGCCGCGCGCATAGGTGATCGTGTTGGTCGATGTCTGGATGATGGCCACATCGTTGTCGGCGACATCCCAGGTGATCGAACTGGTCCAATTCCTGTTGTTGCCATCCCGCCACTGGTTCTGCGCGTTCTTTCGGGCAATGTGCGCCACAGGCGGCGCTGGCGGATTGGAAGGATTCACTGCAGGCGAGAACGCCGTGCCCGAGTTCGGCGGCGGATTCTGCCCACCGTAGGGACCGCTCAAGGCCGTGACCGTGGCGCGCGGGACGATCACGGATCGGTTGCCTGACTCGAAGACCGCGACATAGACCTGCGCGCCATCGGGGCTCGCCGCGAGCGTGCGCGGCTGGCAACCCGCGATCGTCAAGGTCGACAAGGTTGGCGCCGTCACCGTTGGATCGAACACGACCACCTGCCGCGGCTGTGCCAGCGAGACATAGGCGCGCTGTGGCGTGCCCGCGAAGACGATGTCTGCCGGTTCATCACCCACGCGGACGGTGCGCTCGACCCGCATCGTGATCAGGTTCACCATGCTCACCGAGTCGCTGAGCTGGTTCACGACCCATGCTTCGTTGTCCCCACGCATCCGCACGGAGATGGGCTCGAGTCCCGTGAAGACCGAGCCGCGGCGAATGGGCAGACCGCTCTTGATGTCGAAGACTTCAAGGTGGTTGTCTGCGGTGTTGACTGCGA
>VGXN01000136.1 GCA_016873335.1 Phycisphaerae bacterium | reverse complement strand
GGCTCAACGTGGAGGCGGCAAAGGCGGTGAAGTACGGCGGACTGGATCCTGCCACCGCGCTGCGCTTCGTGACCATTCATCCGGCGCGACAGATCGGCATGGGTGAACGCACCGGCAGCATCGAAGTAGGCAAGGATGCGGATCTCGTCGTGTGGTCGGGCGATCCACTGAGTCCGCTGAGCGTGTGTCAGCAGACTTGGATTGATGGTGCCCTGCACTTTGATCGCGCTGGTGATCTGGCGCTTCGGCCGAAGCGCGAGAGAGAGCGGCGCGAGGTCATTCTGGCGATGGCAGCCGAGCGCAAGCCGCGGAGTTCCTCGCGTGAGGGCGGCGGTGGTGCAACGCGATCGCGCACGGGCAATGCGCCAAGCAGCGAGGAAACGGAAGGGCCAGAGGACGACACCACGGAACAACCCGCCGCGCCACCACAGCGGTTGCTTGGTCGCATGATTGACGCACGCGAGGCATTCCTGCTCGGTTGGTGGCGAAGCGGTCGACCGATCGAGTCTATTTTCTCGCGGGGCGACTGCGGGTGCGCGGAGGCGGCGCCATGATCATCATGACAGCGGTTCCAGTGCTTCTTTCCGCATCGCTCGCCCAGAGCACCATGCTGCCCGCACCTGCCGCAACGCAGCGCCAGACGGTGATCGAGCACGCCACCGTGCACACGGCCGTTGCGGCACAACCAGCGCTCACCGATGCGTTCGTGGTCCTTCAAGGTGATCGAATCGTGTCCGTCGGTCGGGGCACTGCGCATGCGGCCGATGGACAACCGATCGCCGCGGATGCCATACGCATCGACGGCCGTGGGAAGCACATCACGCCAGCGTTCATCTCAAGCGCCACCACACTCGGACTCATCGAAGTGCAGGCGGTTCGCGCCACCGATGACAAGAGCGAGTTTGGACCATTTCACCCCGAAGTGAGCGCGTGGGTCGCGGTCAATCCCGACAGCAATCTCTTCCCTGTCGCACGACTCGGCGGCGTGCTCCTGGCGTGGGTTTTCCCGCAGGGTGGGCAGGTCTGCGGCGAGAGCAGTCTCCTCCGCCTGAACGGCTGGACGAATGAACAGATGACCGTCGTGCCCGACGCGGGCACACTCATCCAGTGGCCCGCGACCGAGCCCGCGCCGAGTTGGTACGCAAGTACGACTGCGAAGGAACAGGAGCGCCAGCGCGTGAAGGCGCTGCGCAGATTCGATGACTTCTTCGATGCGGCAGCCGCTGCGATCCGTGCGCGTGCCGCAGATCCTTCGCTGCCGCTTGATGCACGCTTCAACAGCCTCGCGGATGTGCTCGCGGGTGAACGCCCACTGCTCATTTCGGCGGCGAGCGCTGGACAGATCGAATCCGCCGTGATCTGGGCAACACAGCGGAAACTCCGACCCGTGATCGTTGGTGGTCAGGGCGCCGAGGCGGTTGCGGATCTGCTTGTGCAGCACCAGATTCCCGTGATCGTTCTTGGCACGCTGCAACTGCCGCGGTTCGCGCACCAATCGTATGACGAGGCGTACACGCTCCCTGCTCGGCTCGCTGCGCGCGGCATCCGAGTGGCGATCGCGTGCGGTGATGAACCGAGCAACGACCGCAACATCGCCCACCATGCGGCAATGGCTGCCGCGTTTGGCATGCCGCGTGAAGAGGCCCTTGCAGCAATCACGCGGGTTCCTGCGGAACTGTGTGGCGCCGCGGATCGTTACGGCACGATCGCTCCTGCGCGCAGCGCCACGCTGCTGATTCACTCAGGCGACCCCTTTGAGGTGACATCATTCGTGACTGCCGCGTGGATTGATGGCAGCCCCGTGCAACTCGAGAGCCACCAGACGCTGCTGCGGGACAAGTATGAAAGCAAGTATCGGGATGATGCGGATGGTGCAGCACGGGCAACGCCCGTCAAGCCCTCGGCGGTCACTGCGCCGGCAGGGCGTCCAACCGTACCGAGTCCGTGACGGCGGGCCTCTTCCCGCATGTCCATTTCAGATTTGCTCGCGCCGCCGTAGAGGAACTGTTCTTGAGCGGTGGATCGATCTGGAACTTCACTTCATACATGCGAACTGCGCGGTTCCACAGAGCGATGTTTTCGATCGGGCTGTCGAGATTCAGCCGCTTGGCCTGCGGCTCGCGCCCCGGCGCCAAGAGCGCAACCTCCACATCACCAATTCCGCGACATGTCTCGCCATCGACATCACGAAACTCAATGAACACAACAGCCCCACGAACCATGCCATCCCCATCCGCTTGAAGTCGTGACAAGCGATGGACGATCGCATTGTCTGGTCCATAGGGGTACACGGCCCCATCATTGAGTTGGTACTTCGGCGCTCCAGAACATGCGCCAAGTGACAACAGCCCAGCCGTCAGGATGCCCCGAAACGCGAGAACACACAGTTCATCAAACACCATCGACCGCGATGCTACGGGTAGGATTCGAGCCTCTCATGGTTTCGCGTTCGGTCATCTCAGGGTGTGTCGCATGTGTGGTCGCTGCGGGTTGTGCAAGCACGCCCGACACGAAGACGACCGCGCCGCAGGAGAACGCGCCCGTGCCCTTTGGCATGCGCGATCTGCCGGATGATCAGGTGCCTGGACCAGATCCCGGTGGACTGACGATCCCAAGTGACGATGCGGCGCAAGACGCTGCCGAGCCCGTTGTTGAACACGTTCGCATTGCCCGCATACCGACAGCACAGATCGAGATGCGCAAGGAGCCTGAGCCATCGAACGCCAC
>VGXN01000135.1 GCA_016873335.1 Phycisphaerae bacterium | reverse complement strand
CGAGCATTTCGGTTTCTCCCAAGTCTGCTGTTCGCCGTGCTCGCAGGCATGCTTCCCATCTCCTGCAGTGCGCCACCAGCGGCCGATCCGCCGCCCAAGGTCGTCTCGCTTGACGGAGCGACCGTCGAGCCGTTCATGGGCCGCGCCGATTCGCTTGTTCTCCTCATCTTCCTCGTCGACGGGTGCCCGATCGCGAACGCGCTCTCGCCCGAGATCGCCCGCATCGGCGACGAAGCCCGCGCGCGCGGGGCCGCCGTTTGGCTCGTCTATCCCGATCCGCACGTCGACCCGGCGACGATCAAACGGCGCCACCGCGAGTTCGCGGTCGAGTTGCCGACACTGCTCGATCCGCGGCACACGACGGTCCGCGCGACTGGCGCCACGATCTCGCCCGAGGCGGCGCTCGTGCGGCTCGACGGCTCAGGCGGGTTCGACCTGCTCTACCGAGGCCGGATCAACGACCTCTTCGAGGGCCCCGGCCGCCGCCGTCCGTCGGCCCGAACGCACGACCTCCGCAGCGCCCTCGACGCCGCGTTCACGGGCCGGCGCCCCGACCCCGACCGCACCGCGGTCGTTGGGTGCATCCTCGAACCGCTCCCGTAAGAGGCCAAAAACGAGGGTTCGCGGTCGGAATCTTTCGTTAATTTTTGCCATTTGCGGAGCATGGGCCGTTCGGTGTTGTACGGTGATGTGATGGTCCTGCCGACCCGTGCCACCCTCGCCGTCACTCTCGCGCTCGTGACTGCACCCGCGGCGCTCGCCCAGTCGATCGTTCCGGCGACGACTCAGTGGATCCGCAACACCGGCGGTCAGGTCGGATACGGCGGCATCCTCGCGAACGTCACGCTCGTGCGCCACTCGGCGAACTACGTCTATCCGTCGAGCACCGGCATTCCGAGCTATTCGATCGGTCCGTGGCCGGGGAATCCGAATGTGCCCGCGAACCAGAACTGGGTCTTCCGCATCGCGAAGAATCCGACCGTTGCGTCAGCGCCGACCGCGACACCACTCGGGACGATCGGCGTGCTGACCAACGGCGTGCCGTTCTTCAACGCCCTCGATGCGATGAGTTACAACAACCAGAACATCTGGCACCGGAACGCGATGTATTGGGAAGCGGGAAGTTTCGACTCGTGCAAGGGTCACCCCGCACCAGGCGGCGTCTACCACCCACACCAGTTCCCGCCTTGCGTTGCGGCGACCACTCCGCAGTCTCACTCGCCGATCATTGGTTTTGCCTTCGACGGCTTCCCGATCTACGGGCCATACGCCTACCTGAACTCGGACGGCAGCGGCGGCATCGCGCGAATGCGCACGAGCTACCGCACGCGGTCGATCACACAGCGGACCACGCTGCCCGACGGTACGCAGTTGCCGCCCAACCAGTACGGTCCGGCGGTCAGCACCCAGTACCCCCTCGGCTGCTTCGTCGAGGACTACGAGTATGTGAGTGGACTCGGCGACCTGAACGCGCACAACGTCCGATTCAGCGTGACCCCGGAGTTCCCGCAAGGGCAATGGTGCTACTTCTCGACGATCTCTGCGAGTGGCGCGACTGAGTACCCGTACCTCGTGGGGCCGCGCTACTACGGAATACTGGTCACGGGGAACACTGGACCCGGCGGCGGCCACGTCTCGCCGACCGATGGCCCGGTGACCTTCACTGGCGGTCCATGCCCGGCGGATCTCAATGCAGACCGCGTGATCGACTCGAGCGATCTCGGACAGTTGCTTGCCGCGTGGGGTGTGGTCGGCGGCGGCGGCGACATCGATCGCGACGGTCAGATCGGACCGAGCGACCTTGCGTTGCTGCTCGCGGCGTGGGGTGCATGCAGCTGATCGCACTTGCGGCCGCGGTGCTCGCGGCGGCCGAGTCAGACTTTTCGCGCAATGTCGCGCCGATGTTGGAGCGGTGCTGCCTTCAGTGCCATCGGCCGGGCGGTCCTGGCGCGTACGACTTCACGCGGCCGGCCGAAGTGAAACGCGTTGCCCGCACGCTCCTTGCGGTGGTTGAGAGCGGGGCGATGCCGCCATTCCTGCCCGTGGAGGGCGTGATCGCATTTCCGTCGAGGCCGAGTGCCGACGAGATCAAGACGCTGAAGGCGTGGGTCGAGCGGGGGGCCGAGATAGATGGGTCTAGGGAACTCCGTCCGGCAACTCCACCCGAGACTCGCGAGCCGATCGCCGCGTGGGACGTCGCCGAGGGCTGGACGGTCGGGGCGAACGAGAGTCGGCAGATGCGATCGTTCATCGCGGGCGTCGCCGAACGGCCACTCGTCGTCGGTGGCTGGCGAGTCCGCGCGAAGACGCCCGGTCTCGTCGCCCGAACGCTGCTTTCCGCGGGCGACGCGGCGCTGGCGCGGAGTCTCGACGAGCGGGATGCGAGTCTTGGGTTCAAACTGACGGGTGATCTTGCGACGCGGCCGGCGGGGGGCGTCGCTGGTGTTGGGATCGACGGCGAATTCGTGTTTCCCAACGGCTTCGCGGTCGCGGTCGCGGCCGACGAGGCGATCGTCGCCGAGTGCCACGCCGATGGGCGAGGAAGGGATGAGAGCGGGCGGTTCTCGCTCGAGGCGTTGCCGCCGATCGCGGTCGGGGCATCACCGATTCGCATGCTGCACGCGATGACCGTCGGCGGCGGGGGCGCGGAACGCGAGACTCGCGATGGCGCAGTCATGACGAGCATCGTTCCGCCGAACGACCGCGATATCGATCTCGTGGCGATCGTGCTGCGACCTGGGATGTACGCGGTGCGCGTTCG
>VGXN01000134.1 GCA_016873335.1 Phycisphaerae bacterium | reverse complement strand
GGTGCGCTGCATCTGCCGCTGACTGGTTCGTTCAGCACCGATGCGGGATCGCTGATCGCCGAGCACGAGCCAATGCTGATCGTGGTCGAGGCTGCGCACGTCGATGAGGCGGTGCGGGATCTGATTCGAGTGGGACTCGACGGCTTTGTGGGCTGGTGCGCTCCGGCGGATCTTGCGGTCTGTCAGTCGGACGGCGGCGCATGGGCGACCATCCACGAGAAGAGCGTTGCGGAGGCGCAGGCGTTCCTGGACACCGGCAAGCCGTTCGTGCTTGATGTGCGGCGCGCGAGCGAGTTCCGCGGCGGACACATTGCGGGCGCGACCAACATGGCGCATACGCGCATGCTTGCGCGGCTTGCAGAGATCCCGCGCGATCGCCCAATTCTCGTGAACTGTCAGCTCGGCGGCAGGTCCGCACGCGCCTGTTCTTTGCTGGCGCGGCATGGATTTTCCTGCACCAACCTTGCTGGGGGAATGACCGCCTGGACCAAGGCGCGCGCGGCGGTCGAAGTCTGATGCGTGTCGCGCGCGGTGCGGGGGCACCAACTTGATCTGGGCGTGGATCGGCGCGGCAGCGGTGGGGCTGTCGCTTGGGCTGCTCGGTTCGGGGGGCGCGATTCTCACCGTGCCGATTCTGGTGTACGTCGTCGGGCATGACAAGAAGAGCGCGATCGCTGAATCGCTGGCGATCGTCGGTGCGATTGCGTGCCTCGGCGCGATTCGCGCCGCTCGCGCGCACGCCGTCGATGTTCGCAGCGCGCTGCTGCTCGCGCTGCCCGGGATCATCGGCACGGCCGCTGGAACCCGCGTGTCGATGGGGATCTCTGGTGCGTTGCAACTTGCCCTGCTCGCGCTGCTGATGTGCGTCGCCGCAGTCCTGATGTTCCGCGGTGGTGCCGCACCAACGCAGCAAGCATCG
This sequence comes from Phycisphaerae bacterium, assembly GCA_016873335.1. Taxonomy (GTDB): domain Bacteria; phylum Planctomycetota; class Phycisphaerae; order Phycisphaerales; family SM1A02; genus F1-60-MAGs104. The sequence continues at coordinate 1,863 of VGXN01000134.1, read as the reverse complement.
GATGACGGTGCGACGGTCGGCCGGGGGATTGGATCGGCGTGGATCGTTCTGCTGCAAGGCTTGGCGCTCGGCTTCATCACAGGACTGGTTGGAATTGGGGGCGGATTCCTCATCGTTCCAATGTTGGTCCTCGTCCGCAGGCTTCCAATGCACCGCGCGGTGGGCACGAGCTTGGCGGTCATCACGATCAACTCCATCTCGGGATTCCTGCAGATCACCGCGATGTCGAGCGCGGGAGCCGATGCGGCATCGACGCGGCCGATCGCTGCGGGTACTGTGGTCGAAGCGATCACTCTGGATTGGCACACGATCGGCGTGTTTTCGGTGATCGGTTGCATCGCCAGCATCGCTGGGAACGCCATAGGTGGCCGCATCCCAGCAGTGGCCCTTCGGCGAGTGTTTGCGGCCTGTCTACTGCTGATGGCCGCATTCATCCTTCTGCGGAGTACACTTTGGTAAAGGAGATCCGATGTCGCTTCCTTCAGATTCTTCCACATCAGTCGCTGCGGCATCGTTTGGCAAGAACCCAAGCGGCGTTCCAGAACTCGCACCGCACGACGCGCAGCGTCGCATTCAGCAGGGGCAGGCGATTCTGATCGATGTGCGCGAACCCGACGAGCATGCGCGCGAGCGCATCGCAGGATCGCGGCTGATGCCCCTTTCTCGCTTCGACTGCGAGCAATTGGCAACATGGATCAAGTCGGGGCAGAGTGTCATTGTGCACTGCAAGGGTGGGCGGCGTTCAGAAGACGCATGCCGAATGGCCGCAACACTGGCCGGTCGCGGCATGGAAGTGGTGAGCCTCGCTGGGGGCATTGAAGCGTGGAAGGCCTCAAGGCTCCCGGTGACATGCAGTGCGAAGGCTCCGGCGATCAGCATCATGCGTCAGGTGCAACTGGTCATCGGTGCATGCGTCCTCGGGGGCAGCGCGCTCGCTTGGTTCGTCGATCCGCGATTCATCGCGATCCCCGCATTCTTCGGCGCGGGCCTCGCATTCGCGGGCGCGACGGGCACCTGCGCGCTCGCATCATTGATCGGATGGATGCCGTGGAACCGCCTCGATCGCTCGGGCGGATCGTGTTGTACCGGGACGTGACTGGCACGCGGCCGCCGGACTGTGCGACGCCAAACTACTCCGCGGGCTTTCGCCGTTCGATGCGCTCAGCACGCACGACGAGCAGACCTTGGTCATTGCGGTCCGCCACCAAACCTGTGACCGCAACAGTCACGAGTGGATCAAGACCTTGAACGCCTCGAAGCCCGATCGGCAGCGGTTCTCCCGCCACATCCACAATCTCAATGGTGGCCGTTGCCGAGCGCAGACTTGAACGATCCTCGCAGCAGTAGTCCCAAGGTGTCGCGCAGTGATCGGGATCTCCGCCGTCCGCACACGAAGGCAGTGCAGGATCCACGATGGTGAACACGGCTCTGTCTGCAACGAATGGCTGAACGCTTCCGCCGATCCGCCCAACGATCGTCACACGATCGCCCGTTCGTGCGCGTTCCTTCACCGCCTTGACGGCGAGACCATCCGCCGATCCCACTGAAACAAAACCCGCTGGGAGCGTGGCGCCCGTGGAAGGCGTGGGCGGCGCTTCCGAACACCGCGCGAGCGCGGCGACCACACCGAGGCAGACGGCGGGAAGGATTCGTAGGGTGGGTCTGGTGTGCGATGTCGCCATGGCGTCTCTTTCGGATGAGGTGGTGCGAGGGTCAATCGGACTTGAGTGCGGGTGGGAGCGCTGTCGACAAGCAGCGGATCGCAGGCGCGATGGCGCCGACAATGCCAACAACGACGCCGGACAGAATGCCAAGCGCAATGATTCGTTGGTCGATGGTGATCCCAAAGACACCCATCGAGAA
>VGXN01000133.1 GCA_016873335.1 Phycisphaerae bacterium | reverse complement strand
GTGAACGGCGTCGATACCGTCGCAGCGCCACGACAGGTGACGTGGCCCGCTAGATATTTCGGGCGGATCTCGACCTGGTTGACTGGGCTTGCGTTGGTGAGTATCCCGTCGGCTGCAGTTGCTCTCGTCGTGCGCCGTCGCCAACCGCGTTGGCGCCTTTTGCTCATTGGTGGTGGGTGCCTCGTGGGCTCAATCATCAACGCCTTCATCGTGACCTGGTTTTCGGTGGAGATTGGCGTGTCGACCGAGAACAACGCGGGCTACTTGTTTGCCGCGCAGAGTTTCTTTTATGTCGGATTGTTCTTACTGTTCGCGGCGCTTGTGCAGCCACTCTTCGGTGTCGCGCAGCGCTTGCGGGGTGCCAATGTCCCAGAATCTGGCCTTCTCGTGCCAAGCGAGCACCCTTCGGGCAGCAACTAGTGGTGCCAGCACGTCGACGAGATCGGTCGGGTGCTGCGTGCTGACGGTATCGAACGCCGACCGCTGGAAGTAGAGCAAGCCAAGATCAATCCAACAAAATCGTTCGTCCTGCTTCGACTTCGAATACGCCGTGAGTATGTCGCCTTCCACGCATATGTTGCTGGGTTGAAGTTGGTTGTCATTCTTGAAGACCGTGATGATGGCATCAAGGCTCAGTGCAGCCCGTCGAGTTTCGGCTTCCGCAAGATTCGTTGACATGAGTGAATCACCGTAGGTGACCCAGAATTCATCAGGGAGAGAAGACGCGGCTCGAGCAATCGCCCCACCCGTGCCGAGCAAGGTTGGGCCGTCGGGTACACACGACACTCGCAAACCAGCAAAGCTTTGCGCGGAAACGTAGTGCTCAACTTGTTCGCCGAGTTCACCCGTTAGTAGCACGACGTCTGTCACCCCCATCTCGGCAAGACTGTGGAGCTTGTGCGCAAGGAATGGCTCACCATTCACCGGCGCCAACACCTTCGGCACCAGACCGTTTGTCAGCGCTCGCAGCCGCAAACCGAGTCCACCAGCGAGCACAACGCAGGTTCTCCGATTGATCACAGGATGATTACCTGCCATCGTTCGTCAGCCTCAATTGGCGACGATGATGCTTGAGCCCTCATAGTCGATTCCAAATGGCACCTCCATGAGGTTGCGGTGGGTCATCTCTTCGCGCAACCTGACCTTTTGGTCTGCAAAGAAGAGAATAAAGCCGCCGCCACCAGCGCCGACGAGTTTTCCACCTACTGCGCCGTGACGTATTCCTGCAGTGATGATGTCGTCGATTTCCTCATGTAACTCTGATCGTTGACGCGCGAACTTGAGTTGCCATTGCTGCGTCAGCAATCTACCGAATGCATCAATATCGCCCTGACAAAGCATGTCGCGTGTTGCATAACCGATCTCGCGAGTGTCGTTGAGGTTCGACCGCATTCGCGCGACGGCGCCCGTTGAATCAGACTCACTGCGCAGTACCTCACCAGCCGACCTCCGAACGCCGGTGTAGAAGAGCAGTAGGTCTTCCTCGAGCCGCTGGCGCACCGTGCGGGAGATATCGAGCCGTTCAATCTCGACGGACTCATTGTCACGAAACGTGAAGCCAGAAATGCCGCCGGTTGCGGCGATGTACTGGTCTTGCTTGCCGACACCTTCGCCGAGTCGTTCAATCTCGATCGTGCATGCTTCAGCAGCAATCTGCTCGTTGGTGAGTGAACGGTGTTGATGATGAGCCAAGGCCTTCAAGACCCCAACAGTGAACGAGCCCGAGGAGCCGAGTCCGGTGCCGGCTGGGATATCCGCCATTGAGGAGATTTCAATTGCACCCTTCAGATTGAAGCTTCGCAGACACTCTCGTAGCAGCGGATGCTGGATTGACGAAATGTCCGTCGTTTTCTCCACGCTGCTGTACTTGAGCAGGAATTCGCGATCAAAGTTGTCGTTGACTGCAATGTAGACATGGCGGGTGATGGCGGCTGCAATCAGGAAGCCGTGGCCGTTGTTGCGGTAGTACGAGGGTAAGTCGGTGCCACCACCGCCCAACGAGATTCTCAAGGGGGTGCGAGAGATAATCATCGTTTGTACGCCTCGGCGATTACTTCGTGCACGGCAATGGTTGATTCGAGCGAAGCACCGCGTGTGCCCACGCCGGTGATTCTGCGGAGAAAGTCCGCGAATTCAAGCCCCCACGACTCGTCGACACCCTCGTATGAGCTGCGCTGCGTATCGGGCGGACCCATCTCGGGTTTCATCTTGTGCACGGTCAACGTTTCGGTACCGTAACTTCCCCCGAGACCACCGATCTCAATCTTGGCATGTTCGAGAGTTACTTCAAATGAAAAGGTATTCTTCCATTCCGTCCACGAGACATGCAGCCAAATGGTGGCATCCTCGTCGGTGACGAGCGCAAGAAACGCATTGTCCTCCACCTCCATCGGCCAGTACGAGGTGGTGAGGCGCGAGTAATCGAGCCGCAAGCCGCCGAAGAAGTACGTCGCAAGGTCGATGAGGTGACAACCCTGATCGAGAAGCTCACCACCGCCAGAGATGCGTTTGTTTGTTCTCCATTCCTTTTCGTAACCCAGGCGTCCACCGTGTCCGTACCGGGCGCGTACCCACAACAGACGACCATATTCGCCTGAATCGATCAACGATTTGGCGGCGATGATCGCCGGATGAAAGCGGTGATTGAAGCCAACCGACACTTGCATCCCATATTCAGCAGCTGCGGTACGAATGCTGCGAATCTCGTTCGTGGTGCGACCACCAGGCTTCTCCACGAACACGTGCTTTCCATGTTGGATGGCGAGAATGCTCAGATCCGCCAACTGGTCGTGCGTTGTCGCAATGATCACGGCATCAATC
>VGXN01000132.1 GCA_016873335.1 Phycisphaerae bacterium | reverse complement strand
GGGGTGCCCGTCGTGTTGCAGTTCGTCCCGTCATCATTGCAGCCAACGAGAGCTTCAGCGAGTTCGTTGTAGTCAAACGCAGCGGGGTCTGTGCCGAGGTTGTACACGGCGAGCTTGTTGTCGTAAGTGACCGACCCGCATGTCGAGATCTTGAGCGAACCGTTGTTCTCAGGAACGATCTTGTACCAAATATCATGGTCCATGATTTCGCTGCCTGACTGGCAGGTCGCGCCTGGGTGATCAGGTCCGTCCATCGTGGCGTTGGCCGTGTTGAAACTGGTCTCGCTGTCCGCGCTGCCCGACAGCACGAGCGGCGACGTTGCGCAGTTGTTCGCAGGCGCCCCCGTCGCAGGTGGGCAGTAGTAGTAGCCGCACATCTCGATAGCGCTCGTCACGCAATTTGCGTCCCATCCGATGTCGCAGCAGCTCGGGTTGAAACTGCACACCGCTTGGCAGCAGGCCGCGTTGTCGCAACCAAGTCCACCGTGCGCGGAATTGCACGCGCCCGTGGCACCGAGGCAAGCTCCGGAAGCGGCCGAAAACACCGCAACGACCTGACCGCTGCCGACTTCGCCTTCATAGCCGCCGATGCGGATGAACACGGTCTGATTTGGGCTCATGGCAATGTCGGTAACGCGTGAGTAGTAGGTTTGGCAACCGCTCAGTCCAGTGCCGTCGCCGTTGCAGGCGATGGCCGTCGGGGAACCGCAAGATCCTGAATAGATAACGATTGATGTGTCGTAGCTGCCCGTGAGGCAGGTGTTGACTTCGAGCAACCCAGACTCCGCCGCTGTGTACTTGAACCACACATCATTCTGCGTGGGGAGCCAGTTGAGGTAAGTGCCAGGGCAAAGCGCGTCATCAACGGCACCTGCGCTTGGGGTGGCTGTGGTTGTACTGAATGGTGCAGCCACGTCGCTCACGAGCGCCGTTGCGCCCGAACACTCGTCGGCACCCTGCGCTGCCGCTCCGGCAGCAATGAAGGCCGCGGCGAAAGCGCCGGCAATAAACGATGTCTTACAGACTCCAGTGATGTTCATCTGAACTCCTTGCTATGGATGGATTGCGAAAACTGAACGAAGGTGAGTGAACTTGAACCAAACAACGAAACACACACGGCTCGCCATTGCCGTAAACGCAAGACGGGCATCGGGCGAAACATAGACCCACTAAAGACCTGCGCCAATTTTGTTTTGAATTTAGGAAAAATTGGTCAAGAAATGTGTTATAGGACCAACTGCTGTTTCTTAGCGCCAGTCGATGACAACCTTGCCAAACTGCTCCCAAGACTCCAGCCGCGCGAAAGCTGCTGTGGCTTGGGTGGGCGTGTGGACGGAATCCACAACTGCCTTGATTGCACCGCCTTTCAGGAGGCTCGTGACCTCTCGGAACTCGGACATGTCCCCCATGGTGGAGCCCAAAATCGACAACTGGTTCCAAAAGACCCGCGTGAGGTCTGTGGTCGCATCGCCGCCCGTTGTAGCCCCGCAGGTGACAAAGACGCCGCCGCGCGCAAGGCTCTTGATGCTTTGCACGTGCACCGCCTTCCCAACCGAATCAGCCACCACATCGACCCCCCGCCGACCAGTCCATGCGCGCACAGCCTTGGACCAATCCGAGCCGTCATCGAGCACCCCATGATCCGCGCCGAGCGCCACCGCGCGGTCAATCTTGCTCTGATGCCGACTCGTCACCACGACTCGGCAACCGAAGTGCTTCGCGATGTGAAGAAGCGCCAGCGCAACGCCCCCGCCAATGCCCGTCACGAGCACGGTCGATCCGGCCCGAAGCCGCGCCCGCGTGACCAGCATTCGCCACGCGGTCAAGTGCGTGAGCCCAAACGCGGCTGCTTGCACCGCGTCTGTGTTGCCGATATCGAGCAGGTTTGTCACGGGCGCCGTAAAGAATTCGCGCATGGTGCCTTCGACATGCTCGCCAATCATCGAGATGTCCTCGCCAGCCTCTGCGCGGTCCGGGTGCGGCTGCGGTTGCTGTACGACTGCGGCATTCAAGAGAACGCGTCGGCCCTGCCACGCTGGATCAACGCCCTGCCCAACTGCAACGATCGTGCCCGCTCCATCCGACCCCGACGAGAACGGATAACGCGTCTCGATGCCAGGGAGACCGCGCCCGACCCACAAATCGAGGCTGTTGAGCGCCGATGCTTCCGTTCGCACGAGCGCCTCGCCCGCGCACGGCTGCGGCTGATCTCGTCCGTCGACAAGCGAGACATTCGCAGCGACCGGGTTTCCGCGGCGCTCGATCACGATGGCTTTCATGCTCGCGATCCTATAGTGCAGCGATGCTCAGCCTTCAACGAGTCGATGGCACGCTCCGCCATGGCTTGGCTCGCGCATTTGCCTTGGCAGTAGTGGTTGGTCTGTGGTTCAGCCAGCCCGTCTTGGCGCAGGGAGCCAACGCCGCCGTTCTTGTCGACCCGCCGTTCATCAGCCTGGGGCTGATGCAGCCACGCGACACGGTCACGCGGTCCTTTCGGCTCTCGAACATCACCGACAAGCCGATCACGATCGCGTCTGTCGTACCGACCTGCACCTGCACGACCGTCGATGCGACCGGCAAGGTCATCCCACCGAAGGGCAGCATCGATATTCCACTCACGATGAAGGTCGCCGCATCGACGGGCGTCAAGACAGCCGCAGTGACGCTGACCTTCTCCGATCGCAGTGCTCCGATCACCTTGCAGATGCAGGGCGAGATTGCGTATGCCGTGCGGTCCACGTGCATCGATGTGATCGAGAACAAGCGGGTGCCCTACATCAATGTCTTTGCTGACCCGCAGCGCAGCCCCTCGGTCGCGCCGCCACC
>VGXN01000131.1 GCA_016873335.1 Phycisphaerae bacterium | reverse complement strand
CGCAGATGGGTCAGATGGCGCCCGAGGCGATGGGTGGTTTTAATGCCACCAAGATGGCGGCGTTGACGATGGCTGCGATGGGCGGGTTTAAGCCCGACCAGTTTGCGCAGTTGCCACCAACTTCGATGGCGGCGTTCGACTCCACGAGGATGGCGGCACTGCCATCGGCGGCAGTTGCCGGATTCAACTCGAGTCAGATGGCCGCGCTTCCGCCGGAAGCGATGCGAGTCTTTGATCCGTCGAAGATGCAACAATTGCCGCCTGCGGCGATGGCTGGTTTCGACCCGACCAAGATGCAGGCACTGCCGACGCAAGCGATGGCGGTTATGAACCCGAATCAGTTGGGGCAGATGCCACCGGCGGCGTTCGGCGCCATCCAGACGCAGCAGTTCAATGTGCTGCCCCCGACGGCGATGCAGGGCTTCAAGCCCGAGCTCATGGCCGCGCTGCCGCCGCAGATGATGCAGAATTTCAAACCCGAGCAGTTTGCTGCGGTGCCACCGGCCGCGATGGGCGGTCTGAACGAAGATCGCTTCCGTGCGCTGCCACCACAAGCGATGACCGCGTTCAACCCACAACAGATGGGCGCGGTACCGCCGCAAGCGATGGAGGGCATGCGCGTTGCGCAGTTCAACGTCATTCCGCCACAAGCGATGCAGGGTTTCAAGCCCGATCAGTTCGCGGCATTGCCACCGGATGCGATGCAGTCGTTCAAGCCCACGCAGATGGCCGCACTGCCGCCGCAAGCATTGGCGGGCATGGAGCCCGGCCAGATTCGAGTGCTACCGCCGACGGCAGCGCGAGCCCTCAACCCGCAGCAGGTCAGCTCGTTGCCGCCCACGGCGATGGCGGCGATTCCGCCGGGAGTGTTCAAGGCCTTCACACCAGAGGCAGTCGCCGCGCTCTCACCCGAGCAGCGCAATTCCCTGCCACCGCAGGCGCTGAACCCGCCACCGCTTGCGCAGCCCGCAACCGCCGGCAACATCGGCGCACTGATCGGCAGCCTGAGCGGTTGGAACATCGACAAAGTTCCGCCCGCGGCGTTCACTGGCATGAAGCCGACCGACGTTGCGAAACTGCCGGCCGATGCGTTCACCGCACTCAGCCCGAATCAGTTCACGGCGTTGCCACCGGCTGCCTTCACTGGTTTCAAGCCCAGTCAGGTAGAACTCCTGCCACCTGAGGCGATGGCTGCAATGAAGCCAACGCAGTTGGGCCAGTTGCCAGCGAATGCGTTCGCCGCATTCAGCCCGGCCCAGGTTGGGGCGCTGCCGCCAGCGGCAATGGCGGGCATGAAGCCGACGCAGACGGGCCAGTTGCCACCTGAGGCTTTCGAGGTAATGAAGTCGACGCAGGTGGCCGCGTTGCCGGCGGCTGCGGTGGGTGGCTTGAAGCCCGAACAGGTTTCGGCGTTGCCGCCAGAAGCGATGACGACGATGAAACCGGCCCAGGTCGGGGCCCTCAAGCCGACCGCGATGGCCGCGCTCGAGCCCGCACAAGTCGCGGCACTCCCGGCGACGGCACTCACGCAGATGAAGCCAACGCAGGCTGCTGCCTTGGCTGTGGATGCGATCGCGGAGTTGAAGTCGACGCAGGTGGCCGCGTTGCCGGCGGCTGCGGTGGGTGGCTTGAAGCCCGAACAGGTTTCGGCGTTGCCGCCAGAAGCGATGACGACGATGAAACCGGCCCAGGTCGGGGCCCTCAAGCCGACCGCGATGGCCGCGCTCGAGCCCGCACAAGTCGCGGCACTCCCGGCGACGGCACTCACGCAGATGAAGCCAACGCAGGCTGCTGCCTTGGCTGTGGATGCGATCGCGGAGTTGAAGTCGACGCAGGTGGCCGCGTTGCCGGCGGCTGCGGTGGGTGGCTTGAAGCCCGAACAGGTTTCGGCGTTGGAACCAGAAGCGATGACGACGATGAAACCGGCCCAGGTCGAGGCCCTCAAGCCGACCGCGATGGCCGCGCTCGAGCCCGCACAAGTCGATGCGCTGCCGGCGACGGCACTCAAGCAGGTGGACGCCAAGCAGCTCGGCGCGATCGCTCCCGATGCGATCAAGTCGCTCGACACCGCGCAGATCAACGCGCTACCTACCGAAGCGTTCAAAGGGATGAAGCCTGAGCAGGCCAACGCCCTCTCGCCAGACCAGGCACGCGCAATGAGCCCGCAAGACGTGCAGCAGATGGCACCGGCGGTGCGGACCATCGTGAACGGCTTGAAGACGCAGCCGCCAGCAGGCGCCTGATCGATAGCGAACAAGGGTGAGTCACCAATGACGGTGACTCACCCTTGCTGGCACCTCTCGCACTGTCGCGTTGGCAATGGAATCGCAAACAACTAGTTGCGCGACGCGTAGCCGAAGGCCAGTGAGGTGGCAACCGCGAGCCACACCTGGTAGGGCAGCAGCGCGAAACCGAGCGGCACCGAGGCGCGAAACGCGAGCACCGTCAGTGGAATCGTGAGCAGCGTCGCCGCAGTAAGGGCGAACCCCGAGGCCGTCAGCGAGTGAGGCACATAAAACAACCACGCCCATGTGAGCGCGGCGGCCACACTAAGTGCGAGCGAGCCGAGCCACACGACGTGTTCGGTGCGCGAGTCGCGCGCCGCGACGGCCCAACCAGCAACCGCAAGCATCACGAAGTTGTACGGCCAGATCAACCCAAACACCACATCGGGCGGCTGCCATGGTGGGCGCACCAGCGAGCGGAACCAGCCGGGATCGCTCGACACCCACCGACCCGCACCAAGCGCGTACACCACGACGAGCGCGGTGCCGATGCTGCCGACGAGGCCGCGCGTCACTGCAACGCTTCGTGCGCCGCCGGCGGGTCGGGGGTGAAGCCGGGCGTGTCGCG
>VGXN01000130.1 GCA_016873335.1 Phycisphaerae bacterium | reverse complement strand
GGGATCGGCCAGAGGTCGCCCGTGCCGTAGTCGCGGTCGCCATCAATCGTGATGCCCGTCAGAAACACGCCGAATGAATAGGTCTGATACTCGAGCGAGAACGAATCGAGTTCGGCATCGATCGCGAGCAGTGCGTCCCAACTGCTGATGGATTCGCTCGCGAAGTGGAAGGAATAGAGATAGGTATCACCATCGTCCTGATCGATCTGGATCGTCGCTTGGTTGTTGCCGGCGCCGACGTCGAAGGTCGCCACGAGTGCCGCATCAGCCGCAGATGCGGAGACCGCTGCGATGATGGCCGCAGAGGTGATGGATGCGAGAAAAAACTTCGGCGCGAGCGCGCCACGGCGGGAGATGAGGAACAACATGAACAATCTCTTTCTGCATGCGGAGCCTGTTCAGCGCAGGATCCAAAGGGAGGGCATGACCACGCTTCTCATCTGGTCGACCCGGCTTGCCGCATGGGATGGGAACCCACACGGCTCACGGTGACGCGATCGCTGCGGACTTGCACCGCATTCCTCCAGACGAGGGCGTGCCGTCGCAACCGCGGCGGCGATGCGAAGGTAATGAACCTCCCGCGCGGGCGTCAAGTGCACGGGCTTCGCCTGCGGACTTCGCGTGGGCGCGCTCGTGTGGGCGCGTTCGCGTGGGCGCGCGGCAACCCTTCGTGCTGCCTTACGATGTCCCCATGAGCGACCAGCAGATGGCGACGATCGAACAGCACGCGGTGCGTTTTCAGCAGGACTTCCAGCGCGTGCGCCGCGAAGTGCAGAAGGCGGTGGTCGGTCACAAAGCGGTCGTTGATGGCGTGCTGATCGCGCTCTTCGCCAACGGGCACGCGCTGCTCGAAGGCGTTCCTGGACTCGGAAAGACTTTGCTCGTGCGGTCGTTGTCGCAGGCACTGTCGCTCGTCTTCAGCCGCATCCAGTTCACGCCCGATCTGATGCCCGCTGATGTGACGGGCACAACGATCGTGGTCGAGCGCGATGGCGCGCGCGACTTCCAGTTCCGAAAGGGACCCGTCTTCACGCAGATCCTTCTTGCCGACGAGATCAACCGTGCGACACCGAAGACGCAGTCGTCGCTGCTCGAGGCGATGCAGGAGCGCAGCGTGACGGTCGGCGGCGTGACGCATGTGCTCGACAAGCCGTTCCTGGTGATGGCGACGCAGAACCCTATCGAGCAGGAAGGCACCTATCCGCTGCCCGAGGCGCAGCTCGACCGATTCTTCTTCAAGTTGGAAGTTGGATACAGCTCGCGCGAGGAGTTGTCGGAGATCCTCGATCGCACGACGGCGAGCGAGAGCCCCGCGATTGAACGCGTGCTCGATGCGAACGCGATCCTGTCGCATCAGAAGCTGGTGCGGTATGTGCGCGTTGCACCACATGTGCAGGACTACGCGGTGCGTCTTGTGCTGGCGACGCATCCGCAGGGTCCGTTCGCGACGCCCATGACGAACAAGTACCTGCGCTTCGGCGCCAGCCCGCGTGCCGCGCAGACGCTCGTGCTCGGCGCGAAGGTGATGGCGCTGCTCGGCGGGCGGGCACAAGTGACCAGCGATGACATCCGCGCCTGTGCACTACCCGCGCTGCGGCACCGAGTGCTCGTGAACTTCGAGGGCGAGGCGGAGGGCATCCGCCCCGATTCGATCATCTCCAATGCGCTTGAGACGCTGCCCGCGGACGCGCGGGTGCCCGCCTGACCACTGATCCGGCCAATCTGCCCTCCCTTTGAGGGGGGCGGAGGGGGGAAATGCACCACGGCTGCCATTTTTTTGGCGGTCAATCGTTCAAATGTTGCCAATCTGACCCCTGCCGTTTGCCTGCGCGCGCGGGTATCGGACATTGTTGGGGAAGGAGGGCACATGAAGGAAACCCACATCCGTGCATGGCATGCAACATGGCAAGGAGGTCCGACGATCCGCGCAACAAGGTGGGCCGCGCGCCTGCCGAGCGAGGAATCAAGACCCAATGCGGATGACGGAATCTGTGCGGATCTTGATTCGCCCGCTGCCGCTGCGGAGCGATTCGGATGGAACGCCCGCACGCCCGATGGCAGCAGAACCATTGCCGCCGACGTGCTTGAAACGGTTCGAACGCTCATGGAGCGCGCCGACGAGGCTGGCGCGCGAATCCGCGTGGAAATCGACCCGCGGGCTTCGGATTATGCGGCCGGCCCCGTGGGAATCATCGTTTTTGGACTTCTGCGGCGGGCGATCGAGGCTTGCGCGTGGGTCACATCGCAAGGCAAGGCGCGAAAACTTGACGCCGATCGCTGCAATGTCACCTTGGTGGTACGGCTCGACGGAAGCGTCCTGCGCATTCACTCGCTCGACGAAGCGGGATGCCGTGAAGTGCCCGCGGCCGATGCCGCATTCGGGCTCGCGGCGGCGACCGTGCACTCGCTTGGCGGTACGCTCTTTATTGGCTCCGTGCCTTTCGGCGAAGAGACGCTTGTCTCAGCCGAACTGCCACTCGGCCGTGCGGCAACTTCCGCAGGAAACGCCGCATGAATGAGAACGATTGAACGCGCGCGTTCGTAGATGAAGGCATGCACATGAAGCATTCGAGACAATCAGGAACTACTGCTCGCAGAACGCCGCTGCTGTCGCTCGCCGTTGCCGCGTCGCTCGCGTGCGCCGCGGTGATGTCCGCCTCGGCGCAGAACGTGCGCGCTGGGAAGGCGGAGGCGCCGAGCGGGAACGCGCCCGCACGAAACGGTGCGCCGCTCGGTGGCGGTGCGAACAACCGCGGCGTGGGTTTGGGCGCTACCTGGCAAGTGATCCCACAGGTGATCACCGCTAATCCGCAGGTGGTCGGCGACGCATTCGGCAGCGCGTGTGCGATGAACGAAGA
>VGXN01000129.1 GCA_016873335.1 Phycisphaerae bacterium | reverse complement strand
CGGTGAACGGTCTGACGAGTTTTCTCGCCACTTACTGGGCGAAAGACAATATTCGGGTCAACTCTTTGACGCCGGGTGGCATCGCATCCGGTCAAAACGAAGAATTCAACCGCCGATACTCGAATCGGGTTCCGCTCGGCCGCATGGGTCAAGCCGACGAATTGGTGGGAGCGCTCATCTATTTGGCCTCGGATGCCGCCAGTTATGTGACCGGGCAAAACCTGGTCGTCGACGGCGGACTCTCGGCTTGGTGACAAAGTAGGTTGATCATCCGTGGCTGAAGTTTTCTGGTGCACGAATTGTTTGAACATGTCGACGCGTCCGCGCATCAGTTTCGACGCAAAAGGTTGGTGCAACGCATGCCAATGGGCGGAAGAAAAGAAAACGCTTGACTGGTCGATGCGCCAGCGCGAGTTGGCCGAGATTCTCGATCACCACCGCTCAAAACACGGACAATTCGACTGCGTGGTGCCCGTCAGCGGTGGCAAGGACGGCTCGTATGTTTCATACCAGTTGAAACACAATCACGGAATGCACCCGCTGACCGTGACGGTGACCCCCGCGCTCAGTCTCGAGTTGGGCAACCAAAATTTGAAGAACTTCATCGCCAGCGGTTACGACCACATTCAGGTCAGTTGTGCGGACAACGTGCTCCGGACGCTCAACAAGTTTGGATTTATCCACAAAGGTTTCCCGTACTTCGGGTGGTTGATTGCGATCCAAACCGTGCCGCTCAAGATGGCGGCCAAATTCAATCTCTCGCTGATTTTTTATGGCGAAGAGGGTGAGACAGAGTACGGCGGTTCAACGGCGCTGAAAAATGTTCCGTTTTACGGCATCGACTTCATGCGCAAGGTCTACCTCGAAGGTGGCCAGGACTTGGTGTTCAAAGAGGCGAAACTGACGGATGAGGCCCTCACATTTTTCAGGTTTCCGACCGAAGAAGAAATCGGCGACAACCAATTGAAGATCACCCACTGGTCATATTTCGAGAACTGGAATCCATACCGAAACTATTTGGTGGCCAAAGAAAGGTGCGGATTGACCGAGGCCGCCGACACGAACACGGGAACCTTCACCAACTTCGCCCAGAACGACCAGGCCCTCTACTCGCTGCACGCCTACATGATGTATCTGAAGTTCGGTTTTGGTCGGGCGACCCAGGACGCGGGAATCGAGATTCGCCGTGGCGCCATGGACAGAAACCAGGCGATCAACCTCGTCAAATTTTTTGACGGCAAATATCCCGAGCAGTTCATTGATCTGTATCTCGACTACTACGAAATGTCGCCCGCCGAATTCGACACTGTTTTAGACAAGTGGGTCAACAAAAATCTGTTTGAAAAACGGCACGGAAGATGGCGACAAACTTTCACCATTAGGTAAATAGGCTGAAACTATGGCCAACGGCACCGTTGTGATCATCGACTACGGAATGGGCAACTTGTGGTCGGTCGCGAGTGCCGTGAAGTTTACGGGTTTCGACCCGATGATTTCGGCAGATCTCAACTCAATCGCCGAAGCCGACACCCTGATTCTTCCCGGCGTCGGCTCGTTCAATCGCGCGATGCATTCGATTCGTTCGTCGGAGATTGACAAGGCGATCGGCGAGGCGTTGCATACAAACGCAGCGAAACTCCTGGGTATTTGTCTTGGCATGCAACTTTTGGGCCGTTCGGGCACGGAAGACGGACTAACCGACGGTCTCGGATTGGTGAACAACGAAGTCCGAAAGATCGCGAGTGTTTCAAGTCAACAATTGAAAGTTCCCAACATAGGTTTTCGTGACGTGCAGGCCGACAAAGAAATGGTGATGTTTGAGGGGCTGTCAACCAATAGCCGGTTCTATTTCGTGCACTCTTTTTGCATGCAGATTCTCGACGACAGTTCAAAATACGCGATCTCGCATCACGGGCAACCCTTCGTTGCGGCGATCGAATCGGGAAGAGTTTTCGGAACCCAGTTTCACCCCGAAAAAAGCCAGAAAAACGGCTTGAAGGTCTTGAGCAATTTCCTGAATTCATGACTGCCAAGCGACTGATATTCACCCTGCTTTACGACAGCGGTTCGTTTATGTTGTCGAGAAATTTTCGACTGCAACGGGTTGGCAACCTGAAGTGGCTCGAGGAAAACTACGGTTTCAACGAAGTGGGTTCGGCGATCGATGAACTGATCGTGTTGGATGTGAGCCGTCAGTCCCGCAATATCGAACAGTTTTGCGAAGATCTCAAACTCCTCACCCTCGATTGTTTTGCGCCAATTGCTGCGGGTGGTGGTATTCGATCACTCGAACATGCGCGACTGCTGCTCCGATCTGGTGCGGACAAAGTGGTCGTCAATACCGCCATCCATGATCAACCCGAGTTGGTCGACGAACTCGGAAAGAAGTTCGGAGCGCAGTGCATCGTGGCGTCGATCGATTGTGAACATGTCAATGCCGAATTTGTCGCCACGAAGAAGAACGGTTTTGAACTAACCAGTCTCAAGCTTGCCGATGTGGCGAACATTTGCGAACAATTGCCAATTGGCGAAATCTGCTTGAACTCGATCGCGCGGGACGGCACGGGCAATGGTCTGCATCTCGAGATGCTTGACCATCTGCCGGCGAACGTCACGATGCCGCTGATCATGATGGGCGGAGTCGGCAACTCGAAACATGTTGTCGAAGGTTTGCGCGACGCCAGAGTCGACGCCGTCGCCACGGCGAACCTGCTCAACTTCATGGGCGATGGGTTGATTCGTGCCCGAAAAAATGTGATCGACGAGGGCATCGACCTGACCAAATTCGACTGAGATAGCCTAGAAAAGTGCCGACTTTCCCGAAACGTCGACGGATCGACTTCGCAAAATTTGATCCATC
>VGXN01000128.1 GCA_016873335.1 Phycisphaerae bacterium | reverse complement strand
AAGTCGCTCAATGATCCATGGGGCGGGCGTTACACCATCAAGGTGCCAGGCGACAGCGGCATGCCGTTCGAAATCGTGAGCTACGGTGCCGACAAGCAGCCGGGTGGTGAAGGTGAGAATGCGGACATTTCCAGCGCACAGTGAGCGGATGCTCTGTGCCCCATGATCTTTGACGTGAAGGATGACTGATGCATCGTGCGTTCACTCTGATCGAACTGATCGTCGCCATTTTGGTGATGGTCATCATCGGCGGGATCGTCGTGCCGCGCTTGGCGACCACGACGCGGATGGAGCATGAGGCTGCGATCGATGCGGTTGAGGAGTTGCTTGCCACATACGCATTTCGCGAGGCGACGTCCGCTGGTCAGCAGGTCGCGCTCTGGCAGGATCCGAAGTCGGGCGATCTTTCGCTGTTGGTGAAGGGGTCAGCCCTCAGCACAACGGGCGACGTTCCAGAAGCCCAAGAGTGGAAGCAGGACTGGATGAGTGATTCGGTGCATCTACCGACGGCGCTCCGCCTTGCGGATGTTGTCATCGATGGCGAACCCGTGACTGGGAGTGACTGGATGGCACCGAGTGTGCCGGGTGGTGGACGCCCCTCCATCGAACTGAGGCTCGAATCTGATCTTGTCGAGGCGACCGTTTCGCTCCCATCATCCGCGATGACGCCCATGCGGCAGCAGCAAGGCAGGCGCGAGGCATTTTCCCGCGAGCAGGTTGATCTGGAGCGCGGAGTTCGAGGAGAACGCTGGTGATGCCGTCCAGCGACGAGTCCGGTGCGCGCATCCCGCATCGGCGTGAACAGCGTGCGTTCGCACTGATGGAGGTCATTGTGGCTGGGGTGATCTTGGCGATTGGCCTTGGCGCAGCGATCTCCCTTTCGATGCAGTCGTTGACTGCGCAGCAGCGCGGCGAGCATGCCGTGCAGGCTGCCGCACTGATGGACGAATTGCTCGGCAGTCTGGTGGCGCTCGGTCCAGTGGAGTGGAACAGGCAACATCAGCCATCGGGCGCGTTCTCGTCCTTTGATCCGGACTACAAGTATGCGGACTTTCAGTACGACATGAAGATTGAGGATGCCCCGCCAGGCATGCCGTGCGATGTTCTGCTGATCGTGACGGATCCGCTCGGGCGCGAGTACCGATGTGCGACCCGTGTTGCGCTGCGGCTCGGCGAGGAGCCGGATCCAGAGCGCAGTCCGAGCGAGGCGATTGATCGTCAGGCGTATTTCGAGTCTCTTGAGGAAGACCAAAGTGCAGCGAAGTAAGCCACTTCACTGCGCAGGCTTCCGGTCGGGCCGCTGGTCCGACCGCCCGTCGGCGGGCTCTTTCGCCCGCGGGCGCCGCGGGTTCACCCTTGTGGAACTCATCATCGCGGGGATCATCGCTGTGATCGTGGTCGGCACCATCGGCGGATCACTGCAGCAGCTTGCCGCCGCACGAGCGACAGCGCGCGTCCGCCTCACCGCCCACCTCCGTGCCTACTCGGCTCTTGAGCGCGTTCGCCGTGAATTGCAGGCGGTCATCCGAAGCGACAACCTGATTGACACCCGCATCGTGATCGAACAATCGACAGTCTCCGCGCCGATCGAGGGCGGCGAGATGTTCCGAAGCACGCTCCGCGTCTACACCACAAAGATCGCACCGGTTCGGAACAAGATGCTTGAGGGGTCTGGTCTGGAGCACGAGATCCAGTTCCGTGTTGAGGACGATGATGGCGGGAGCGCACTCTGGATGCGCGACGATCCAGTGCCAGACGAGAACGACGAGGGTGGTGGGACAGCGGATCCGATCATGGACGGCGTGCTCGGAATCTTCGTGGAAGCGTTCGATGGCGAGGATTGGTTCGACACATGGGATTCGGATGTATACGGTCTGCCCCACGCGCTTCGAGTCTGGGTGTTCGCCGCTGGCGATCCAGATGGCGAGGACCCCTACGAGGACATGCGGGAGCTGATGACGCTGCGAACGACCGTTCCGATCGACCGCGTTTCACCACCGTATGAACCGCCCGCGCCCGACGAAACAGGTGCCAGCGGGGATGGCGCCCTTGCGGCTGATCCGTCTGGCGCCGCAGGCGCTGGCGGTGCTGCCGATCCCACTGCGGGAGTGCCCCTCTCTGGTTCGGGTGGTGGCGCAGGCGGCAGTTCGGGAGGGTTCGACGGGCGCGGCGGTGCGGGCGGGCGAGGCGGTCCGGGCGGGCGAGGCGGCCCGGGTGGCGGCCCGGGCGGGCGCGGCGGTTCAGGTGGCGGTCCGGGCGGGCGCGGCGGCCCAGGTGGCGGCCCCCCACGCGGAGGTGCTGGCGGTGCCGGCGGAGTCGGGCGTCAGGGGGGCTCGAATTGAACCGCGGCAAGCCCGATCACAGTCGCCGAGGCGCGGTGCTCGTCATCGTCATCTGGGCAGTCGCCATCGCGGCGGCACTTGCCGCTGGACTTCAAGTGGTGTCATTCCGTCAGGCGAGCATGGGCCATCAGGTGATCGCGCGACTGCAGGCGCGGTGGTGTGCGCGCGCGGGAGTCGAAACGATGATCGCGATCATGGAGTATCACACGGAGAACCCTGATCCCGAGGATGCGCTGGCGCTCATCACCGAACTGCAGGACAACTCCTACGGCGAACTCGAAACGGGAATCTGGGACATTCGCCATACGCTCGCACGGGTCGAGATCGCAGGACCGCTCGATGAGCACTCCAAAGCAAACATCAATCTGCTGAATCAGGTGCAGCTGATGAATATCCGCGATATGGGCATGGACACTGCGCAGGCAATCGTGGACTGGCGAGACTCGGACACGGAGCCGGGGCTCCTCGGTGCGGAAGCGTCGTTCTACCGTGGTCGGGGAAAGTCCTACGGTCCTCGAAACAAGGAC
>VGXN01000127.1 GCA_016873335.1 Phycisphaerae bacterium | reverse complement strand
TGCCCTCCATGCCATAGGCAAGATCTGATATGTCACTTTAGCGGCAAAAACTCTATCAATGGCATCTGGTTATAGGGCGTTTCGGCATCATGAACTGCGCGATCGAAGTGTTCACCACCAACCAGGGGCTGCGCCCTCTTCGGATGGACTTCGCCGCTCGCCGTTCGGCGTCGAAGGACGCTGCCACCACTTGCTCGCAGGCTTGGCATTCGTTGCGACACAACCACGCGCCCCCTAACATTCATTTCAACCAAAACATTGTGAAAAAAATCACAAAGTAAAGCTCCTGTGAACCTCTCCTTCCACGCCCCTTTGACCACCTCAGCCCACGCCTCCCGCATCATCGAACCATGAGCCGATTTCTCTTTCCCCGCTGGACGAACAACATCCTGCCGTTCATCCTCGTGACGGGCGCGATCATGCCCCTCTATGCGGTTCTCGTCGTCGCCTATGGGTTCAGCCCGAAGACGATTGATGCGGGCTACATGCCAACGCAGCCCGTTCCCTACAGCCACGCCACTCACGTCGGCAAACTTGGGTTGGATTGCCGCTACTGCCACACAACGGTTGAGCGAACCTCGTTCGCGGCGGTGCCTCCCACGCAAACCTGCATGAATTGCCATACGCAGATTCACCGCGAGAGTCCGAAGCTTGCGGAGGTCCGCAGTTCCTATGAAACAGGACTTCCCATCGAGTGGGTCAAGGTGCACAAGCTCCCCGATTACAGCTACTTCAACCATGCCGCACATGTGAACCGCGGCGTCAGTTGTGTGGAGTGCCACGGACGCGTGGACCAGATGGAAGTGGTCTACCGCCACTCGCCGCTTGCGATGGGTTGGTGCCTCGAATGCCACCGTGATCCGATCGATCGACTCCGTCCTGTCTCACAAATCACCAATCTCGCGTGGGATCAGCGCACGGAAATGACTCGCGAAGAGCGCGAGGCGCTCGCCACGCAATACCACATCAATCCCAGCGAGAACTGCTCGACATGTCATCGATGAAGAAGACCTACTGGCGCAGCGTTGACGATCTCACGGGATCGCCTGAGTTTCGCGATTGGATGCACCGAGAGTTCCCAGATGGAGCTTCGGAGCATGTTCCAGCAGATGATCGCCGCACCTTCCTGAAGGTGATGGGCGCATCGTTCGCGCTCGCCGGCCTTGGCATCGCAGGATGCCGCCGTTGGCCAGAGACGAAGATCGTTCCCGCGGCGAGCCAGCCCGCCAATCGAATCCCGGGTGTGCCCGTGACCTACTGCAGTTCATGGGATTTCGCGGGCTTCGGTCAGCCGCTGCTTGTGAAGAGTTATGACGGACGACCGATCAAACTGGACACGAATCCCGCGCATCCATGGGGTGGAGCGGGCATCTCGGCCGTTGCGCAGGCGCAGGTGTTGTCGCTGTACGACCCTGAGCGCAGCCGTCAGGTGCTGTCGAAGGGGATTGGGTCTTCCTACGAACCATTCGTCACGTTCCTTGCGAACACCTCACGCGAACTGAAGCAGAAGGGCGGGCAGGGGCTTGCAGTGCTGTGTGGCGCGGCGAGCGGTCCGACGCACGCGGCAACGATGGCGCGCGTGCGTGCTGCGTTCCCAAAGGCAACGATCGTGGAGTGGGAGTCGCTGGGGCGCGACAACGCGATCGTCGGAACGGAAGCTGCGTTCAGCGCGCCGATGCGCGTGCTGCCCATGTTCGACAAGGCGAAAGTGATCGTGTCGCTCGGCGACGACTTCCTCTATGGAAGCCCCGACGCGCCGCAGTGGGCGAAGCGCTGGGCAGTCGGACGCTCAATCGATGCAGCCGATCCGAAGGCGCAGGAAGTGGCTCGCTTATATGTGGTCGAGCAAGGACTCACGTCGACTGGCATGTGCGCGGATGAGCGCATCGCGACGCGCCTTGCCTTCATGCATGTGGCTGCATCGATCATCGCTGAAGCGGTCGGTGTGGGCAGTGACTCCGCAGAACTTCGTGCCGCGCTGTCGGCGGCGAACTCGAGTGCTGCGGCAAGCGCACTGCGCGAGGGTCGCGGACAGAAGGTCTTTGATGCGCTGATCGCGGACCTGAAGGCGAACCGCGGACGCTCCGTCGTCACCGCCGGTGCGACCGCTTGCGAGGCAACGCACGCGCTCGTCGCGGCCATCAACCGTGCGCTCGGCAACGAAGGATCAACTGTCACGCTGCTCGCGGAGATGCAGACCGCATCGATGCCGGCGATGCAGGCGCTGTGCAAGTCGATGGAAGCGGGCGAAGTCGACACGCTGTTCATTCTTGGTGTGAACCCGGTGTACGCGGCACCTGCGGACTGCGATTTCGCTGGCGCGCTCAAGAAGGTGGCGCGGGTCGTTCACCTCGGGCTGCATGCGGATGAAACCGCGCGGCACCCGGCCATCACGTGGCATATCCCGCAGGCACACTTCCTCGAGTGCTGGTCGGACACGCGAAGCTTCGATGGAACGATCGCCGTTCAGCAGCCGCTGATCCTGCCGATGCTCGGGCAAGGGCAGGGCGGACGCAGCGTCGATGAACTGCTCGCGGAACTCGTGGGCGACGGTCCATGCGATGGCGAGTCGCTCGTCAAGAGCACCCACGAGTCACTCGCGAGCGCGAGTGCGGGCGGCCCCGCGTTCGCAGAGGTTTGGCGCAAGACGCTCGACCGCGGTTTCGTGGAAGGGTCGGCGCTGCCTGTCGTCTCCGCGCCGCCCATGCGCGCGGCGGAGATTGCGAAGACGCTCACTGGATGTGCATGGGAGTGCGATTCAGCAAAGGGCGTGGAAGTTGTGTTCCTCCGCGACATGAAGGTGTGGGATGGGCGCTTCGGCTGCATCAGTTGGATGCAGGAACTGCCGGACCCTGTCACCAAGATCACGTGGGACAACGCGCTGCTGATGAGTCCAAAGACCGCAGACGACCTGAAGCTCAAGCGCGGGCAAATGGCGGCGGTGA
>VGXN01000126.1 GCA_016873335.1 Phycisphaerae bacterium | reverse complement strand
GCGGCGGTCGTCATAGCTTCGTCCCCCAAGGACCAGCACGCTCCAGCGCAAGCACCGACAGCGATCATCGACACGCATTCACTGGTGATCGAGGGATCGGACAAGGCGATGACATGGGAGGTCGGTGACAACGGGTTCATGATGGAGTTGTCCGCCGAAGTGCCAGCACTGATTGAGCGGGCGCTGCCTCCGTGGATCGACGCTTGCCTTGCGGCACATGGGCTCTGCCGTGGATCGATCGCTGCATGGGCGATTCACCCCGGTGGGCCACGCGTGATCGATTCGGTGGTGAACGCACTCGGTTTGCCCGCCGATGCGGGCGATGTCAGCCGAAGCGTGCTCCGCGACTTCGGCAACATGAGCAGCGCGACACTGCTCTTCATTCTTGAGCGGCTCGTCCGCAGTGGAGCAGCGGGCCCCGTCGTCGCGTTGGCGTTCGGACCCGGGCTCTCTGCTGAGATGCTGCTCGTCAGCGCCTCGACTCGATCGCAAAAAAACGCGTAAGGCATGAACGATGCGGCGGCTGACATCAATGACAGCGGCATCGTGGATGTCATCGACCTCGCTGCAGTGCTAGCATCGCGGGGGTCGTGACAGCGATACGGCACACATCAAGTGCCTTGCGGCGCACAGGCGGCGTCACCCTGGTGGAACTGCTCGTGGTCATCGGCATCATCGTCGTGCTCATCGGCATTCTTGTGCCTGGCGTCGGGATGGTGCGACGATCGGGGTTCGCAGCGAAGAGCCAGTCCAACCTGAAGCAGTGGGGGAAGGGCACCGTGATGTGGGCCAATGCCAACAAGGAGTGCCTACCGTGGGAAGGATTGGAGGACGCGGACTCGATGCCGATCAATCTGGCGCAGCGCACGTACTGGGCGAACGCGATCCCGCCGCTGCTGGATCAGCGACCCTACTCACAGATCACTGAGGACGCATTCGTCGCGCAACAGAATGTTCCGTTTGGTGGCGAGGGCGAGTCGATCTTTGTGGACCCGGGCGCGCAGCCCGAGTCTGCGGCGCCATGGGGGTATGGGTCTTCTGGGTCCGATGGGGTTCAACGGCAGTTCTATTTCAACTACGTGCCGAACAGTCAGATGAACAACACGCTGCTTGCGAACTCGGGCGATCCCGAGTTCTCACCCAATCGACTGATGCGGTTCGTGCAGATTCCGCGCACCGATGCAACGGTCATGATGGTTGAGATGCGCGCGAATCCGAAGGAGTTGCCGACATCGGATGTGCACTTCGGCCACGATGTGAAGCGGCAGTGCGCCGATTGGAAGCGCTTTGCGGCGCGGCACTTCGATGGCGGTCATATCGCGTTCGTGGATGGGCATGTTGGGTGGGTGCTCAACACGGAAGCGACGACAAACTCGGTGGGCAGCCGTGACCCGAGCACACCGCAAGGCGACTGGAACACCCGCAAACTTGTGTGGGATCCGCTCGGTCCAGCCCTTGACGAGAACTGACGATCGCGGGTTCGTCGTTCCTTCTGCGCTCTAGACTCTGCGGTCACTCTCTGGCACCGCAAAGGAGCGCCCCATGACAACGACTTCAACAGCCACCCGCCGCGAGTCCGATGCGATGGGGCAGATCGATGTGCCCGCCGACCGTTACTGGGGAGCGCAGACGGAGCGCAGCCTGCATCATTTCCCCTTTGGCGAGCCGATGCCGCGACAGGCGGTGATCGCCATGGCGATGCTCAAGCGCGCGTGCGCGGTGGCGAATCATGCGTTTGGAAAACTGCCCGCGGAGAAGCGCGATCTGATCCTTGCGGCTGCCGATGAGGTGATCGCCGGCAAGCTTGACGCGCACTTTCCACTGAAGGTCTGGCAAACGGGGTCGGGTACGCAGACCAACATGAATGTGAACGAGGTCATCTCCAATCGCGCGATCGAGATCGCGGGTGGCGTACTCGGCAGCAAGAAACCTGTTCACCCAAACGACGATGTGAACATGAGTCAGTCGTCGAATGACACATTCCCGACCGCCCTGCACATCGCCTGTTCGCTCGAGGTCGAGCGCAATCTGCTGCCTGCGGTCGGCAGGCTCCGCGATGTGCTTGATGCGAAGTCGCGGGAGTTCGCCCACATCGTGAAGGTCGGAAGAACCCACCTGCAGGACGCTGTTCCACTCACGGTCGGTCAGGTTTTCAGTGGATGGGTCGCCCAACTCGACACGGCATCCGCCGCGATCCGCACGACGCTGCCGCTCATACAACAGCTCGCGATCGGTGGCACTGCGGTCGGCACGGGGCTGAACGCACCCGTTGGATTCGGCGAGTGTGTCAGTGCGGAACTTGCGACGCGCACGGGCATTCCCTTCACGAGTGCGCCGAACAAGTTTCAGGCGCTCGCGGGGCATGAGAACGTGGCTGTGGTGCATGGCTGCATCGCATCGCTCGCCGCGGGACTGATGAAGATCGCCAACGATGTGCGCTGGCTGTCGAGTGGTCCGCGCTGCGGCATCGGCGAACTGGTGATCCCTGAAAATGAGCCAGGCAGCAGCATCATGCCGGGCAAGGTGAACCCAACGCAGTCGGAGAGCATGACGATGGTGTGCGTTCAGGTGATGGCGCACAACCAGGCGATCTTGACCGCCGCCAGCCAAGGCAACTTCGAACTGAACGTCTTCAAGCCGGTGATCGCGCTCGACTTCATTCGATCATGTGAACTGCTCACGGGAACCTGCGATGCGTTCCGCGAGTTCTGTGCCGTAGGAATCGGGGTGGACACCCGGCGTGTGGCGGACCTGCTGCACAAGTCGCTGATGCTGGTGACTGCTCTTGCTCCACACATCGGCTACGACAAGGCGAGTGCCATCGCAAAGCACGCCCACCATCATGGGCTGACTCTGAAGGAGGCGGCGCTTGCGCTTGGTCATGTGGATGCACCCACCTACGAGCGCGTGGTGCAGACAGACAAGATGGTGCAGCCGGACTGATTGTGGACGTCAGGGCTTGATG
>VGXN01000125.1 GCA_016873335.1 Phycisphaerae bacterium | reverse complement strand
GCGCATCCAGTCCCATGCGTCCGCTTCCGATGATGCCAATCAGACCGCTCAGGCGACTGACACAGCGGGCCGGCTTCCCAGCAGCGTTTGGTGCGATGCGTGCGCTGCCCAGTTCCGCGCCGCGCCGCCCGTCCTTCTGCTCCCACGCGCGCACCGTCGAGATCGACTCCATGGCGGACGACTCATCGGGCGAGTTTGGGACACGACCGTAGAGCCACACGCGCCGAGGTTGTCCCGGATCGCACACCACCACCCGCGAGTGCTGCGCCACATCACCGTTGTTGTTTGGCAACTCCCACGCGATCTCCACCGAGACGGGTTCCGGCGTTGCCGTCTGCAGGGACAACAGGATGGGAACGACATCCCCGCTGCGGAAGCAGCCGCCGACACCGAACTGATCGAGTGTGATGGTGACTTGCGCGTTTGCAGTCGCTGCGATGGCGGTCAGTGCGGCAGATGCGAGGGCGATCAGCGGGTGTGGCTGTCGAGGCATCGCAGATCTCCCTCGCTTCCTCAGCGGCGCATGCGTCCGACTTCACCAAGCAGTGCAGCATGGCTGCGGATCGCGCCCACAAAGCACGCCACCTCGAACTTCTCATTGGGCGAGTGAACGCAATCGTCATCGAGACCGAATCCCATCAGCAGCGCCGGAACGCCCACGATTCGCTGCAGCGCACCGACCGCGGGGATGCTGCCGCCCGAACCGATCAGCAGCGGCGGCTTGCCATACACACGCTGCAGGGCGCGTTCTGCCGCCGCAAGGATCGGCGATGAGTCGGGCACGACGAAAGCCGGCGAGAGCCCGTGCTCGGTGAACGTCGCAGTGCAGCCTGCGGGCAGCCGCGATTCGAAGAACTCCCGCACGGACTTGCTGATGCGCTGCGGGTCCTGCGAGCCGACCAGCCGAAACGAAAACTTCGCCGTGGCGTGAGCGGCGATGACCGTCTTCGCACCCTTGCCCGTGTAGCCGCCGAAGATGCCGTTCACGTCGCAGGTCGGTCGACTCCACGTTCGTTCAAGCAGACTCCGCCCGCGTTCGCCGTAGCCACTGGCAAGCCCAATGCTGCCGAGGAACTCGCCTTCATCAAAGCCCATCGCGCGCCACTGGTCGAGCACGCGTGCGGGGAGTTCTGGAACGCCGTCGTAAAAGCCAGGCACCGTGATGCGGCGATCCGCATCATGCAACTGGCTGATGATCGATGCGAGCACCTGCACAGGATTTGGCACGGCACCGCCGTACATGCCAGAGTGCAGATCCTTGTCTGGTCCATGCACAGTCACTTCGAGATAGACAAGTCCGCGGAGGCTCGTCGTGATCGCGGGCGTCGCCACATCCCACATGCCGGTGTCCGAAACGACACAGGCATCGGCACGAAGTTCATCGCGGTTGGCTTCGAGAAATGGTTCGAGACTTTCGCTTCCCGACTCTTCTTCGCCCTCGAGCAGCACCGTCACGGGGCAGGGAAGCGTGCCATGCACCTTGCTCCAACCGCGAAATGCCTCGATGAAGGACATCACCTGACCCTTGTCATCGACTGCGCCGCGCGCCACGATGCGAGGTCCCCGCGGACCTTCCACCACAACAGGGTCGAACGGTCCGCTGTGCCACAGTTCCATCGGATCAGGCGGTTGCACGTCGTAGTGCCCGTAGTACAGAAGCGTTGGTCCGTCGTAGCCGGGCGGTCCTTCATGCCTCGCCACGACCATCGGGTGTCCCTTCGCAGGACGGACTGCGGCGTTCAAACCAGCCGCACGAAGTTGATGGCATGCCCACTCGGCGGCGCGCGCAACCTCCGCCTTCTGCGCGGGGTCCGCGCTGATGCTCGGGATGCGGAGAAACTCGCAGAGTCGGTCGATGGCGGCTGGGCGTTCCGTATCGACCCACTCCAGCACGGCGTTGATGTCATCCTTGTGCACTGGAGCCGCGATGCTAAGGGGTTGGGGGGAACGCCGTGCAGGAATACGCGGTTCATGGGAAGATGAGGAGCATGGAAGGGTCGCGTTCTCCAGATGAGGCTGCGCGCACACGACGCACGCTCGGTCGGGTGCGGGAAGTCGACTGGTTTGCGATCCTTCCCTCGATGCGGATCTTCGGATCCGTTCCCGCTGGGTTTCGCCCGGCGCGCCTCGCGCTTGCATTCGTACTGCTGTTGACGGTCGTCGCTGCTGGGCGCGTGTGGGACGGATTCGCGCAGCCGACCGCGCCACCCGCGGGACTGCTTGCTGGGTCGATGCGCGAGGGGGCACTGGTGAGCGATCTGGAAGCCGTCCGCAGCGTGATCGTGCCTGAACTTCCCGCTGCGATGCGTGCGGCAGCATCAACGGCGACGCTTGAGGAACTGGAAGAGATGCTCGTCGCTGCGCAAGATGTGCGCAGCACGGAGGCGGGCGGGGCGGCGCGCTTCGCCTCACAGATGAGCATGATCGCTGCCGCGCGTCCGCGCCTTCCATTTGAGGCGCTGCATGAGGCCGTGCGGACAGAGACCTATCGCACTGCCGCCGCGGTGCTGCAGTTTCAGTTTGGCGAAGCCGTACGGGGGCTGCATGCCCTTGCGGTCGAGATTCCGATGGCATCTTGGAACGCCGCGCCTGCATTCACCTGCTTCTTCGCGCTGATCTGTGTGACGGTGCTCGGCTGGGGCGGTGGCCTCCTCTGCAGAATGTCCGCGGGTGATCTCGCGGGGCATGCGTGGACGGTCGCAGATGCGGGGACCTTCATCCGTCCGCGCGTCACGTCGCTGATCTGCGCGCCGATCTTTGCGGCCGTGCTTGTGGGTGTGCTGCTGCTGCCTTCGCTGCTCATCGGTTGGCTGACAAGCGTGCCACTCATCAACATGATTGCGGCCATTCTGATGCCAATCGCGCTCGTCTGCGCGATGCTCTCGGCAGTCGTGGCCGCTGCGGCGCTCATCGGTGCCGTCCTTCTTGCGCCAGCCGTCGCATGCGATGGATGCGATGCGGTCGAGAGCATCCAGCGTGCGGGCGCCTACATCCTTGCACGTCCGCTGCATCTTGTGTGGTCGGCGCTT
>VGXN01000124.1 GCA_016873335.1 Phycisphaerae bacterium | reverse complement strand
TGGCGAACCGCAGGAACGTTCGCGCAACAGCGCGGGCGCCGCCCACGGCGATCAGCGTCATCAGCCAGAAACTGATGAGCGCGGTACGCGGCAGACCCTCACCTCGGTCCGCCATGAACCACTGGAATCCAACGAGAAGCGTGGCAAGCGTGACCGCAGCAGCGACGCGCACAGCAAAGAGCAGTCCGATGTAGCGGGTGATCTCACGGTAGAGACCGCATCCCCATGCACAGGCAACGCCAACTGCGCCAGCCACAAGCATGATGCGCAGGAGTTTGTCGGCGACGGCCTCTGGGAAAAGGGTGTCGAGCCGCAGCGCCAGCGCAGCCCAAATCGCGCCCGCGAAGATCACGAAGTCGACCGCAACTGCAATCAGTTGCTTTCCCCGCCGCGGCAACTCCGTGAACCAGCCACTCATAGAGGGGAGAGGATACGAATCAACCGAGCGATTGCAACCGACGGTGCGGTGCATCGGTGCCATGGGTCCTCCGTCTGGATCCGATAAACAGCCGCCGCAAGTAGGCCCGCTGGGACTCGAACCCAGATGAGCGTGAACTCCGCGGATTTTAAGTCCGCTGCGTCTGCCGATTCCGCCACAGGCCTGCGCATACAGACTACCGACTCGGTGCACGCAGTCACCTGCGCCACCGACCTATTCTTCCTCGTGATGCCCTCACCGCAATCGGGCGCACCACTGCTCGGGCTGACCATTGTCGACCTTGGGCGCGTTCTTGCTGCACCCTTCGCAACTTCCACGCTCGCCTCGCTCGGCGCGCGAGTCATCAAGGTGGAACGCCCCGGCAGCGGCGACGATGCGCGCGCGTTCGGCCCGCATGTGGACGGGCACAGCGTGTACTTCGCAAGCGTCAACTGCGACAAGGAATCGATCGCACTCGACCTCACCCGCGCAGAGGATCGCACTGCCTTCGAAACCCTGCTCGCACAAGCAGATGTGCTCGTGGAGAACTTCCGCCCAGGCACGCTCGCTCGGCTCGGCTACTCGTGGGAAGTCCTTCATCGGCGTTACCCGCGACTCATCTATGCGGCAGTGTCGGGATTCGGTGCCACGGGTCCCCTCTCCAAGAACGCCGCCTACGACATCATCGCTCAGGCGCTCAGCGGGATGATGAGCATCACGGGAAACCCGGGGGCGCCACCCGTCCGCGTCGGCGCGTCGATCGGTGATCTCGTTGCGGGGCTCTATCTGGCGCTTGGCATCGTGAGCGCGGTCCACCGAAGGGCGACCACAGGACGGGGCTGCATGGTCGACGTGGC
Source organism: Phycisphaerae bacterium (assembly GCA_016873335.1). Taxonomy (GTDB): domain Bacteria; phylum Planctomycetota; class Phycisphaerae; order Phycisphaerales; family SM1A02; genus F1-60-MAGs104. Next base: position 1,774 of record VGXN01000124.1, on the reverse strand, counting down.
GATGCTCGACTCGCAGGTGGCGTTCTTGGAAGCTGCCATCACCGCACACACCGCCGCCGGCGCCGATCCGAAGCCGCGTGGTACCCGACACCCGTCCATCGCCCCCTTCCAAGCCTTCGAGTGCGCGGATCGCTGGATCGTCATCGCGGCCGGGAACGACGAACTCTTTCGTGGTCTGTGCATGGCGATCGGACGCTCCGAAGTCTCTGTCGACCAAAGGTTTGCGACGAATGCCGACCGCCTCGCGAACATCGATGCGCTCGATGCGGAAGTCACCGCCACGCTGCGCACCGCCCCCGCGCACCACTGGATCGCAGCCCTCCACAGCGCGGGGGTTCCCTGCGCTGTCATTCAGACGATCCCCGAAATGGTCCGCATGGAGCAACTTCGTGCCAGGGACATGATCATTCCCATCGACGACCCGCAGATGCCGGGCGCGAGCGTTCCAAACACGCCGATCAAGATGAGCGACTTCGAGGTGGCGACTTCACGCCGCCGACCGCCTCGACTCGACGAGCACGGCGATGCGCTCCGCCGCGAGTTCGGTTCGGGTTGAACGCCTCCGCCGTCGAGTCGGCGGGCCAAGTGGCGGGCGGCGCGCGACGCGCCACGAAAAATGTTGGCACACCTCTTGCGGAATGTGTGGCGGAAGTACATTCCCGCGCAGGAGGATCGACCATGGACGGCGACCTGTCTGTTGATTATCTCGGCGACGGCTACTACGCACTCTTCCGTCAAAGCCAGGATCGGCGAATCATCGAGTGCATCGCACCGCGAGTGACCGACATCTTCCGCACGGTGGCACGCCGCTTCGGCAACGACCACCCTGTCGAGATGTCGTACGCCGCGCACCTGATCTTCAAACTTGAAGCGGGGATCGACATCTGCGTCGATCTCCGCGAGCCGTTCGAGGCGGACGTCGACATCGACGACACGCCCTCGAGCACCTGAAGATCAGGTCTGCGCAGCAAGTTTCACGCGGCAGTCCGCGCTGTGACAACCTCGCTTTGAGGTTGATGCAGGTTCATTCGCCCTTACTTGCGGCTGCCGAACATCTGCGCGAGACGGAAGACCAGTTTCAACGCCTCGAGGTACACCCACGCGAGGGTCACAACGAGACCGAACGCGAGGTACCACTCCATCGACGAAGGCGCACCCGCAGCCACCGCATCCTGAATCTGGCGGAAGTCCACCACCATCCAGAGCGCGGCGACGATGAGCACCACGGCATTGATGCCAAGTCCGAACAACGCCGCATTGCCGCCTGACTGCGCACCTTGCAGCGAGAACCACGACATGTCGACGCCGAAGAATCCCATGATCATCGCGATCAGGAAGGTGAACAAGATCCCGAGCGTTGCCACGGAGAGCACCGCCGTGAACATCGCACCCCCCTTCAGGATGCCGAAGCGGAAGAGCGTGAGCATGGCGACCATCAGTCCGACCACGATGAGGAACGCCTGCAGCGCGATGCCGCCGGGAACTTGGATGCCCTGCTGGTCGAGCACGTTCTGCAGGATCATGCCAAGCGCGCCGAGCACATAGCCCTGCGCGACCGAGTACAGCACGGCAATCGTCGCTGCAATGCGGGGCGAACGTCGCACGAGGAAAATCGATGCGATCGACACGAGCAGCGACACGATGAACGCCACCATGAGCGATGCGGGATATGCCTTCGTGACTGGAATCGAAACCGCGCCCGCAACGACGGCGAGCAGGATCAATCCCGTGGTCTTGTTGATCACGCCATTGACGGTGCAGGTGCCGCTGCCGG
>VGXN01000123.1 GCA_016873335.1 Phycisphaerae bacterium | reverse complement strand
CGCGCCATCGCGAACAGCAGATCCCCGATGCGATTGAGATAGCGAATGGGCTCGCCGCCGATGGGTTCATCGCCGTGCAGCGACACGAGCAGCCGCTCAGCCCGCCTGCACACCGTTCGCGCCACATGCAGACGCGAGGCAAGTTCACTGCCGCCGGGCAGGATGAACGTTCGAATCGCCTCGTTTGCACCATCCACCTCGTCGATGAAACGCTCCGACTCCTGAATGTGGCGTTCGCCGATCCGGTGAACTCGCGCCTCGGTCGGTGCGCCCGCAGGCGTGGCAAGATCCGCGCCAAGATCAAACAGCCGTGACTGCAACTGCAGGAGAATCTCGCGCATACGCGCTTCCACCGGATGGTCCACCATGCACGCGGCGGCGCCCAACCCGAGCCAGGAGTTCAACTCGTCCACGGTGCCATACGCCTCGATGCGCGGATGATGCTTCATCACCCGTCCGCCACCGTAGAGTCCCGTCGTTCCATCATCACCTGTGCGTGTATAGAGCTTCATGACTTTCCTCCTGCATCGGCGGGATGCGGTCCATCGACCGCCTCTTCAGGATGCATGACAAACTGCGGCTGCAGCATCTCGGTTCCGCTGGCCTGTGCGCAACTCACGATGAACCCGCTGCGCAGCGCGCCAGCCGACCACTCGCCCGTGCGGCTCAGCGCGATCAGCGCCACCTGCTGATGCGACTGCGGGCGAAAACGCCGCTCAATCCGCGCCAGCACTTCGTGCACTGCCTCGCTCGGTGTCGCGCCGCGGCGCATGCACTCCACGGCGAGGAACGAGCCGTTCACGCCCATCACCATCTCGCCACTTCCCGTGGCGACTGCGCCGCCCGCCTCGGGATCCACATACAGTCCATGTCCGATGATCGACGAATCGCCGACCCGACCAGCCAACTTGAACGGCATTCCGCTCGTCGAGCACGCGCCCGCAAGCGCACGCGCGCGGTCGATCGCAAGCACACCGACCGTGTCGTGTGGTGTCTCGCGTTCCATGGGATGACGCGCCGGCGCGTGCGCGCGTGCCGAGGCTGCGTGGGACGAGAACAACTGTCCCGAAGAAGGCCCAGCATCGACAGGTCGCCCGATCGGCTCGCCCACGCGCCAGCGCCGCCAAGCCTGCGCTGCCGCGGGTGAAAGAAGATCGGTCGACGGCATATCCATCGCATCGGCGAAGGCATCGGCGCCCTCACCGGCAAGCATCACATGCGAGGTGCGCTCCATCACCTTCCGCGCGAGATCGGTCACGAAGAGATGGCGCGCCACCGCGCAGGCCGCCCCGCATCGCTCGGGCGCGATCATGACCGCCGCATCGAGCGTCACCTTCCCCGTCGCATCGGGAAGTCCGCCAAACCCTACGGAATCAATCGTGGGGTCCGCCTCCGCCTCGCGCGCCACGCTGCACACGGCATCGAGTGCGCTGCTTCCCGTCGTCAAGTCTTGGAACGCCTTCCTGCAGCCCCGTGCCGAAAAACTCCATGTCGCGACGATGAGGGGTGACGGGTGTTCGGACACGCTGGCTACCTTGATGTTTTGCGGCTGCATCATCGGCAGGCCGTGCCGCCGATATTTTCTTCGTGGGAGCATACTCCGATGCTCGCTCCCGTATGATCTCGTGTTGGCGAGGAATACCTCCTCCAAGTCACTTCGAAGGATCAAGAACATATGAAGATTTCTGCAAACCGCCGTGCCTTCACGATCATTGAACTGCTCGTGGTGGTTTCCATCATCTCGCTGCTGTTGGCAATTCTGGTGCCAGCGCTCGGTCGCGCGCGCGATGCGGCGCTCATCACTCAGTCCATCGGCAACCTGAACAACATGAAGGCCGCGAACATGGCCTACGCTGCCGACTGGTCGGATCGCCACTTTACGGCGATGCCTGATGATGCAGGATTGGTCGGCGGAGTCTGCCAGACTTACGTTACAAGTGTGGCATGCCCCTCGCAGCAGTTGCTCGGCTTTGACACAGGCGGAGGTCTTTGGGGCTACTGGATCGCTGGCGCGCTTTGCCCCCAGGGCGTTGGCCAGTGTGGCAACTGGCCAGTGCTTGAGGCCTTCACCTTTGCTGCCCCTGGCTCCGGTGGAACCGGCACAACGGGCACCAACCCATACACCAACTGCTTCGGCGCGTATCAGATGCCAAACACCAAGGCCTTCAACTCTTATCTGAACTATCGCTTCTACGACAAGGTCTTTTACGCCCCGAAGGACACAGTTGGCACACTCGCGTGCGAGTACGGCTTTGAAAACGAGGGCGAGTACACGCCCAATCCAACGAACCCCCAGTTCCTCACATTTCCGACCTATATCTGGAGCCCTTCCAACATGTTGGCTCCTGGCGTGTTCAGCAGCAAACAAACAAACTCGCAGGCGTGGGGACGACCAAATCAGGCCGGTCCGGGAGGATACAAGTCGCCATCATTCGGCTTGGCAAACAACCCTGAACTCAAGGTCTTGATGCTGGAGAAACTCTGGCTGCAGAACCGCGGCAAGGCGCCTGGTCTGAACGGCAACTTCGCGACCCCGCGCTGTTGGCTCTTCAACGAGGCGTACAACTCCGCGCCCGCTTGCCTCTTCATCGACGGACACACGCAAGTCTGCGCCATGAACACAGCGGTCAACGATGACACCCGAACGGCCATGCAAAACAACGCGGACAGTTCCATCGCCACGCAGGCAAAGGGTCTGTGGCACAAGGGAACTCCCTGCGGACCGGCCGGATGGTTCAGTGCCGGTGCCGGATACGACCCGCTGATCGACATGCGTCCGACCAGTTTCGCCATGCTCACGGTCAATGGAATCGTAGGTCGCGACATTCTCAAGGCAGGCAACTAACAGTTCGATCTGCTGATCCTGTCAGAACTCAAAGCGCCGCGCAGCAATGCGCGGCGCTTTCATTTTCGGGTTTAGACTCCGCCCCTGATGAGCCCGAACAACCAACCGACGGCATTCCCGCAAGACGCCTCCGATCGGGAGCGGCAACCGCCAGGGCTCTTCCTTCTGTTCTTCGTCGAGATGTGGGAGCGCTTCTCCTTCTATGGGAT
>VGXN01000122.1 GCA_016873335.1 Phycisphaerae bacterium | reverse complement strand
CGATTTTTTGAAGGTGCGTTTCTGACCAACCTTAGGACACTTGGTTCCCTCAATCTGCACGTATCGAGCAGATACGGCAGTGGGCAAGATAAGGGAACTTGTGAGCGTTACGGCGACAAGTAATCGTTGTACGCGAGCTACGAGGTGAGATTCCACAGCAAATTGCGCGAACGAATGATCTCAGCAACTTGATACACCGATGATCAGGGTACCAAGTCGGTAGTGTGATGCTGGTGAGTAGCGAATCGCTCGTTGATGCAGTGCAACGCGATGCCGAATTGGTTCGTCTCGGCAATGAACTGCGCCGTGCACGAGAAGCGTTACTGGATGCTCAGGCTCAACGTGCTTCATTCAAACTTGAGGTGCTCAACTTACGTGATCATGCCGTCGGGGCTTCAGCACGAGCAGGCGAAATGCAGGCTCGCCTCACCACCAAGGAACTGGAACTTGCCACCGCCCTACAGATCGATCACGAAAAGAACATCCACATCGCAAACCACACCGCTCACATCGCGAGACTCGAGCAGGCGCTTTCCGAAGTGGAACCAAGAATGCGCGAACTGGTGGCTCGTTCTGCGCAACTCGATCGCGTGTATTCATCGACAACGTGGCGTGTCGGTCGTCTAGTGATGCTGCCAGTCAGACTCTTGCGACGAATCTTTCGCAGCACATGAGCGTTGCGACAAAGCGCAACGCTCCGCGATTCAGCATCGTCACCCCCGTTCATAATCCCCCGCGTAACGCATTCGAAGAGTGCATCCAGTCGGTGTTCTCCCAAACTGCAGAAGACTGGGAGTGGTGCCTGGTGGATGATTGTTCGCCTAAGCCGTGGGTGAAGGAGCGTTTACTCCAGTTGCAAGCACATGACCCACGTATACGGGTCTTCCTGCGAGAGAAGAACTGTGGCATCGTCGCAGCGTCGAACGATGCGTTGTCGATGGCGGAAGGTGACTTTGTCGCATTTCTCGATAACGACGATGTGCTACACGGGCACGCACTCGCAAAGGTTGACGAAGTATTGCGAAGCAACTCGATGATTGATTACGTCTACACCGACGAAGACAAAATCGATGAGACGGGTCGCCACTACGACGAGTTTCGTAAGCCAAAGTGGTCGCCGCAACGGTTTCTCTCACAGAACTACTGCAGTCACCTCTCCGTCATTCGGCGAACCCTCATCAACGAGGTAGGGCGCTTTCGAACCGGTTTTGATGGATCACAGGATTATGACTTGTTGTTGCGGGTGATTGAACGGGCCCGTGTCGTTGCGCACCTCCCCGAAGTGCTGTATCACTGGCGGGCAATCGCTGGGTCAACGGCGCGAGCGCATGATGAGAAGCCCTATGCGTTCAATGCTGCGATGCGCGCCGTGCAGGAGTCGCTCGCTCGGCAAGGGATTGACGCAGCCGTAGAGAAGGCTGAGCCATATCCGTTCCAAAGAGTGGTGCGGCGCCTGCAGAACTTTCCGAAAATCAGCATCATCATCCCGACCTGTGGCGCGCATAGGCCGGTGTTTGGTGTCGATACCTGCCTTGTGGTGAATGCCGTAGAGAGCATCTTGTCGAGATCGACATACCCGAACTTCGAAATTCTCGTGCTGATAGACGATCACTCACCCGAGGAGGCGTGGTCGTCGTTGCGCGCGATTGACGACCGTCGTGTGCGACTGGTTCCCTATGACGAGCCGTTCAACTATTCGGCCAAGTGCAACCTTGGAGTCGTAATGTCCGACGGTGAATACGTGCTGTTGCTCAACGACGATACGGAGATCATCGATGACGACTGGATGGAAGTGCTCGCCAGTTATCTCGTTGAGCCCGATGTGGCGATGGTTGGCCCGATGTTGCTACTCGAAGACGGTCGCATCCAATCGGCCGGTCACTCCAACACCCCGATTCCCCACAACTTCCGTACCGGTCAGTCGGCAAATGGTCCGGGGGAGTTTGGCATTCTCGCCGTCGCTCGCGAATGCAGCGGTGTAACGGGCGCTTGCGCACTGGTGCGTCGCTCGGCTTATGAGGCGACTGGCGGAATGAGTTTGATCTTTCCGAAAGCGTTCAACGATGTCGACTTTGCATTCAAACTTCTGGATGCAGGTCATCGAATCATCTGGACGCCGTGTACTCGGCTCTTTCACTTCGAAACTGCATCGCGCCCCAAGGAGGTCGAGTCGTCAGAAGTGGAATTGCTCCACCTGCGCTGGCAACGAAAATTCGACCGCGACGAATACTGCCGACTTGTGTAAGGCGCTCAGACCGCGTCGCGGCGAATCGGAGTGACGTTCGATTCATCGGCTGCCCCTACTCGGGCAACAATGAGTGCGGGTGGCTGCACGGCCACAAAAGTGGCGAAGTACACGTGCGGTAATGAGGTCTTCGCAGAGACCACCAACGACTCAGCACTCCCGCTCCACAGGCGATACACCGGCCCCTGCGCGAGCGCGAACAGCGCAATCACAGCGTAGACAAACTCAACGTGCGGCAATATTTTCCTGACCGCCGAGGTAGTAACCACCATTCACCAAACTATTGAGGTACCTCTGCTTCTTCGTTGAGAACTAACCTGAACCCAGTGTCTTCTTCAAGAATTCCGTCGGCTATCGGGAACTCTGCGCATGATTGAACAGTTTCCCGTCATCATCACAGTGCGCGACCGGCTGAGCCCGCTCCTTCGGTTGCTCAAATGGCTCGGATCGGTTGGTCAACGCGAGATTTGGTTATGCGATAACGCGAGCACGTATCCACCGATGGTCGAGTTTTTGAAGGCAACCGCGCACAAGGTGATGTACAACAACTTCAATCTTGGACACCGTGCGCCATGGCTGAGCGGGCTCGCCCCGGACCTGGGCTATGACCGTCACTTTATCGTGACCGACCCTGATGTCGTGCCGACCGAGGAATGCCCGAAGGATGTATTACGCGTCTTCAAGCGAGCGCTCGAAGAACACACCGAATTCGACAAGGTGGGGTTTTCACTCAAGATTGACGACCTACCCGACCACTACCGACACAAGAAGAACGTCGTCCTCTGGGAAGGTCAGTTCTGGACCGACAAATTT
>VGXN01000121.1 GCA_016873335.1 Phycisphaerae bacterium | reverse complement strand
TAGAATTAGGCAGAAAGGATCATCGTGAGATCTCTATTAGACCTCACCCGCATGAATTCTATCTTTATTTTGACGTTTAGACTAGTGGTCTGCCAGTAAGTTGAAGAATAAAGAATAGTGAAATAGCAATTAGGCCAAATCCAATTACGATATAGAATTCACGTTTTTTCTCAGATGTTGCAGCTTTGTACACCATGATTGCTCCGGCAAGTCCTACAAACAGAACAATTATTCCATAAATGGAATAATCCAATGCGCCGCCTTGAACGAATGGATATAGAATTGCGGATAAAAAGGCGAAAAACGCTATTAAATAAGCATATTTGATTCCAGTAAGTATTCTAACATTTGTAGGCATGTTGAATTCTCATATTATTATCAAATAAATGTTGATTAGATGATTGTTTTTAATTCATAAAGTGAAGTGATAATCTTTGATTCAGTATATTTCGTAGATTCTTCTTTGAATAAAATAGGAATACATCCGCATTTTTTTGCACATTCAGCATCATGAATTCTATCGCCAACCACTATTGTTTGATTGGGGTCCAGTGCGCAATTTTGAATTGTTTTTTGAATTTGTTCTAGTCTATCGTTACTTTCATCTCTTGTTATAATTTGTTCAAAAATTGAAGGGGCGAGCTTGTCAAGAATCATTTGTACGATCTGTCTTCCCTGCATTGTAACCAATCCAAGAATAAATCCCTGTTCCTTAAAATATGTAAGTATTTCTTGCGCACCATTAATTATTTCAAAATTATTAATTACGATGGATTCTTCATCGGTCATAATTTGAAATGCTTCTCTTAGTAAAGAATCATTTTTGTTTGCAAGCCTTGAAATTGAAGGCATTAATGGTTTTAACTCCTCTTTTGTTCCGAATAGATCTTGGAGTCTTTGTAAAAGTCTTGGGTAGTTAATTGGAAGACGAATTAGAGTTCCATCAAGATCAAAAATTATTGCCTTCAAAGTATTTGTTCCTTGTAACCATCTTCTTTCCAAAGCCAAACACCACAATCAAGATGTCTAAGAAGATGTAATCCTTCTGAATATATGTCAAACCCAATAGTTTTTGGCTCAATTGCTTGCGTTCCAAGCATGACATACAGATATGGGAGATTTTTTTCAGGTTCCATTTTTAATGTTTTACTGGCAATATATCCCCAAAGTGGTGTTGTTGTATGAAATTTTCCGGCATCAATTTCGGTGATGTGAAAATTATTATTTTCATCACCTTTTAGATCAACTGAATAATTACCATGTGGTTTTGAATCAATAGCCATTACAGAATTTTGACCTAGTTTGTTTACAGCTTCATCAACTATAATTTTTGAGACTGTTGGCGTTCCAGTAATTCCTGAAGGCGAGATGTGTTTGAAAGGATACTCTAATCTTTCTCGTGTAAATGAAGCGATGAACTTTCCTTCATACCAAAAGCTATCCCATGCAAGATTTCGTCCTGGAAGATTTTGTTGTATCATAAAGTCTGAAAAACCTACTTTGTTTTTTTTCACCCAAAGATTAACCCAATATTTTATCTCTTCTGCAGAGTTGCAAAGGAGACTGAGATTTCCACCTGCACCTTTTTTTGCTCTAACCCAGACAGGTTTTATTTTGAAGGAATCAAATGCATCATCTATTTCATTTGAAGATTGAATTGTCCTAGTTTTCGCTACTGGAATATTTTTTTGCGATAAGATTTTTTGTGTTTCGAGCTTATCTCGTATTATCACATTTTGTGATGGTAGAAGTGTTCTAGTTTGAATTTTTTCAATATTTTGTGTTACCACTTGTGCTTCGGATGAAGGTTGAGGATGCAAAAAATCTATTTTATATTTTGAGATAAGATCAGATACAAGTTCAATGAATTTTGGATCCGAGTGGCGTGGAGATCTTACTCTTACATCAACTTGTGGAAATTGAATATAATATCTATTAAAGTCGGTTCCTACAATATAGAACTCTTCTTTTGTTGCACGTAACGCTCTTACGAAATTAACACCTCCTATTCCTCCAGAGCCTGTGACAAGAATTTTTTTCATCAAAAATTTCTAATTTTAGAAAAAATTAGCTGGTTATAACTTGTATTCTTGAATAGTTTAAGTTTAATAGTAATATTTTTTGAAAAAATGCCATTGCAGTATATTTTCTTGAGTCATGATGTGGATTGGAGAAAACAAGGGCCGCCTAAAGAACACGTACTAAATCGAGCAGAAAGGTTTGATGAATCTACAATACGCAATATTGATTCTAAGAATCCCTATTACAATTTCCCACAGTATATGGAAATTGAAGAGCGTTTTGATGCACGTTCTACGTTTTTCTTCAGAACTAAATATGAAAATGGTGATGTCACAGACTATGAAGATGAGATAAGTTCATTAAAAAAAGGTGGATGGGAGATTGGATTACATTGTGATCCTTCCTCAATTTACGATTTAGCAAAAATCAGACAAGAAAAAGAAATTCTTGAAAGCCTTACCAGGACAAAAGTTTTTGGAAATCGTGTTCATTATTTAGGCTTTAACAATGAACTACCAAAAAAACTACAAGAATTAGGTTTTGTTTATGATTCTACTGTGAAAAACTCAAAAGATCAGATAATCAAAGAAGATTTTGGTTTTTTTCAATTGGAAAGGTTATTCGAATTTCCAATTACCTTAATGGATGCTTATATGTTTACATATATGGGATTAAGTGAAGAACAGGTCTTACCTGTCGTACAAAAAGCGTTGAATGAATCACGGCAGATAAATGCGAGTTTCAACATAATGACAATAATTTGGCACGATAATGTATTACAAATGAAAGGTGGACGTATGTACAAAAAGATTTTAGAATTTTTAACACAACAAGACGATGTAAAAATTTGTACTGGGATTAATTTAGTGAATATATTGAAAAACGCCTAAACTGGCATTTACATGTCCATGCCCATGTCGCCCATGCCACCCATTCCTGGCATTCCACCCATACCTCCCATGCCACCCATTCCTGGCATGCCTCCCATTCCACCCATGTCTCCTCCCGGTGGTCCGGCAGATTTGGCGACGGCAATAACATCATCAATTCTAAGTATCATGCATGCAGCTTCTGCTGCAGCAGAAACAATTTGGTTCTTTACTGCTAGTGGCTCGATTATTTCGCTTGACTTCA
>VGXN01000120.1 GCA_016873335.1 Phycisphaerae bacterium | reverse complement strand
AAAATCGCACCAAATATCATTATTTACCACACGGTATTGAATTTCAATTACTTCAATTCGGATCTTGCGTGTTTGCAAGTTTTGTAATTTATGGTCAGTCTTCCAATCAAAGATCAAATCTTACCAAGTCTCAAAAAATTACTGGTGTGATTTTTATAAAAAATTAAAAATTTAAGGACTCATTTACTCGGAAAATTATTAAAAAGCAATCAAAATTATAATTTTTAACATCGTCTCTGAGAAATCATGTACCTATATCCAAAGGGAGTAGATCTGAGCATTAGAACGTGAATCCCTCGAGATTTACATATTTCATAGAACAGATGGTTGTGGTGTAACTTTGATACTCCCATTATTAAAAAGTCTGGTTTTGATTCATCAAGTATACTTTCAAATAATCTACATTCTTGTTCGAGTATCGATAGTATTTCGTCTTCAGTAAATTTGTAGAATTTATTGAATCTATAAAAAAATCTTTCATTCTGTGCCAATAACCATGATTAATTTTGTATTTCTGCTAGAATGATTTAAGATAGTTTAGATCTGGTTTATGATTTTTCTTAATATGATCATGTAAAAACCAAGTTTTTTGCAATTTTAATAATTTTTGTGTTATAAAAAACTTTTTGGTTTTTTTGTGATGTCTATTATGGCGTAAAAATTTGAATCGTATTTTTCTTGCAAAGATTTTGCGATTCCAAAATATATTAGATCCGCATTCAACCAAAAAATAATCTTGTCCTTCATGATTTTTTCTTCCAAACTGCAGTCATAATGCTTCCTGGAAATGACGGTGAGATGTCAATCTGGTCATGTTTACCTGAATGTAATAAAAGTATGTCTTTTTTTATTTTGGCATAGTCTTCTTTTGGGTTTGCGTATGGAGTCTCTTCGTATTGATAATGTCTATCAATCAGATACAAACCAAGTTTGTTTAGTACTTTGGAAATTAGATCCACACTAAAAAAGTGAAGGTGATCTAGAGGCGTGAAAAGATGCCATTTTTCTCTATATATATAAAATGCAAATGAGTCTCCTGCAGGGGTCGCGGTGATAAAGAGATATCCGCCCGGTTTTAGAACTTCGCTACATTTTTTGAGCACACTTATTGGATCTGAAAAATGTTCTATAACTCCCCTCATCATGACCAAATCGAATTTCTCTTGGAAATCAAGTTCTGGAAAATATCCCACCCTGACAGGTATGCTGTATTCTTTTTTTGCGTATTCTGCTGCATTTTTGTCTATTTCAACACCGTATCGTTCCCATTTTTTTGGATCAAAAGTACTAAGAAATTGTCCGCCAGATGAGCCTACATCTAACACTTTACCTTTGTTAATGAATTTGGAGATCCAATCACGATCTATTGGATACATTATTTTTCTTTTTTCAAATGAATTCTTGTCATCAAGTCGATACGAAAAATAATTTTCATAAAGCTTTGCTAATCCTTCTTCATTTAGATGAGGATTAACTGAAATCATCCCACAGTCTTCACACTTTCTTGCCTCCAGATAATCTAATTTTGCCCATGATTCAAGATTTTTGCCAGAGCAAACTACACACGACTGTAGTTCTCCTAGATGTTTTTTTAGTTCATCTGAAGTTGGAAGCAATTAGACCACATAGAAAGCTCAAAATATACGCAGATAAATGCTTTTCATCAGTATTACTACTAATTTTGGTTGGAATTTTTTAGTGATTCTCTAAACAATCGCTCAATTTGCCATTTTTTGGTTTATAATTTCAAATTCATGGATTTTTACTAGTATTGCTGATGATTAATTACTAAAAATATGAAAATGACCAAATTCCATCATTTGAAGCCCCGCCGTCATAATTCGACCAAAGACATGCCAAGTTTGGACGTTTTTTAGTAATTTTTTGGACGCGGATTATATGTTCTTTCTAAATTCGAATTTAGAAACATTGTTATTTTTGAGGCTTATTTCAAATATTTTATTGAAAAACGCCCACGAATGAATTTACGGATTTCTAATTTCCCAGAAACTAGCCTAATTTTATGAGCATGACGAATTTGCAGAGGTTATTTCAATCACAGTATTGATGGCTGAAGTTATCAGCTGCATACGAATTTCTCTAGTTGCTGAAGCATGACGGTAGCTGAAAATACCTGTGACATTACCAATGGAAAAAGCACATTTTAAGCAAAATATCTGATGATTAAGGCTGGAAGAGTCTGCCAAGTGTGTCTACGGTACAACGAAAGGGACAAAGGCCATACTGTTCAATCATCATGATTAATCTCAAATTTTTTAATTTACTCCCATGAGCAAACCATGCTGTATTGCATTGATTATTTATGTTTCAAAACTCGAATTTAGACATATTTGTTATTTGTGCCTGCAATTCATCGCATCAAGAATCATTTTTTTGTGGTGTGGTAGGGTCTTGCTAGGTAGTTTTGTAAAAAACCCATAATTATCGCTTTGATAATCGGTCTTGATTTTTCCTCTCGATGGTACAACAATAAATCCATGAGAAATATCATGTCGGAATTTATTGAGGCTCTCGTAAACGCCGATAAATTTTTTGATTTTTACATTAAGGTTTAACTCTTCTTTTGCTGATCTTTTTACTGCATCCCGGAGTCTTTCATCCTTGTGGACCATGCTTCCAGGCAAATGCCAATATCCCTTGTACGGGTTTCTGGTTCTCCTTGTCAGTAGTACGGATTTACCGTCGAGTATTATCAAGTCAACACAGGAAAATGCAAAATACTTCCTAAAGTCATCATACTCTTTTTGTGGTGCTTTTTTGACCAAGTTTTAGTGTCAGACCCCCACCTTTTTGGAGTAAAACTAGACTAAATTAACCAATTCTGCACGTATGAAAAATCTAAAAACGGTGGTTTTTTGAAAATTCTCAAAATCACTTTATTTTATAAAATCATTCGTAAATGCTAAACCCCCCAGTATTGTGGCCTAGTTTACTCATGTGGTGATTTTTCCAAAAACGCCCAAAAACAGTGGGGGTTTAACGTTTGTGCGTAACTAATGCGGCCAAGCCCCAAAACACCCCCATTGCCCAGCTAGGGACCTGGCAATTATTTTTGATATGGGTAAAAGCTAAACCCCCGATTTTTGGCAATTTTTTGCCATTTTTTGGAGCAGTTTTTGATACCAAGTTTTGGTTTTTTTCATATCCCTAAATGGAGCTAATTGG
>VGXN01000119.1 GCA_016873335.1 Phycisphaerae bacterium | reverse complement strand
CGCTGGTCCGCTTCGCGGCGGAACCGTGGTCCGCTTGTCACCGGAATCGTGGTCCACTTCCCAGCGGAATCACTGGTCCACTTCGACCGGAATACGCAACGAGAATCCCAAATAAATCTATCTCGCCCCAAGCTATGCTGCCCGCTGATAGCGTTTGCGGCGGGCCGCAACGGCTAAGTCGATTCCGCTCAACAAAGCGCCTAACTCCTGCGCGGTGATCTCCCGCTTGACCTCGCCATGTTCCTGTCGCGGCATCGCGTAGGTCCGTTCCTCGAGCCGATTGGCCCAGATCGCCAACCCGTCCCGGTCCCAGTACAGAATCTTCACCCGGTCGCGGCGCCGGTTGGTGAACACACACAGGTGGCCGCCGAACGGATCGATCCCCAGCCGGTCCCGCGCCAGCGCGTGCAATCCATCGTAGCTCCGGCGCATGTCGCATGCCGTCAGGCACAGGTACACTCGCACACTCGCTGGCAGGTGCATCATCCTAGATCAGGCAGTTGAAACGAGCGCGGGTGGCGGAAGATGGCCGACACTGGCGGAATGAGCGAAGTTTTGGATCCGCGAGGGGTTCACCCGCTGGGTGAGCCGGAAGACGCAGTGCAATCGTACCCGGCGCCACACAAAGTAGAGACTCTGGGTGGGATGGTGGAAGTGAAGTGGGAGCCCGAGCCTGGGATGACGATGAGCGGCCCGATGATCTACTTCATCGAGTTTCTGGTGAAGTCTGGGCGATGGAAGCGTTGGGTCGATAGCTGCCCGCTCGAGTATCAATCCCCGAACGCACCGGCCAAGGAGGAGATCCTCGGGACGATCCTATTGAGCGTGGTGAGCGGACATCGCCGGTATGCGCATATCACCGGGTTGCGAGGGGATCAGGTGATGGCTGAGATGCTGGGGATCAAGACGCTGCGGAGCGAGGACAGCGTGAGGCGAGCATTCGAGAAGGTGGTCGAAGAAAAGCTGACGTTGTGGATGGATCTGAACTTGGGCGAGACATTCGATGCGTTGCTGAACAGTCCGTGGGTATTGGATGTGGACGCGACGGTCAAGACACTGTTCGGCAGGCAGGAGGAGGCACGAGTGGGCTACAACCCAGCCAAGCCGGGCCGGCCGTCGCACGTGCTGCATGCGTTGCTGCTGACGCCAGCCAAGCTGGTGTTGAACGTGGATGTGCAGGCAGGCAACCAAACGGCGAGCCTGTATGGGCAAGACGGGTTGTGGGGCTGGCTGGAGTCGAGGGACAAACAGCAGTGGCCAACGCTGGTGCGAGGAGATAGCGGGCACGGCAACGAGGCGATGATGGTTGGATGCGAGGAGCGGGGACTGAAATACCTGTTCAAACTCAAGCTGAGCAAGGGTGTGGTGAAAGTGATCGAGAAGTTGAGCCGAGCCAAAGGGGAGGTGAAATGGAAGCCCGCCGGGCAGGGGTGGGAAGCGGTGGACCACGCTGTGCGGCTCGAGGGATGGAGTTGTGAGCGGCGAATCATCGTGATGAGGCGGAGGCTCGAGGGGCAGCCGAAGCCGGACCCGGAGACCGGGCAAATGAGACTGACGGGATTGGCGGTGGAAACGGGAAAGGGCGAGTGGTACGAACACGCAACGCTGGTCACCAACTGGGAGGAGAAGGAGTTGCTGTCGATTGCGCAAATGTACCGGGACCGGGGAGATGCCGAGAACCCGTTCGATGAATTGAAGAACCAGTGGGGATGGAAAGGATTCTCGACGCAGGATCTCAAACGCAGCCAGTTGATGACGCGGATCGTGGCGCTGATTTTCAACTGGTGGAGCATCTACACGCGGATGGCGACGGGGCCCAGGCACGGCGAGGCGAACACGACTCGGCCGATGCTCCAGCAGGGAGTGGCCAGGCAAACCCGGCATGCCAACCAGACGCGGCTCACCATCGGGAGTGTGCATGCGCGGGCGTGCCCAATCGCCAATTTATTCGCCGGATTCAGCCGGTGGCTGACTGAGTTGATCGCAGATGCGGAGCAGTTGACTGCTTATCAACGATGGTGCCGCATCTTGCGCTCGATCTTCCAGCAATTCGCCAAGATCCCCCTCGATCCGCCTGCTCCAGTGCCCCTTCCAGCCGCTTCCAACTGCCGGATTTAGGATCATTCCCGCAGGATCCAGCCCGACATGGAGTGTCATACCCCCGGAAGGTGTGAACTTCACGGCGTTAGACAATAGGTTCAAAATGAGCTGGCGGAACCGGGCGGCGTCGCCTGTCACCCAGCGCGGCACAGTCGGATCGACAGCGGAGGTCAGGCCGATCCCTTTTTGGCGGGCACGCAGGCTCAGTGTGGAGGAAGCGGCCCGGACGGCCTCGTGCAAGTCGAAGGGGGCGTGTTCCACCACCAGTTTGCCAGCTTCGATCTTGGAGAAGTCCAGAATATCGTTGATTACAGCGAGCAGGGCCTCCGAGCAGTCGGCCAAGTCCCGCACCGTTTCCTGGTGATCCGCCGGAATTGGGGAGTCGGTGAGCATCGCTGTCAGGCCTACGATGCCGTTGAGAGGAGTGCGGAGCTCGTGGCTCATGTTCGCGAGAAACTCGCTCTTGGCCGCATTCGCGCGTTCCGCCGCCCGGCGTGCCTCCTGAGTCTTGCGATAGAGCAGCACCATGGCGGCAAGGACCAGGCAAAGAGCCGCGGCGAACCAGCGCAATTGCTTCGACCGGTTCTGTGCCTCGATCAGGTCATAGATGATGGCAGTGTCCGCCGACGAGGAGAGATTCCAGCGGGCAAAGATCCGGCCTAGCACGCCAGCCCGTGCCATGGCGACGACTTCTTCGCGGATCGCGTCGGCGGCGAGCGCCGCCTCCCGGGAAGATGCTGCCACTCCGGAAGGAAAGTCGGCGCCGTTCACCACGGCCATCCGCAAAGCAACCCCCTCGCAGGCCTTGGGCCTCGCCAAAAGTGCAGGCTCGACGACGCGCGTCTCGAGGAAACCGGCGTCGATTGTCCCATTGCAGACTTCCTCGACCACCTGGTCCCGCGTCTCTAGGACCACGCGGTTTGCACCACGAAACGTCTCTTTCGCCAGCGCGATAGTCCGCGGTGCATCCACGTGGCCGACAATCTTCCCACGCGTATCGCCAGGCTCGGCGATCCGCCGCTGCTCCAGCGAGAGGAGCCCGTAATAGGTGTGCAGCCAACGGCCACTGATATGGAACCGCTTCCGGCGGTCGTC
>VGXN01000118.1 GCA_016873335.1 Phycisphaerae bacterium | reverse complement strand
CAGGACGGGATCCTGCTGCGCGGCACAGCTGCAACCTTCACTCAATCTTCACATGGCGCTGCCAAGACGTGTGAACAACAGGTGCGATAATGCACGGGTTCCCATGACTGCCAAGAACACAGCATTGATTGTCGAGGATGAGCAGGAAATCGCCGAACTGGTGCGCTTTCACTTGCAGCGCGATGGTTTCGATTGCGCCGTCACGCGCTCCGGCCGTCGCGCACTCGAGATGGCGCGCCAGTCGCACCCGAAACTCATGGTCCTCGACCTGATGCTTCCCGACCTCGACGGACTCGAAGTCTGCAAGCGCATGAAGGAGAACGACCAGACGCGGGGCGTTCCCATCGTGATGCTCTCCGCGCGCGGCAGCGAAAGCGACATCGTCAACGGCATCGAACTTGGTGCAGACGACTATGTCACGAAGCCGTTCAGTCCGCGCGTACTGATGGCGCGCATCCACAACGCGCTCCGCCGCACATCAGCGCCGCTCCGCGAGCAATCAATGGGGTCCAGGATCGTGCGCTGTGGCGGCAAGCTGGTGATCGACAAGGAACGCCATCAGGTCTCCGTGAACGGCAAGCAGGTTGCACTCACCATCACCGAGTTCGAGATGCTCAACATGCTTGCACGAAAGCCTGGATTCGTGCGTACCCGCGATCAGATCATCGCGGCGGTTCATGGACCGATGACGGTTCTCTCGCAGCGCACGATCGATGTGCACATCACCGCGATACGCCGCAAGATCGGCGAGTTCGGTGAGGCGATCGAGACCGTGCGTGGCATTGGCTATCGGTTCGCAGACGGCGAAACAGTCACCGCCGAGTGATCCCCTTGCGCCATGCGGGTACAGTCCGATCATGCGACGCCTTGCTGACGGAACGCACTGGCGCCCCTACCGAATCGCTGCAGGGTCGGCATTCGTTGCGCTGACCATCTGCCTGCTCGCGGGGGTCGGTCCTGCTCCGCTCGTGGGCGTCGGCATGGCCGCAGCGGCGGGCGCGGTGGCATGGATCACCAGTCGTATGGAGCGTGAGCGCGTCATGACGCTCTACACCCTTCTCGCCCGCATCGGCGATGGTGACCTCGGTGCGTCGCTGCCCGACTCGCTGCACGAGGGAACCCTGCGACTGCAGCGCGGCATCGCCCGCGCGCAGAGCGGCTACGCGGAGGCACTCGCGCGCGCTGAGATGGAGCGTGACGATCTGCAGACGCTGCTGAGTGCGATCCAGACGGGGCTTGTGGCACTCGATGGTCAACTTCGTGTCCGCAGCGCCAATGAGATCGCAGAGCGGATGCTCGGACTGCAGACCACCGACTACCGCGGACGACTTCTGGCCGAAGTGACCCGCCAACCGGAACTGCTGGCATTCGCCGAGCGCGCGGCCGTTTCGCCCGAACCCATCACCGCGGAAGTGCGCCTCACGGGCACCGGCAGCGAGTCGCTGATGGTGGCGGGCGAACCGCTGCGCGGACCGAGCAGTGGCGGCGTGTTGCTCGCGCTCGATGATGTCACGCGCCTGCGGAGACTGGAGAATGTCCGCGCAGACTTCGCCGCGAATGTGTCGCACGAACTGCGCACCCCGATCACCAGCATCAAGGGCTATGTGGAAACGCTGCTCGACATCGGCGCCACCGATCCCGAGCAGGTCCGCCACTTCCTCGGTGTGATTCACCGCAGCACCATCCGTCTCTCGACACTCATCGAAGACATCCTGCTGCTTGCATTTCTCGATCAGCCGCGTGTCGCAACCCATATCGACTTCGCGCAGATGCCGCTGCGGAGCGTGGTCGAGGACGCCTGCTCACAAGTGGCGCTGATGGCGCAGGCGCGCAGCATGACCGTCCACAACAGCGTGCCCGAAGACCTGCACGCCACCGTCAACGCAAGCCTGCTCTCCCAAGCCGTGCTGAATCTGCTCTCGAACGCGCTGAAGTATTCACCCGAGGGAACCACCGTTGCCATCGGCGGCGATCTGGTGAACGGCTTCGCGGAGATCCAGGTACGCGATGAGGGTCCAGGCGTGGCGGAGGAGCACCTCTCGCGACTGTTCGAGCGCTTCTACCGCGTCGATGCGGCGCGCAGTCGCGAGGGCGGCGGCACCGGGCTTGGCCTGGCCATTGTGAAGCACATCGCCATGGTGCACGGCGGCTCGGCATCGGTCGACTGTCCGAGAAATGGCGGCACCGTTTTCACGATGCGAATCCCGCGCGGCTTCCGCCAAATGAACGCAATCTGAACAATCCACGCGCGCCCATCGGAGAGCATCAAGCCCATGCATCACCGTGCCCCATTGCCGTTCCTTGCCATGGCCGCCGCATCAAGCGCCCTGCTCGCTGCTGCGACTGGGATTTCGCAGTCACCGCCTGACCCGAAGGCCCTTCGGGGGTCCGTACGAATCGATGGTTCATCCACGGTGTTCCCTCTGACGGAAGCCGTGACGGAGGAGTTCGCCAAGATCGCGCCACGGGTGAACGTCACGGTCGGTGTCTCAGGCACGGGCGGCGGGTTCAAGCGCTTTTGTCATGGTGAGACGGCGATCTCCAATGCATCACGCCCGATCGCACCAAGTGAAGTGGCCATGGCCGCGGAGGCAAAGATCGATTTCATGGAGATACCCATGGCGATCGACACCCTGTGTTTCGTGGTGCATCCAAAGAACGACTGGATGAAGTCCATCTCGATCGAGCAAGCCCGTCGCATCTTTTCGGAGGGCGGACCACGCACGTGGAAGGAGGTCGATCCATCCTGGCCAGACCGTGCGATCAAGCGGTACTCCCCAGGTACAGATTCGGGGACGTTCGACTACTTCAAGGACGCTGTCATGGGCAAGGACGCCAAGGTGCGTACGGATATCAGCGTCAGCGAGGATGACAACGTGCTGGTGCTCGGCGTCGCGGGGGACATCGATGCCATCGGTTTCTTCGGCATCGCCTTCTACACGGAGAATCAGAGCCGACTGCGATCGGTGCCGGTGCTTGGTGCCGCCGGAACGCCCGTCGTGCCTTCTGCCGCCACCGTACTCGACGAGACCTACCCGCTTGCCCGACCGCTCTTTCTCTACGTGAACGCCAAGGACGCTGCGCGCCCGGAAGTCGCCGCGTACCTCGACTTCTACCTTTCCAATGTCTCGGACCTGGCCACGGAAGTCGGCTATCTGCCGCTGACAAAGGATCAACTGACCAAGTCATCGGCGAACTGGGCTGCACGGCGCACGGGCACGCAGTTCGTGAAGGACGGCAAGCGAGTCGAGGGCACGTTCCAGAAGA
>VGXN01000117.1 GCA_016873335.1 Phycisphaerae bacterium | reverse complement strand
CCCTCGGGGTTCACATAGATCAGACCCATCTGCACGGCCGCAAGAGGATTCTCCAGTTCACGCTGACCCGTGTACCGCTCGTCCGCAAGCCATGCGCGTTCGCTTCCCCAATACGTTGTATCCGGCTCCCACACATCGCTGCGGCCGCCGCCGAATCCGAAGGTCTTGAAGCCCATCGAATCGAGCGCCACATTGCCGGCGAGGATCATGAGATCCGCCCACGACAGCTGCTTGCCGTACTTGCGCTTGATCGGCCAAAGAAGCCGCCGAGCCTTGTCGAGGTTGACATTGTCCGGCCAACTGTTGGTCGGTGCGAAGCGCTGCATGCCCGAACCCGCACCACCACGTCCATCGCTGATGCGGTAGGTCCCCGCCGCGTGCCATGCCATGCGGATCATGAATGGGCCATAGTGCCCGTAGTCCGCAGGCCACCACGACTGCGATTGCGTCATCAGTACGCGCAGATCGGCGCACACCGCCGCCAAGTCGAGTTGCATGAACTCCTTGGCGTAGTCGAAGCCGGCGCCCATCGGATCGGACTTCGCGGAGTTGCGCGCGAGTGCCGCGAGGTCCAATTGTTCGGGCCACCAATCACGGTTGGTTGCTGCCTTCGCAGGGTCGCGCGTGAACGCGCCCCGGAATGGGCAGGTGCCGCCCGTTGCCTTGACTTCGGTAGTCGGTGCGTTGATGGTGCTCATCGATGCGATCCTGCAGGTGGAACTCAGCGCCCGTCCACTCGGTAGAAGCCGCGTGGATTGACCATGAAGTAGCAGTCATACGGCTCGAGAGGTGGCAGGCGCATGAACGGCTTGCCTTGCTCATCGCGGTCCATCATGACGAACCACATCTGTTCAGGTCGGCCGCCAGATGGCTTCCTGCGGATGCCTTCCTCGCGGATCTCGTTCACGAGATGATCGACCCACTTCAGCTGCACAGCCTTGTCCGCGAATTCATCCCAGTCGCCGTTCTTCTTGGCGGAGTACATGCGGGCCTTGAACTCATCGAGCGAGATGCCCATCTTGCGTGCGATCGGTTCGGCGAGTCGACGCTCCCACTCCTTCATGGTCTTCACTTCCTGCTCGATGTCGGTCATGTTGCCCGATGCGCCGCCCGACATCTGGTGGTGCAGGATGATCGCGTTGGGATAGGCGTAGCTGTGCGGTGCGAGCGTTGCGATCGTCGCCGCCATGCTTGCCGCGAAACTCGTCACCACGACATGCACGGGCGCATCGCTTGTTTCGATCGCCTTCAGAATGCGGTAGCCCTGCATCACGCTGCCACCAGGCGAGTTGTTGATCACGATGAAGATCGGTGCCTTGCGGTCCTGATTGTTGAAGTAGTCGATGCGGTCGCACACATAGTCCGCGGTGCCTGTGACGATCGGGCCATCGAGTGCGATCTTGCGGTCGCTCACCGTCAGCACGCCGTTCTGGAAGGGGGTAGCCGTGTAAGTGATCGGCGAAGTGACAAGGTCGCGCAGTTTGTCGGTGCCATCCCGTTCCTGCAGGAGCGCAGCGGAGGTTCGTGCCTGAATCTCCGCACGCATCTGCTCGTCCGCCATCTTGGACTGCTCGGCCTTTCGCTTCTCGGCCGCAAGCATGTTGTCCGCTGCAATCGTCTCCTGCTCGCGGCGCGTGTCCGCAAGCTTCGCGCGGTGCTTGATGTCCAGCAGGTCCTGCGCGGAGCGGATGCGGTCCATCTCCGCCTTGTTCGCGGCGAGTTCGCTTTCGACCTTCGCCTGTGCGAGCGCCTGTGCCTGCTTCATTTTCTCCAGATCTGCCGCATTGCTCGCCATTTCGCTCCGCAGCGTCGCGTCGCGTAGCGCTGCAGCACGCTGCATGGAATCGAGCTTTGTCTTGTCTGGCTCCGCCTGCGAGTTCTGCTTCGCAGTGGTCAGCGCCAGTTCGGTTTCCAGTCTCGTCTTCTCAGCACGCAGGCTCGCGAGTTGCGCATTCAACTCCTGCTCGCGGAGTTCCGCTTGCTGCCGAAGGCGCTTGATCTCCGCCTCGGTCGAGTCTGGCCCGGGCGCGGCGGGTGCCGCCGCGGCCGTGGTCTGCGCAGCTGGCGCACCAGTTCCTGGTGTGTCGGTCTGTTTCTTTGCCGCATCATCTGGTCGAGCCATGCTTGCGCAGGCGATGAGTGCGGGCAGGGTGAGCGAGGCAATCACGAGCTTTCGAAAGTGTGGCATCATTTCTCCTTGTTCTTTGAGTTCGAAACGCATCGCACCTCAGATGTGTTTCAGGGGTTCAACAGTGTATGCAGCAGCACCTGCATCGCCCGAAGTCGGGGGGGGACCCGACGGGAACTGCTGCGCGGCTGTCCCCTAGGCGCGAATCTGCGACAATGCTGTGTGATGCTCCAGCGCGCGACAACAGGGATCATCATTGTTCTCTGTGCGGCAGTTGCAGGGGGAGGTCTCCTGTTGATAGCGGGTCCCTCGGCGCCAACGATGCCGAATGGTCCCGTTGCTGCACCAAACCCAGCACCAGTCGAGGAGCAGGCACCCACCGCTGCACCGGCACCAGCCGCTGTTCCGACACCAGCCGCTGATCCGACGAGCGATGTCAGCCCGCCCGATCGAACTGCAGCGTGGCGGGCGGCGGCGGAGTACTCGCGATCAGCCGACGGCGAGTTTCTGCTCGTGATGCAAGACGGCAAGGTCGTCTTCGAAGATGGGCTTGCGGGGTGGAGTCGTTCGCGTCCGCACGCGCTCGCGAGTGGGACCAAGAGCTTCACCGGTGTTGCCGCAATGCTCGCCGTGCAACAGGGACTGTTCACGCTCGATGACAAGGTGAGCGACACGATCACCGAGTGGAAGTCCGATCCACGCAAGCGCGAAATCACTGTTCGCCAACTCCTGACACTGTCGAGTGGGCTGGAAGCGGACAGCGCGGAAGACCGAAAGAGGATTCGCACGATCGCAACTGGCAATGCGGTCGAGCGCCTGCTCGCCGGGCGTGACACACGCGATGACTTCCACGCGCAAGCGCTTCAGGCACCGATGCTTCACGATGCGGGCGCCCGGTTCGACTACGGCGCCAACCACTTCTTTGCCTTCACGGAGTTCCTTGAACGCACGCTGCGTGCGCGCGGTATTCAGCCCGCGACAGCATGGGAGTGGTATGCGAAAAACCTGTTCGATCCAATCGGCATGAAGGTGGCGCGCATTGGTCGCGATCGGCAGGGGCATGCGCAGGTTGCGGGTGGCGCGTCACTCAGTGCGGAGCAATGGGCGAAGTTCGGCGAGTTTGTGCGGCTCGGTGGGCGCGTTCGTGCGGCGGATGGAAGCGATGTGCAACTGCTGCGCGCCGATCTTCTGAATCAATGCTTTGAGCCATCGAAGCGCAACGAGCGTTACGGACTCACGTGGTGGCTTGGACCGCGTGGTGCGCCGAAAGATTTGCCCGCGATCTGGATGGCAGCCGGGCTTGG
>VGXN01000116.1 GCA_016873335.1 Phycisphaerae bacterium | reverse complement strand
GTGTCGAGCGTTCCATCGCCATTGGAATCGAGGGACTTGCGCCACACCTTCCCACTCGCAGCGGGTCGCGTATCAACATCTGCCCAGAATGCCGCGATCATCTTCGGACCGTTCACCGGGAACCCCGTGGACGAATATGCCCCACTCTCCGAGCCAAATGTCACATTGCCGTTGTTGTTGATGAAGAGCCCTGGGAACGACTCGCCGAAGAAACTGACAGCGAAGGGGAGGGAGATCAGCGATGTCGACCGGTCGTCATTTCCGCTCAGCGCAAGGGTCCAGGTGCCGTCTGTCGCTGAAAACGGATAGAACAGATTTGCACCATCGCCTGAACACGCTCCTGCGATACCGCCATCATCCCCACTGCCGCCGTGCTCTGCGAGCCATGCCTGCTTTTGGGCAACCTGCTCGGCAGGTTCTTGGACGGGCTCATCGTCCGCACGAGCCACCACCGCGCCAAGCACACCCGAGACGAGCACAGCACAAAGAACAGACGTGTGGACCACGCGGGCGACACAGTGCGCTCCACACAAAGGTTGGGGAGGAAATCGGTCGCTCATTGACATTCGATGCATCTCTTCGCCCACGTCAAGGTACGAATCAATATGGGGTAGGTCAAAATGTGCCGCCACAATCAGTGGCAATATCGTCCGTATTGGCTTCGATTTGCAGCCAACCGAAGCAATCCCCGACACGTACGCCCGTGGTAGTTTTCCACTCCAAGACCCATGGCACACCCTCCAAACTGGGTTTTCAGATTTGGAATCGCAGCGATTCCGTTCATTTTGGCCGGCTGCGTCATGGACGGTCCGTTTGTCGACCGCGACATCGACCGGCTGGTTTCCTCCGATTCCACGACGGCGTGGAGCCAAGGTGGCGGGCCCGCTCCGGTCACTCCGCTTGCCATCCCTGCTGCTGCCGCGAGCGCCACGGGCGACCCATCGGTGAATCTGGCCACGGGCGACGCGGAGGAGAACGACACGCTCACGGGAAGCCCGCGCGAGACTCTGTCGCTCACTCGGTGCATTGATGTCGCGCTCTCCGCAAGCCCCCGCACGCGCGGCTCGTGGGAGAGCGCGCGTGCAGCCGCCGCGCAGGTCGGTATCGCCGACTCTGAGTACATGCCGGACATCGGCCTTCGGGGCGACTTCGGTCCGCAGCGGCAGCAGGTGCTGCCCGCGATCGTGAACAATGTCAGTGGGAACGCCATCATTGGCATGAGCTGGGTGCTCTTGGACTTTGGTCGCCGCGATGCGGATGCCGCGCGCGCGCGCGCACAACTGACCGCAGCCAACTTTGCGTTCAACCGTGAGATGCAACGGCTGGTCTTCGACGTGCAGCGCGCGTACTTCGTGCTGGATGCGAAAATCTCGCTGCGCGAGGCGGCGCGAGAGAATGTCGCGACAGCGCGCAAACAACTCGATGCGACCGATGACCGGATGACCGTCGGACTCGCCACGCGTCCCGAAGTTCTGCAGGCAAGGCAGCAGTACATGCAGTCGCTGTATGCGCTCGAGGAGGCGAAGGCGGAGGTCTACATCGCGCAGGCGCAGCTCGCCGTGGCGATGGGCATTCCCGCGCAGTCCTCGCCAGAGATCGTTCGCCTTGCGGATCTGCCGCTCCCGAGCACGATCACCGATGGCGTGGAAGTCGCCATTCAGTCCGCCCTTGCCCAGCGACCTGACATCGCTTCCGCGCTTGGCGAGGTGCGCTCGAAGGAGCAGATGGTGAAACGCGCGGAAGCGGATTTTCTGCCGATCATCAACTTTGAAGGCTCGGCCGGCGTGACGGGCGGCAACTTCAACTACACGCAGCCAGGGCTTTCGGGCAGCGGCGCAGCGGCATACGGCCTGTACTCCGCACAGGTGACCGCGGACTGGCTGCTCTTCGACGGCTACGAACGCGCCAACCGGCTGCGGCAGGCGCGCAGCGAAGTGCGCGCTGCGGAGGCGCGGCTGGAGCAACTCCGTCTCGAGACGACGGGGCAGGTCTGGTCGAGCTACTTCGATTTCTTCTCCGCGCAGAAGCAGTATGAGGCGGGCGTGGCGCTCTTGACCGCGTCGCAGGATTCCTACGACAGCGTCTATCAGAACTACCTGAACGGTCTCGCCACCATCAACGATCTCCTGCTCGCCGAGTCATTCCTCTTCGATGCACGCTTCGAACTGATCAAGTCGCGTGCGGATCTGCTGACGGCGAGCGCCACATTCATCTACGCACTCGGCAGCTGATCCTCCGATGCGCGCGTCATTCCTGCAAGCCAAGCATGCAGCGGGTCTCGGGTGGGAGGCATATCTGGCCACGGATCCGCAGCGTGCCGCCGCATGGAGCGCGCGCGTGGCGCGCGCACCGATCACGGATGCGCAGCGGACGTTGCTCGCAAGCTTCACGCGCCGCTCGCCGATGATCTGCCTCAGCGGCATGTGGTGCGGCGACTGCGCGACGCAGTGCCCCCTGCTGCAGGCGATCGCGCTCGCGTGTCCGATGATCGACCTCGTCTTCCTCGACCGAGATGAGCACATGGATCTCGCCGAGGAAGTCCGCATCGCTGCAGGCCACCGCGTGCCCACCGTTCTCTGGTTGACGGAGGAGTTCGAGTTCGTTCACCTGCTCGGCGACCGCACGCTCTCGCGGTACCGCGCCATGGCGCGCACGCAACTCGGTGCAGCGTGCCCCGTTCCCTTCGCAGAGGCTTCCTCGGATGAGAACGCGACCGTGGTGGCGGAGTGGATCGCCGAGTGCGAACGCGTGCAGTGGATTCTTCGGCTCTCGCCGCGCCTGCGCGAACTGCACGGGGATTGACCCCACCACCACTGCGTGCGCGTGCGTCAGCGCAGCTTGAGACTGACAAGCGCAACCATCGTCAGCATCACCGACACGATCCAGAGTCGAACAACCACCTGCTGCTCCTGCCAACCGCCGAGATGGAAGTGGTGATGCACGGGTGCGCAGCGAAAGATGCGTTGCCCTTGGCCGAAGCGGATGCGCGTGTACTTGAACCACTGCGTCTGGGCGAAGACGCTGCCAAGTTCAAGGAAGAAGACGCCGCCGATGACGAGCAGCAGCAGTTCCTGCCGCGCCGCGACGGCGAAGAAGCCGAGCAGTGCGCCCAGCGAGAGGCTTCCTGTATCGCCCATGAAAACGCGCGCGGGCGAGCAGTTGAACCAAAGGAATGCGAGACACGCCCCGGCCATGGCCCCTGCCATGACGAGCAGTTCACCCACACCAGGCACACTCGGCACCATCAGGAAGTACGCGGCGCGCGGGCTGCCCGCGATCCACAGCAACACCATGAGCGCAAGCGTGGCGATGATGAGCGTTCCCGTCGCAAGGCCGTCCATGCCGTCGGTAATGTTCACTGCGTTGGATGTTCCAGCGATCGCGAGTGTTGCGATCAATGTGAACGCCCCCGCACCCAGGATCCACACCGTTGGCGACATCATCGGAGGCTGAAGCAGCGTGTCGATCGATGGCGTCGGCAAGTATGTGCGCT
>VGXN01000115.1 GCA_016873335.1 Phycisphaerae bacterium | reverse complement strand
GCGCGAACTCACCTGGTGCAGTGCACTGCAGCGTGCCGTTTTCGCACGCCAGTCGCAATTCCTGCTCTGCGGCGCCGAAGAAGTCGTGAAGTTCGGCGAGCGTCGAGACGATTCCTGCCTTCACTGGTGCATCGCGCAACTCCCAAGAGAACCAGCTTGATGATTCACCAATGGCTCCCAGTGAACCTCCGATGCCCTTCCATGGCGAAGCAGGGTCTTCCAGTTGCGCGCTGATTCTCTTGAGCGACGGGCTCACTCGATAGGCCATATTGCGTTGCTCAGCGTTCACATGCACCAGCGGGTGCGACGGTGCCGCCTCGATGCGCGACAACAGGATCTGAGTCTCAGCAATTGGCCCAGAGCCGTAATCATCGGTCGCAAAGATGCCGTACTGAGCGCGGTTCATCATCGCCACGGAGAGCGGTAGCACCGCGGCACTGACGAGCACGCAGACCCCAAGTGGAAGCATGACGGTGAATACCGCGCGACTCTTCAGCAATCTCGGCCATGCCGCGATGACAATCGGCACCGCGCATGCAACTGCAATCCAATGCACATCGAGGCGTGTCATCCACAGCACTCCGAAACACAAACCGAGCAGTGTTCCTCGAACGAAAAGTGGAGCGTGGTTGGCACGTCGCAGTGCGGAGTCGCCACCTTCGGGGGAACTTCCAACTTCATGTAGGCACCGGCTCACGCTCAGCGCCAGCCCCAGCGCGAGGAGCGCCAATGCCGCAATCAGGTTGTTGCGATAGACGCGAGAGAACTCCCCTCCAAAGAGCGCCGGCGAGAATACGAGCAGGGCAAACATCGCCAGACCCCAGCGACGACCACACCAGGCGATCACTGCTCGGGCAACCATGAGCGCGCCGACGAGATACACGAGATAGGCAGCCATCACTGGGTTGAGGCCAGTCGGCTTTACCAGAACAAGAAAGAGTGGGTAGCCAACGCCCTTTGCAAGCGCAAGATTCCACTGCGAACCGATCCACATTTCTGGGATGCGCTCTGCCCCGAGCCAGTAGCCGTTGCCGATGTTTCTCGCCAAAACAATTTGCAACTGTGAGTCGTGCCCGCTTCCCCACACGATGTCCATCGGCACGACTGAACGAAGCGCCACACCGGCTGCGGCGACTGCCGCAAACGGCCACCACCGATGGTACGCGGAAACCAACGTTGACCGAGTCTCAGTGGTTTGCGGCACGATATGCCAACACTAGAACGGTTGATGTGTGGCGTACAGCTGCGAAATGGCACACTGGAGCCGATAAAGCCACCCACATTGCTTGCCGCCGCATTGCTCGCTCTGGTTGGCTGCGCAAGTAGCGACTCCGTGCCGAGTTCGACGACAACGAGCATTGCTGAAACTTCGACATCGCTATCTACGGCCACTCTCGCGACCCCGAATACTGCGCTACCGAGCGGTTTTCAAAGCATCACCACCAACGACGGTCAAGTACGCACGTTTCGAGTCGTCGACCTTTCCGATGGTGAGCCGGCGCCTCTGCTCTTCGTACTGCACGGCTTTGGTGGTACGGCAGCAGCAATGGGCGACTATACGGGCGTTGAATCGCTGCTTGAGTCGCTGATCGATGGTGGTGCCATCGTCGTGTACCCAAATGGCACCGGCGCCGAGGAGTCACTCCCGCAGTCGTGGAACGCCGGTGGTTGTTGTCCGTTTGCCATCTACGACCTGGTTGATGACGTCGCATTCTTCGACCAGATGATCACCTCATTGCAGGGGGAGTTTGATGTCGATCCCCAACGAGTATGGGTGATGGGGTACTCCAATGGCGGAATGATGGCGTACCGATTGGCGTGCGAACTCTCGACGCGGGTCACCGCAATTGGTGTGGCTGCGGGTGCGCTGATGGTCGACTCTTGTGATCCTGGGCAAGCAGTTGGCGCGCTGCACCTCCACGGTCAGCTTGATGCCGTGGTTCCCATCGCCGGGGGTGGTACTGCCGGCATCGTGTTCCCAAGTGCGCGGGACTCATTCGCGCGTCTCGCTCGCGGGAGTGGGTGCCCGGTCACTGCCACTACTGCATTGTGCGGAAATGGGGCGGTAATCGAACTTCGCACCAGCGACGGGTGGACACACGACTGGCAACCCGAGTGGACACGGCTCTTTGTCGAGTTTTTTGCCCGCCAGTGATCGCCTAGCGGCGCGAACTCAGCGTGAACGTCGCAGGATGCGGCGAAGTTTCGAGGACCATCGATACGCCCGCGACGACTCCAACGCCCGCACACGCTCACGCAACCGGTCACGCTGCAACGTACGCTTCGCCAACTCCACCTGCAACGCCGAACACTCACCCGTCATCCGCACCAACTCACCCTGCACCATCGCCCGCTGATCATGCAACAACGTGATATCCCCACGCGCATGCAACAACTCCACCGCAATCCGCTCCGACTCACGAACCGCCACACCACGCTCACCCACCAAACGATCACGCTGCTGCTCCAGATGCGCACACGCCGACTCCAACTGCGCAACCCGCTCACCCAACTCCGCCAACTCACGATTCAGCCGTTTCTTGGTCAACACAAACTCCGCCACCTGACCCTCAGTAAAGCGACTGAAATCCTCATACTTCATCCGCAAACCATGCGACTCCAACAACAACTCATCAACCAGCTTCCGCTCTTGGCTCGTTCGTTGTGGACGCGTTTGAGACATAGGCCGCGTCCTCACTTTAGTTGACCAATCATTGGGATGACGCTCGTTACGCCGATTCGTGATGAGAGGGCGAATCGATCTGGCACTTCACTTTGAAGGGGTGAATACCCGGTCAATTGACCAGCCCAAGTCCTCGCGCAGTCGGAAGGGCTCGGCACGAGCCGAGAGAAACATGGATCTCGGTAGCCTGCAAAGGTGCTTTTGGATTCGGTCGTCGTGGTTGGCGGTTGCGGGCATGTGGGCTTGCCGCTGGCCATAGTTCTTGCCAGCAAAGGGCTACGCGTCACGGCCTACGACATCAATGGCGATGTGGTGTCGCGTGTCAACGCAGGGCAAATGCCGTTCGACGAGCCGGGTGCCCAAGCGCTGCTGCACCAGGTGCTGACCTCCGGCGAGTTCCGGGCTTCGAACGACCCGACCCTGGTCAGCGAAGCCGAACATGTCGTTGTCGTCATTGGCACGCCAGTTGATGAGCATCTGAACCCTGATCCCTCGGCAGTCGTCAATGCCATCGCTGATATCAGTAGATATTTCAAGCCCGGCCAACATCTCGTGTTGCGCAGCACCATTTACCCGGGTGTTACCCGCCTCGTTGAACAACTGATGCTCGATCAGCAACTCGACATTGACGTCAGTTTCTGCCCCGAGCGCATCGCCGAAGGAAACGCCCTCGAAGAACTCGAGTCGTTGCCGCAGATCGTCTCGGGTCGAAGTGAGCGTGTTCTGGCTCGTGCGCGAAGTTTGTTCTCACATCTCACGCCCAACTTGATCGAAACCCTGCCCGAAGAGGCCGAGTTGGCGAAGTTGTTCACCAACACCTGGCGCTACATCAAGTTTGCGACCGCCAAC
>VGXN01000114.1 GCA_016873335.1 Phycisphaerae bacterium | reverse complement strand
CCCGAAGGCCCATTTCGGGCTATTCTTGAAGGCGTGCGAGTGGCGCTTCAACACCAGTGACCCATCCGAGCAACTAACCCAGATCAAACAATGGGTTAAGCGTCATCTCAGGTAGTTATCTGGGACAGCCCCTTACTTAATATTGATGGAAAGTTGCAATTCGGTAACGCGACCGAATGGCGCAGGATTCAGCGCTGTGACAAAGCGTCCGAGGCCACCAAGCCGTAGCGTCGGGTTGGCAGCAGCTTCCGGCACTGGCTGGTACTCAGCGCGGCGAAGCCGCACCGTTCAAAGACGGGCAGCGCCCAAACGCAGGACGCGCCGCCATCGGCAAAGGCGATGTCGAGATCGACGGCGATCGCGTGGCAGCCGCGGAGATGCGCCATGACTTCCATGCTGTCGATGAAGTAGCCGGTTGCCTGCTCGCGCCCGGGGAAGTCGGCGATTAGCAGGTTGCCGACCGAGAGCGTCGACCCGACTGCGAGCTCATCGCGGATGTGGTGCGTGAAGAGGCCGACGATGTAGCCGGACTGGTTCTCGGCCGCCATCACCCCCCGATCGGATGCTATCCTTCGTTCGGGCATCTGGCCGCGAGCGAATTCGGTCCAGCGCTGCAGACTGGTCCGCGGCAGGACGGTCTGGACCAAGGGAAAAGCTTGGCGAATACGCTCCGGCTCGAGAGGCCGCAGAACAATCGGGTTCATGATGAATTCATTACGCCCCCTGGGTTTATGAGGCATTGATGCAGATCAAGATGTTGAATGGCCATGCGTGGTTGCATTAGTTGTTTGATCGGTCGAAACCACGAGGGCAAAAGTGTCCATCAGATCCATTCTCGTCGTCCTCTCCGGTGTCACCGGAGACGAAGCCCGGCTCGCCAGTGCGCTTTCGCTGGGCGGTCGCTTCGGTGCCGGCGTCGCCGTGCTTCATGTCAAGCCATCGCCGGTGATCGTCACCGGCGGCATGGGCGGCGAGGTCCCGCCGGCGCTGATTGAGATCCAGCAGCAGCAGATCGACGGGACGGCCGCGGCGGTCGAGAAGGCCGCAAGGGATCGGGCTGGACGTATCGGGGCGGCCATCGAGTGGCGCTGCGAGGAAGGCAACGAAGTCGACGTTGCCGGCGTGCATGCGCGCTACGTCGACCTCGTCGTCGCGTCGCCGGAGCTGGCGCGTGATCTTGTCTTTGTTTCGGCCGCTCCGGTCATGGCGATGCCTGATGGCGCTGCGCTGAACGGGCTGAAGCAAGCGATGATAGCCTGGAACGGCAGCCGCGAGGCCGCGCGTGCGGTGCGCGATGCGATGCCGTTGATCCAGGCGGTCGGCGACGTCCAGGTGCTGGTCATCGACCCGCCGAACGGTCAGGAGATCGGGGCAGACATTGCCCGCATGCTGGCCTCGCATGGCGTCAAGGTCGATGTCCGTGAGCGCCTCTCCAACGGCGCCGAGGTCGGCGACCTGCTTCTTCAGGAAGCCCGCGTGTCCGGTACGGATCTCCTGGTCATGGGTGCCTATGGCCACTCCCGGCTGCGCGAATGGGTCCTCGGTGGCGCAACGGAGGAGGTGCTCGAGAAGGCCCGGATACCCGTCCTGCTCTCTCACTGAAACGGCAGCCATGGACATGCGCCTCCTTGTCGGCCGGTACGATGGTCGCGTTCCGCGCTACACGAGCTATCCGAGCGCGCCGCACTTCCGTGCCGTCGTCGGCGACGGCGGGCACCGCGACTGGCTTGCGCGGGGCGGTCGGTCCGGAGCCGTGTCGCTCTATGTTCATGTGCCGTTTTGCCGGGCTATGTGCTGGTACTGCGGCTGCAACACGCGCGTCGCCAAAGACGATGTCCCCGTCCATGCCTATGCCGGTGCGCTTCGGCGCGAGATCGCGCTCGTCGCAGAGGCGATCGACGGGCGGGTTCCGGTTGCGCGGCTCCATTGGGGCGGCGGTACGCCTTCGATTCTGCCGCCATATGTGTTCGAGACGATCCTCGGCGACCTGAATCAATTCTTCGACCTGTCGCCGCTCGCCGAGCATGCGGTGGAGGTCGATCCGCGCGGCCTCGCGGAAGAACGCATAGAGATGCTCGCTGCCGGCGGTGTGACCCGTGTCAGCCTCGGCATCCAGACCTTATCGGAGCCGGTCCAACGCAAGATCAACCGGGTGCAGACGCTGGAGCAGGTAGCATCGGCCGTCGAGCGGCTCGCGTCCGCCGGCATCGCCTCATTCAACGCCGATCTGATGTACGGGCTTCCGGCCCAATCCGTCGCCGACGTCACGGCGACGATCGGGGAGGTCGCCAAGCTTGGGCCGGGCCGCGTCTCCCTGTTCGGTTATGCGCATGTGCCGTGGATGAAGCCGCATCAGCTACGGATAGACGAAGTCGAGCTTCCCGATGCGCATCGGCGCTTCGATCAGCTTCTCGCCGGGGCGGATGCCCTGGCCGATGCCGGCTATCGCCGGATCGGCCTCGATCACTTCGCCCTTCCGGAGGACTCGCTGGCTGAGGCGGCGGAAGCAGGCAGCCTGAGGCGTAATTTCCAGGGCTATACCGACGATACCGCCTCGATGTTGATCGGGCTTGGTGCCTCGGCCATCAGCGAGACGCCGGACGGCTACGCGCAGAGCCTGACGTCGATACCGGATTGGCAACGGGCGATCTTCGCCGGACGTCTGCCCGTCGCGCGCATGCGAGCGCTGTCGCCGGAGGACAGGCTGCGCCGGAGCGTGATCCAGGACCTGATGTGCGAGCGTTCTGTCGATCTTGAGCTGCGGCTCGCCGAGCACGAGTACGAGCCCGATCACCTCGACGAATGCCTCGCGCGGCTTGCCGGACCGGCCGCCGACGGCCTGATCGCCGTCGATGGGCGCCGGCTCCGCGTGACGGATCGAGGCTGGCCATTCCTTCGCAGCCTCGCTGCCGCCTTCGATGCCTATCTCTCGCCCGACGAGACGCGACACGCGCGGGCGGTCTGAGGCGGATCGGTGGAACTGTTCTGGGCCGTCTGCGGTTGGGGCGCGGGAGCCGGATTGCCGCTGTCGGGTGGCATGCTGCTGGCAGGGATTCTGGGCGGAGCCGGGCATTGCTCGCTGATGTGCGGTTCCTGTCAACGCCGGAGTAAAAATGCATCGGCTGGCCGGAGTAAAAATGGGCTCTTCGACGGTTCAAATGGATTTGGGGAGACGTGTCATCCTGCGAACTGTCCACCCGGCCGAGTTCCGCGACAAACTTGGGCCTCGGGCGCACGCTGTTGGTCCAAAACCTCGCCGCCCAAGTATTCCTGGCGACCCTTGACCTCAACGCCGGAAGCCTTGTCTGCATGGCGCGCAGGCGACCCGATGATCGTCATGGGTGTCTGAAAAGGCTTGCTTTCCAAGGTGCTGTGCACTGCTGCAAACCTTTCCCACCATGTCAGCTGGAGCACCGAGCTGCGCCCCCTTCGCTGGTCCGTTCCACCCCGATTCCACGCCAAACGTCGAGGAGCCCAAGAGATAGCCCCCTGCAATTGACCTGAATCAAGGAGGCTGCCGCCGCTTCCATCAAGAATGCTCTTCGCGAGCCGAACAGACTTGCTGAG
>VGXN01000113.1 GCA_016873335.1 Phycisphaerae bacterium | reverse complement strand
CAGGATGATCCTTGCCGTCGGGTGTGCCGCCATCCGCGAGCGGTTGCACATCCGCATCGACGATCGTTGTGCCATTCAACACCACTTTCACTCGCGAGCCACGCACGATGACTTCCTGCGTGTTCCACTCGCCCACAGGCTTCAGAGACCCGCGCTTGGCAGCGACAACGCCGTAAATGGATCCGTGGTACTGCCACGGCTGAAGCTTCGCGTATTGCGGATCGCCATCGTCGAGAATCTGGAGTTCCATCCCCGCGTACGCCGCGTCACCTTCAGCGGGCATGCGAATGCCAAGTCCATTGTTGGCGCCGGGGCTCAACTTGAAGTCGAAGCGGAGGTGGAAGTCGCCGTAGCGGTGGGTGGTCCAAAGGTTCTTTCCCTTTGGCGTGCACTGCAGTTCGCCGTTGGCAACGGTGTAACCGCTCGTGTCACCTCGCCAACCGCTCAGGTCGGTGCCGTTGAAGATCTTGTGAAACGCATCCCCCGTTTGTGGGGCGGCAACTCGCTTGTCATCGTCGTCCGTCGCAGTCGTGATCGTCGCGTCACTCGCGTGCAGAGGGCGAACGATCGCTGCGCCACTCAGCGCAGCGCTGCAGCCGAGGAGAATCGCAGGGATCATGCGCATGGATGCAGAATACGCCGCAGCCCATGAAGTGGTACCGCCTACACTTTCCTTCATGCTGACCGTGACTTCCACTGCCGTGTTTCTTGCGTTGACGCTGTCCCTGTCCAAGGTGCAGTCGCCCGCAGCGCAGGCGCCTCCCACCGATGCGAAGCAGGGTGCGCCGCGCGTAGAGGCAGCCGACATTCCGAAGATCCGCTTGCAGAGACTCTGGTCGAAAGCCAAGTTGACTCGCCCCGTGCAGGTGGTCGCTCGACCAGACTCGCCGAATCTGGTGTACGCGGTGGAACAGGCAGGCCGCGTGGTGGAGTTGGACCTCTCAAACGCGGCACACGAAGGGAAGTTGGTGCTCGATCTCACGGGACCCGTTCACGACAAGTACAACGAGCAGGGGCTGCTGTCGCTCGCGTTCCATCCGCAGTTCGCGCAGAAGCGCCAAGTGTTCGTCTGGTACACGGCACGCAAGAGCGGCAAGGATCCATCGCGAGAAGTGCTCGCGCGGCTCACGATGGCCCTCGATGGCACGATCGATCCCGCCACGCATGAGGTTCTGCTGACGGTCGAGGATCCAGAGTGGAACCACAATGGCGGCACGGTGTTGTTCGGACCCGATGGGATGCTGTACGTGTCCAGTGGCGATGGCGGTTCGGGGAACGATCCGTGGGGCAATGGGCAGAACACGGAGACGCTGCTCGGGTGCATCATGAGGATCGATGTGGACCGCGCTGCGGATGGCAAGCCTTACTCGGTGCCGAGCGACAATCCATTCGTCGGGAAGCAGGGAGTGCGACCAGAGATCTACGCCTACGGACTGCGCAATGTGTGGCGCATGTCCTTCGATCGAAAGACCGGCGAGTTGTATGCGGGTGATGTCGGGCAGAACGCGTGGGAGGAGATCGACATCATCGTGAAGGGCGGCAACTACGGGTGGCGTCCGCGCGAGGGATTCCACCCGACGAGCGGAGTGCCCGACGCGAGCGAAGCGAGTGACCGCTTCATCGAGCCGCTCGTCGAGTATCCGCGCAAGGATGGCATCTCGGTCACGGGTGGCTTTGTGTATCGCGGGAGCGAGTATCCGACGCTGGCTGGCGTCTATCTCTATGCGGACTACGCGTTTGGGACCTTTTGGGGACTGCGTGCGGAGGGTGGCGTGTTGAAAGCGCAGCCGAAGGTTGTGATCACCAAGCGTGGCTTCTGCCCAGCGAGTTTCGGTGAGGCAAACGATGGCACGCTCTTCGTTTGCGGAACAGCGCCTGGAGCTGACGGTCCGGGCATGATTTTCAAGATTGTCGCGGGCGACTGAATCGTTCGTTTGGAGCGCGAATTTCCGCAGAAGGCTGAAGTCTGCGTCCCAAGCGGTCGACGGGCGGCAGACTCGACTCAGACGCTGGTTTTGTCAGTCGACGCGCCGCCGTATCCTTGGCTGTTTGTAAGGTCCCCCATAAGCCGCCACTTGATGTGGCACAGACATTTCTACTCGGAGCAACCCATGTTCTTCACTTCACTCAAGTCCGCTCGTGCCTGTTCTGTGCTTCTCTGTCTTGGTTTCGCCGCGCTGTTCACGTTGAACGCCGCCGCACAGGGGCCAACCGCACCCCCGCCTCCGCAGGTCCCGGGCGCAGGTGATCGCCCCGCCCGCCCGCCAGAGGGCGAGCGCGGTGGCGGACGTGGTGGCGAACGTGAAGGCAGACGGGAAGGCCAACGTGAAGGCGGTGGCGAACGGCGCGGTGGCGGTGGTTGGGGTGGCGGCGGAGGTCGAGGCATGGGAGCGTTCGCCTCGTTCATGACGAGATTCCAGCCTGACTTCATGCGCCGTGATGTGCCGCTCTTCCGCGAGCAACTCAACTTTGATGATCAGCAGATGGAAGTCGTCGAGTCGCTCGTGAACGACTACGACCTTGCGTTTGGTCCTGCGGCGGAGGAGTCGCAAGGCAAAATTCAGGAAGCAGGCATGCGCATGTTCCAGACATTCATGCAGGGGGACATGCGCGAGCGCATGCGCGGGATCCGCGAGTCGGTTGAAACAGATCTCGAGCAGATGGAGATCGAGAACGGCGCACCACTGACCGAAGAGGCGCGCCGCGCCTTCTGGCGGCAGCGGATGGAGAAGGTCGGCAATGAGATGATGGAAGAACGGAAGGCGACGGGCGCTGATCTGGAAACAAAGGCAATCCTCGAGGAAATCGTGGCCGAAGTGAACCGCTGGACGGCGGAGAAGGCGCGCATGCGCAAGGAGGTCGTCTCGTCGATCGAGGTGCTCCTGACCGATGCGCAGAAGAGCAACTTCCCCAAGTTCGAGCGGTTCCTGCGCCGTGAAAAGACGATGGGGAACGCCGCGCTCTCGGGAGAAGGAACCAACTTGTTCCTGGTGATCGATGAGGCGGATCTGTCGCAGCCTTCGATCGATGGCTCGGCGAAGATTCTGGATGTGTATGAGGTGGAGTTGGACTCCGCGCTCGTCGCACGGGATTCGTTCATCGAGCAGAGCGAGCCAAAGATGATGCGGCTGACGCTTGACGGCAACGCCGACGCGGCGCGGGCAATGGCAGAGCGGCAGATCGCGCTGCGCAAGAGCGTGCGTGATGTGAACGACCGTTTCATTACGCAGATCGCCGACTCCATGTCCCCCGAGGAAGGCGCGAAGTTCAAGAAGGCTGCTTTGCTTTCCGCCTATCGGCGTGTGTTCCGCCCCACGCGTTCTTCGGAAGCATTTGAAAAGGCGTTGCAACTGACGGATCTCACGCCTGAGCAGCGCACGGCTGTGACCGCGCTGCAGGCGGAGTACGAGGCTCAGCTGCGGGCAACCAATGAGAAGATCGTTGCAGCGACGCGAAAGGAAGAGCCTGCGCAGCGTCTCGAGGAGTCGGAGCGGTTGATTGGAGTCATGGCCGGGACGATGTCGCCCACGATGATGATGGGGCGATTCATGGGGGGCATGGGCGATCC
>VGXN01000112.1 GCA_016873335.1 Phycisphaerae bacterium | reverse complement strand
ACTCGGCCTCGGTCACGCTGCGGTCCGCCTTCATCTTGTGCGGCGCGATGCCCGTGGTGTTCAGGCCGCCGAGGAACTCACGCCGCTCGAAGATCGTGCACAGATGCCCAAGTCGGCGAAGTTCATGTGCCGCCGCGAGGCTGGCGGGACCACCACCCACGAGCGCCACACG
The DNA here is from genome assembly GCA_016873335.1 of Phycisphaerae bacterium. Lineage (GTDB taxonomy): Bacteria > Planctomycetota > Phycisphaerae > Phycisphaerales > SM1A02 > F1-60-MAGs104. The sequence goes on along the minus strand of VGXN01000112.1, from coordinate 3,459 downwards.
CCGACCAGTCGGTGCGCCCGCCTCGAAGAAACGCCAGCCTTCCTCGAACGCGCGGTCCGTGGCGTGGCGCTGCAGTTTCCCGATCTGGATCGGCGGCTCATGGAGGTCGTTGAAAACGCACGCCCCAACGCACAGCACCTCCACCGGGCAGGCGCGCGCACAGCTCATGCCGAGGATGTTCGACTCGAAGATCGTCTTCGCCGCGCCGCGGTCATTGCCGCTTGCGATCTTGCGGATGAACTGTGGGATATCGATGTGCGTTGGGCAGGCGACGACGCAGGGCGCGTCGTGGCAGAACAGACACCGCTCGGCCTCGACCGTGGCCTGCGCGGGGTAGAGCGGCAGTTTGTAATCCGTGAACGCCGTTTCCGAGCGCTGGGCGGGGAACTCCGCAAGCATCTCTTCAGCGTACCCCCGCGTGGTCGCGTCGAGGCACCTTGCTGATCGCTGCGCCTTCGTGGCGCGCGACCCGTTGTGGAGACTCTGAGGACTATTCTCCGAGCGAGAAGAGTCGCCCATGGACCCGCACGTTCGCTCTACCGCCGATCACTCGAACCTCGCAGAGGATGTCCGGTCGAGCCCGCTTCTGAATGCGGACCTCGCACCTGTGCCGCTTGAACGCCGCACATGGTCCACCTACACCTTCGCCGCGCTGTGGATCAGCATGGCGCACTGCTTGCCCACCTACATGCTGGCTGGCGGACTGGTGGCGCTGGGAATGAACTGGTGGCAGGCGCTCCTGACCATCGGTCTTGGAAACCTGATCGTGCTGGTGCCGATCCTGCTCAACGCGCATCCAGGAACGAAGTACGGCATTCCGTTTCCGGTGCTCGTGCGATCAAGCTTCGGTACGGTGGGCGCCAATGTCCCCGCCATCCTGCGCGCGATCGTGGCGTGCGGGTGGTTCGGCATTCAGACGTACATCGGTGGCGAGGCGGTCAGGACGTTTCTCGTGGCGGCATGGCCCGCCTTCGCACAGATTGGCGATGGCGCGACGGTGCTCGGACTGGGCATCCCATCGCTCATCACCTTTCTCGTGTTTTGGTCGCTCAACATCGCGATCATTCTGTTTGGCATGAACGCGGTGCGCCACTTCGAGAACTGGAGTGCGCCGCTCGTCCTTGTGATGGCCGCATGGCTGCTGTGGTGGATCGTGGACCGCGCAGGTGGGCTGGGACCGATGTTCGCGCGCCCGAGTTCGTTCGCGACCAATGCGGAGTTTTGGGCGGTGTTCGTGCCAAGCCTCACGGGCATGATCTGCTTCTGGGCAACGCTCAGTCTGAATATCCCCGATTTCACGAGGTACGGTCGCGGTCAGAAGGAGCAGTTCTGGGGGCAGACCCTCGGACTGCCGACCACGATGATCGCCTTCAGTGCGATGGCCGTGGTGATCACGAGTGCGGCGGAGCAGATTCTCAAAGGCAGTGATGCGAAAGCGCTGTGGGATCCCGTGGTGGTGCTCGGACACGTCACGAGTTCAGAAGCGCCGGCTGGGCTCGACGCGCCGCTGCTCGCCGATGCGGGCACGCGCTGGGTCGTTGCGGTACTCAGCCTCTTCGGCGTGGGCGTGGCAACGATCGCCACGAACATCGCGGCGAATGTGGTGAGCCCCGCGAACGACTTCGCGAACCTTGCACCGCGCCGCATCAGCTTCAAGATGGGCGGTGTGATCACAGGTGTGATCGGTCTGCTGATCATGCCGTGGAAGCTGCTGGCGAGCGCCGATACCTACATCTTCAACTGGCTGGTTGGCTACGGCAGTTTGCTCGGTCCGATTGCGGGAATCATGGTGGTCGATTACTGGATGGTGCGCAGGCAGCAACTTGATGTGCCGGACCTGTACCGGCCGCAGGGGCGCTACCGCGGCATCAACTGGGTGGCGATGGGTGCGCTGTGCGCTGGCGTGGCACCGAACATCATCGGGTTCCTGCGCAGCGTGAAGGTGGTTGGCGGTGGCCCTGACCTGTGGGATCACATCTACCCGTACTCATGGTTTATCGGGTTCGGTGTGGCGGCGATCGTCTACCGATCCGGGATGCGTGGCAACGCGTTTGGACGGGCGGGCCGCTGAGCCCCGTTTTCGCGTCCATCAACCTTCGAATACTTCGTCGACAATGTCGAGTCCGCGGTCGATGATGCCGAACGCCTCGCCCATCTCCTCCTCGGTGATGCAGAGCGGCGGGTTGCACATCACCATGCTCCACTGGAGGAGTGTGAAGAGTCCGTTGTCGCGCAGGTACTTTCCGAGTTTCGCCATCCCGGGATGCGAGCCGGCGTACGGCACCAGACGTTCGCCGCGCGAATTCTTGCGCAGTTCGATCGTGCCAAAGAGCCCAAGGTTGCGGTGCTCCTTCACGCAGCGGTGCTTCGCGGCCAGACGCTCCATGTGGCCGCGCATCACCACACCCATGTTCGCAGCGTTCTCGACCATGCCCTCCTCCACAAGCACATTGATCGCAGCCAGCGCGCTGGCCAGACAGAGTGGGTGGGCGTTGTAGGTGAGCCCGCCCCAGAAGACGTTCTCGCGGAAGTGATTCGCAATCCGATCGCTCACCGCCATCACGCCGAGCGGCAGGTAACTCGAGGTGAGACCCTTCGCCATGGTGCAGATGTCCGGCACGATGCCGCTGTGCTCGAATGCGAAGAGTTTGCCCGTGCGCCCCCAACCGCACATGACCTCGTCGGTCACCAGCAGGATGCCGTGCCGATCGAGCAGCGCCTTCAGACCCTGCAGATAGCCCTTCGGCGGCGGCAGGATGCCGTTGGTGCCGGTCACGGTCTCGATGAACATCGCGGCAATGTTCTTTGGCCCTTCGTACTGAATGACCTCCTCGAGATACGTGAGGTTGTTGCGCACGATTTCTTCATCGCTCGTGCCGAAGCTGAACTCATATGGCCTCGGATCCATCACGCGAACAACGCCGGGCATCCCAGGTTCGGTGGGCCAGCGGCGTGGGTCGCCGGTCAGGGTGATCGCGCCGTGTGTCGCGCCGTGGTAACTGCGGTACCGCGCCAAAATCTTGTGGCGTCCAGTGAACATGCGCGCGGCCTTGATCGCATTCTCATTCGCTTCTGCGCCGCCGAGGCAGTAGAAAAATGTGTTGAGGTCGCCCGGCACCAGTTCCGCTAGACGCAGCGAGAGCCGCGCGCGGATTTCTGTGGCCATGCCTGGATAGGCGTACGCCAACTGCGCGGCCTGCTCTTGGATCGCCTTGATGACCTTGGGATGCCCATGACCGATGTTGACGCTCATCAGTTGGCTGTTGAAGTCGATCCAGCGCTGTCCCTCTGGCCCATGCAGGTAAATGCGCTCGGCGCGCACCACGGGGATCGGATCCACCTTGCCCGTTGCGCTCCACGAGAACAGGCTGTGCTTCAGGCACGCGTCGATCATCTCGCGCGAGGACATCGTTGGTTGGCTGTGTGTGTGCATGGGGGGCACTCGAACCCTCTCTACTT
>VGXN01000111.1 GCA_016873335.1 Phycisphaerae bacterium | reverse complement strand
ATGCCGGGTATCTCGGCTTGTGGCTGCTCCTGCCGCCGATCATCTGTGCGCATCGCATCGGTGCGCGTGCACCGCTTGCGCTCACGCTGGTAACCACACTCGGTCTTTGGCTGATCGCATCTGCGCTCCTCATGCTGCTTGGGGCGGTCTTGGATCCAAGCCCCGCGCAGTGGCAGTTGGCCGCCATTGCCGCGACACTTCTTTGCGCAACGCTCGGCATCATGGCGAACTGGTCGCCCGCCGAAGCGCCGCGTGGCACACGCACAGTCCCACCGCGAATACTGGTGGCGCGCGGGATCGCCGCAGCGGGTGCGATCGGTGCTGCGGTGGTTCTGGCTCGGCTGGATGTACCCATTGCCAGCGGGCTCGTCAGCGTATTCCCCGTGATCTTTACCACCGTGATGGTGGGCACATGGCTCGCACAAGGCCCGTCCGTGCCGCGCGGCGCCGCTGCACCCATGATGCTTGGATCAACGAGCGTCGCGGTCTTTGCTTGCCTCGCTGCTGCTCTCTTGCCACGTCTGGATATGGCGTCATCCGTTGTGCTCGCCTGGCTCGGATCCGTGATCATTGTTCACGGACCTGCAGCCCTGCTGCTCCAGTGGCGCGTTCGCATGAACGCTGCTCGCGCGAATCAGTGATGACCGGAAGACTGCGTCGATCCCGAACGCGGCAGTACTGCGAGGCGCCCGATGAACAGCACAAGCAAAATGACACCGGTGAGGGCTTCCAGCATCGCGGCAGCGCGTGCCCAGGGTCCGACGGGCACTATGTCACCAAAGCCAACCGTTGTCATGATCACAGTCGAGAAATAGAGGGAGTCATTCCAGCGCAACGGTGCGGGAGCGTTGTTGAAGGTGTAGTTGCTTGGATCGACCGCAGAGATGTGATGATGAAGCATGGCGTAAAGGACAATGGCCAACAGGTAGATCGCGAGTCCTCCGATCACACGATCATCGAGCAGGGACTTTCCGTGCGCCAACTGGAACGCAAGCATGGCGATCGCCGTCGCGTAGTAACCCATGAATCCGAACATCAGCTGGCTTCGCACGATGGCAGACTCATTGAAGTCGTGGAAGACCCCTGCGCAGATCAATAGAGTCACAGCCCACGCCACAAGGACGAAGCCCTGGCGCCTCGATCCCACACACAGGATTCCAACCAGCGGCACGATGTCAAGGAGCAGCGGGAAGAGCGGCAACTCGATTCCGCCACCTTTGATGAACAGCGGATGAACCGCGAAGAGGGCGAGCAGCGCGAGCAGCAGTGGCGTGGTCCGATTGCGGATCCAACGAAGTGAGACCTTGGAAGGCCGCATGGGGAGAAGAGAGTACATCGCAGCATTGGTCGTGTCCGCGCCTGATGTTCCCCTACACTTCAGGCTCCGCCTGGTGCCCCCCTATTCCCGAGACCCCGATGTCCCAGCCAACGATTGTCTACACACTGACGGATGAAGCGCCCGCACTCGCCACATACTCGCTGCTTCCGATCATTCGAGCGGTCACCGATGCGGCGGGCATCCGAGTGGAGGTCTCGGACATCTCCCTCGCGAGTCGAATCCTTGCGGCGTTCCCCGAGAGTTTGGAGCCGCGCCAGCGGGTTCCCGATGCGCTCGCCGAACTCGGCCGGCTCTGTCTGAAGCCTGAAGCGAACATCATCAAGTTGCCGAACATCAGCGCCTCGATGCCACAGCTGAAGGCAGCCATCGCGGAGCTTCGGGCACAGGGATTTGCCGTTCCCGAATACATCGATGCCCCATCGACGGACGCGCAGCGAGCCAGCAATGCGCGCTACGACAAGATCAAGGGAAGCGCCGTCAATCCGGTCATTCGACAGGGCAATTCCGACCGCCGCGCGACCAATTCCGTGAAGGCGTTCGCGAAGTCATCGCCACACAAGATGGGTGCTTGGGCAACGGACTGTCGCACGCATGTCGCGTCCATGCAGCGCGGGGATTTTTTCGGCAACGAGCAGTCGATCACAGTCGATGCGGCGACGACCGTCCGCATTGAACATGTGAGTGCGGATGGCAGCGTTCGCGTCCTGCGCGATGGGATCGCATTGGCCGCAGGTGAGATTCTCGACTCGACGTTCCTGAGTGCGCGTGCCTTGCAGGCGTTCTGGAGCGATTCATTCGCGGCTGCCAAGCGCGATGGGCTGCTGCTGTCGGTGCATCTGAAGGCAACGATGATGAAGGTGTCGGACCCGATCCTGTTCGGTTCCGCGGTCCGAGCAGCGCTCGGCAGCGTGTTCGAGTCGCATGGTCAGGCACTGCAGCAGGCTGGCGCAAACCCGCGCAACGGCATCGCCGACATGCTCGTGCGGATCGATGCGCTGCCGAGTTCGCAGCGCGACATGCTCCGGGCAGCCATCACCGACGCACTGAAGAACGGACCTGCCATTGCCATGGTGGATTCCAACCGCGGCATCACGAACCTGCATGTTCCGAGCGATGTCATCATCGATGCATCGATGCCCGCCATGATTCGCGAAGGCGGCGCGATGTGGAATGCAGAGGGTGTGACGCAGGAGACAAAGGCGTGCATTCCTGATCGGACTTACGCGGGCGTCTATCAGGCAACGATCGACTTCTGCCGGACGAATGGGGCCTTTGATCCACGGTCGATGGGCAGCGTTCCCAATGTCGGTCTGATGGCGCAGCAGGCGGAGGAGTACGGATCGCACGACAAGACATTCGAGATTGCAGCGCCCGGTACGGTGCGGGTGATTGACGCGGCGGGTCGCGTTCTCACGGAGCACACGGTCGAGGCGGGAGACATCTGGCGCGCATGCCAGACAAAGGATGCGGCCGTTCGAGATTGGGTGCGACTCGCGGTCCAGCGCATGAGGCTCAGCGGTACGCCCGCCGTGTTCTGGCTCGACGAGTCCCGTCCACACGACCGCCAGATTCTTGCGAAGGTCCGCGCCGCGCTCGCAGAGCATGAAACGCGCGGTGAACTTGCGGGGCTCGACTGGCGGATGCTGCCGCCTGCGGATGCGTGCCGCCACTCGCTTGAGCGCATCAAGCAGGGTCTCGACACCATTTCCGTCACGGGCAATGTGCTGCGCGATTATCTCACCGACCTCTTCCCGATTCTCGAACTTGGGACAAGCGCGAAGATGCTCTCCGTCGTTCCCCTCATGAACGGCGGCGGCCTGTTCGAGACCGGCGCTGGCGGATCAGCACCGAAGCATGTTCAGCAGTTCAACAAGGAAAATTCGCTGCGCTGGGATTCGCTTGGCGAATTCCTCGCGCTCAACGCATCGCTCGAGCACTTGGCGCAGCGGACGGGCAATGCAAAGGCGAAGGTCCTCGCGAATGCGCTGGACGCGGCGACGAGTTCCTACCTGCAGAACAATCGCGGTCCTGCGCGCCGAGTCGGCGAACTCGACAACCGCGGCAGCCACTTCTATCTCGCACTCTACTGGGCGCAGGAACTGGCGCACCAGAAGGTGGACAGCGAGATGGCCGCACGATTCGCCCCAATGGCGTCTGAACTGACGCTGCATGAGACCACGATCGTCGGGGAACTGAATAGTGTGCAGGGGCGCGCGGTCGATGTCGGCGGCTACTACCGACCCGATCCGACGCGAGCCGCAGCCGCCATGCGACCAAGCGCCACCTTCAACGCGATCGTGGACAACGCGATGGCGATGGCCTGAGCGCGTTCGGTTCCGCGGGTCCAGTTCAGCGCGGCTTCCAGAGCGCCGCGTCGAGAATGGACCAGAGATGGATGATCCATCCAAGCCAGATGAGCCAGAGCAAA
>VGXN01000110.1 GCA_016873335.1 Phycisphaerae bacterium | reverse complement strand
GACCGCTGCCGCGGATTCAGCCTCGCGGAACTCCGCTACGCCTATCCGCGCGAGTGCAGCGGTGGCGAACCGTCGTCGGTCCGTCTGCGGCGGTTGGCGGAGCGGGGTGTCCACGAGCGGTACCCGCAGGGCGTTCCCGCCGAAGTGCATACGCAGCTGTTGCGCGAACTCGAACAGATCGATGAACTGCAGTATGCCCCGTACTTCCTCACCGTGCATGACATCGTGCAGGATGCGCGCCAGCGCGGCATCCTTTGTCAGGGACGCGGCGCTGCGGCGAACAGCGTCGTGTGCTACTGCCTCGGCGTGACGGCGGTCGACCCCGTGCGCATCCGCCTGCTGTTCGAGCGGTTCATCAGTCGCGAGCGGCGCGAACCACCAGATATCGACATCGACTTCGAGCATGAACGGCGCGAAGAGGTGATTCAAGGGATCTATGCGCGCTATGGCAGGGATCGTGCCGCACTGTGCGCAGCGGTGGTCTGCTATCGCCGTCGGCTTGCGCTGCGCGAGACGGCCAAGGCACTTGGGTTCTCCGCCGATGCCATCACGCGGCTGTGCAGCGGGCTCTCGCACCGCAGCGGCGACGAAGATGTGCGTGCCATCGGCTTTGATCCGCAGGCTCCATCGATGCGGCGACTGCTGAAGGTGAGTGCGGAACTCGAAGGTTTCCCGAGGCATCTGATGCAGCACCCGGGTGGATTCGTGATCACGGATGATCTGCTGTGCGACTCGGTGCCGATTCGCAACGCGTCGATGGACGCGCGCTCGATGATCGAGTGGGACAAGGATGACATCGATGCGCTCGGCATGATGAAGGTGGATGTGCTCGGGTTGGGGATGCTCACCTGCATCCGAAAGGCGCTCGCACTGGTGGGGCGTCCTGTGCGCGGCGCGTGCGGCGATGCCACCGTTCGCGAACTGGCGCTGCATGAGATTCCACCCGATGATCCGGCCACACACGACATGCTGTGCAGTGCCGACACGGTCGGCGTGTTTCAAGTGGAAAGCCGCGCACAGATGGCGATGCTGCCGCGGCTTCGACCGCGCACGTACTACGACCTCGTCATCGAAGTCGCGCTTGTTCGACCCGGTCCCATCCAAGGCGACATGGTGCATCCGTATCTGCGCCGCCGCGCGGGTCTTGAGCGGGTGGAGTACCCCAACGACGCGGTCCGCGGGATCTTGGAGCGCACGCTCGGTGTTCCGCTCTTCCAAGAGCAGGCGATGGCACTCGCGATCGTCGCTGCGGGGTTCACGCCAGGGGAGGCGGATGAGTTGCGGCGTTCGATTGCGGCATGGAAACGCAGCGGCCCGCTGCTTGAATGTTTCCGCCAGCGGCTTGAAGGCGGCATGCTCGCACGCGGCTACTCGCGCACCTTCGCGGCGCAGGTGTTCACGCAGATTCAGGGCTTCGCAGGCTATGGATTCCCAGAAAGCCATTCGGCAAGCTTCGCGCACCTGGTCTATGCGTCGGCGTGGCTGCGGCGTCATCACATTGCGGCGTTCACGGCAGCGCTCCTGAACAGTCAGCCGATGGGTTTCTATGCGCCAGCGCAGATCGTGCAGGATGCGCGGCGGCATGGTGTCGAAGTGCGCCCGATCGACATTCTGGCGAGCGAGTGGGATTGCACGCTCGAAGGGGGTGTGATGCGCTCGACGGTGGGAGTGTCACCGCAGTCGTGGGGTGTCGGCGGACCTGCACTACGGCTCGGGCTTCGGATGGTCCGCGGTCTTGCAGCGACGGATGCACAGGCGATCCTCGCGGCACGCGGGAAGTCAGCCGCACGTACGAGCGTGGAAGCGCTTCAACGAGCAAGCGGCGTTTCGGCGCAAGCACTCCAACTGCTCGCGCGTGCGGATGCACTGCAGGGCATGGGGCTTCCACGACAGACGGCGCTCTGGCAGGTGCAGGAACTCGGTCGTATGCCGCCCTCGCTGTTCAGTCTCGCCGCGCTTGATGCGCCGCGGATCAGAACCGATTCGCGGGGCTCGGAAGCGGATGTGCAGTCGGCAGGTGGGCTGTTCGCTGATCGACTGAGCGATGACCTGCCAGCATTCACACAAGCGGCGGAAGTTGCCGCCGACTACAGGCAAAGCGGATTGTCACTGAAGTCGCATCCGATGGCCTTCATTCGCTCTGCACTCGAACGGCGCGGCGTCACTCCCTGCGGCGCAGTGCTCGAAAGCAGCGTGCTCTCCGATGGAACACGCATGGCCGTGGCTGGGCTCGTCACCATGCGGCAGCGCCCATCGACCGCAAAGGGGATCGTGTTCCTGACGCTCGAAGACGAGAGTGGATCGGTGAATGTGATCGTGCGTCCAGCCGTGTGGGAACGTCACCGAGTGATCGGTCGCATGGCGCACGCACTTGTCGTGCATGGCGCACTGCAGCGCCGTGGCGAGGTCGTTCACATCATCGCATCAGAACTGCAGCCAGCGGCACTCCGCTGGCGTTGAGCGGCCTCTGCACCACCACCGTCAAGATCAGCGCTGCGGTCGCCCGCGATTTGCCACGCGTGTCTGCAGCAGCATGTCCGTCGGCCCAGCCACGCCGCTCGACACCTGCGTCTTCAGCCTGCACAGTGCAGCCACCGTCGCGAGATTCGCTGATCCAGGCGGGGTCGGGCGAAAGATGTTGACTTCGTGAGTGATCGGAATCCACTGCTCCCAGTCCGCTTCCGTGCCGAAACCACCCCATCGCTGCACGAGCGGTGCATTGGCGCCGACGCCACCGCGTACTCGGTCGGGGTCAAAGGGAACCCACCCACACTGCGGCAACCAGACTTCACCCCAGACAGTCAGTTCCTTGTCCGAGGCGCTCTGCGCCGGACCATCACTCTCGTTGGCAAGACCAATCACTGCACGCGCGGGCAGCCCAGCCGAGCGCAGCAGCGCCACACAAATGCAGGTGAGATCAGCCACCGTGCCTTGCTGGTCCCTCAGGGCGGCGGTGGCACCACGAACCTCCACGCCGCGCGTGAAAACGCCCATGGGGCTGCCTTGATGGAAGTTCGGATTTCGAAGCGACTGGCTGCCCGCGCGAACGCATGCCTTCGCAACGGCAAGCGGTGGGGCATCATCTCCACACACTGCGCGAACCGCGTCTCGGAGCGGACTGATCGAAGGATCGGCGGGATCGCTTCCGGCGGATGTCCCTCGCCACCGCGCCAGTTCATCGGGCCACGACTGTGGCCACCCAATCCGCATCGCCGCGGCTTCATCGAGCGCCACGGAAAAGCACTCCACGGTCCATTCAAGATCAAGCATCACCTGCATGCCAGGATCCGGTCCCGTGGGCAGTCCGAGTGGCGTACGGTTGATGTCTGGAATCGGGACCTCGACCTGCGACTCACGCCCAGGTCGCTGCAGAATGGTGAGCGGCGTGAGTGCAGGCGCGATCGGCCTCTGATTGATGCTCATGCGCGCAGAAAACGAACGCACGTCCGCAATCGACCATGTATCGAGCAGCGTGACGGGAATCAGGATTGCCTCCGACACGTTCGCGGGAACGACAATCGGCGGCAGCGAGACCGTCAACTGCACACCCCACAACCGTGAAGTGGTTCGCCGAAGCGGGCCGAGTGGCGGGCGCCCATCCGGTGGGGACGCAGGCTCAGTCTGCGCAAGCGGACACTCTGTGGGGGCATCTGCAACCTGAGCCAACGCAGCGCAGGGAAGCGCAAGCAGACAGATCGACATCCACAGCCCTCCGTGCGCAGCAGCAGATCGTGCCGCACGCCGCATCATGAAATGAGGGACGTCCGCGAACCCGTGACAAGCATGTAAAGACTGCC
>VGXN01000109.1 GCA_016873335.1 Phycisphaerae bacterium | reverse complement strand
TTAGGGGAATTGCTTTCTTGTTCTCAGGGCATTTTGCACCTACCCTGCTAATCATGGCTTTAAGGTCTGCCTGCCCAATTGCGAAGGTATCGGCAAGGTATGCTAATCTTATTCCTTTATCCTTGTTGAGTCCAATAGCAATATCCTTGTTATCTTTATCTGTTGAGAAATAAAGAGATAGGTTTTCAATATTCTTGAGCATGTCTGCGGCGGTAGCCACACGAGTATAAACCCAAAATTGTATATCAGGATTATTAAGGATTACATATTGCCATGCTCTTGTGTAGGTATCACTAAAGAAATCGCCGTCCCAGTGAATACGGAATAACTTCTCAGCATTGCGCTTATCGCAATCAGACTTAAAATCTGTAATCATATCCTCTAATAAATCTACCATAGTGGGCTCATCCGCATTGCGTAGTAATTCCCAATTATGGAGCAGGTTATCTCTTACTCCCTTGTATATCTTTTCAAGTTTTCCTGCGTAGCAGACACTCTCGCAAGTATTGGTGGCACCAGGGCACGAGAAAGCCTTTCCAGCAGGCAGTCCAAAAGTGTTGGCAATTGTTGGGGTCTTTCCGTTTTTAGATACGGCATTAGCAACCTTCCTATCCATAGAGCGTTTTAGTTTCATTTGGGCCCTTCTTTTTTTTAGTATAACATTTTATTTATGAGTTGTCAATTTTGGGTGTTTAGGTTTTCGTGAATAAATTTTTTTGCTACGTAATGGGGTGGCAGCGTTAGATCTACGTAATTCCTGTAATCTACGTAATTCCTCAGCCGTCTTTTTTCTCATAGAATAATCTTATCATAAAAATCTTAAAAATGCAAATGCCCGATTTGTCCGAATCGCCTAGGGCCTAGGGGGTTTTTAGAAATTTGCAACAAACAATTCAAATTTTTCATTATCAAGAATTTCAACATCTTCTTTTTCGTTAAATTCATTTTCAATTACAAGTAAGAATCCATCTTTAGTTGGAGTAATTGAAATAATTTTTACAATTCCAACAATGCCTAAACCAATTAGATCTCCTACTTCTAATTGGTCAGCATTTAGAACATCTACAAAGCGATAGTCCATACAACTCAGTGTAGCAGACATTTATTTAACTTTTATTCTGCCGTCAGCATAGAAGGTTTTTGTATACATTTTACCTATTGGGTCTGATAGATTATAGGTTGCGTATTCTTTAGCGTTTCCGTGGTCTATACATTTATCCCACGCTTTTACCGCTTCAAGCATATCTGATACTCGCAGGGTATGAACCAACTCTCCGTCATAGGAGGTAGTAAGCGCATAGTAGTATTCTCTTTCTAGCGTTTCCATTTAGTAGTCCTCTCTTTCAATTAGCCACTCGTTTAAGTGGTGTTGTTCAATAATAGCCCAAGCAGGGGCAGTCGTCAAACCCTTATAGGTTATGCCTTTAGGCATTGGTATTTCCAAATCCCATAAGCCTAAATCATTTACGGCGTCTATTGCTTCAACGCAAGGCTGAACCATAGACTTAGGAACGGGTGGATAATGATTAGCAAATAAGTGAATTTCTATCTGCCTTTCAATAGCCATGTCATCAAAGTTGGCTAAGTCTTGAGCAAAGTTGCTTCCCATTAGTTAGCCTCCGCACTTTCCCAAATAGTTTCCTCAAGGCTTTTATCTGCCCAAATAACTTCTCCGTCATAGTCAAAGATTATTTCGTGTGGATTACACTCGCAATTCTCAAAGTCATAGTCCTCGCCATTTCCCCAATAGTGAGTGCCTCTGCCATCACAATAAGAGCAGTTTCTAATTCTTTCTACTGCTAGTTCTAAAGTATTCATGTATTCTTTTTCCTTTCTTTCATACTGAAATCTTATCATAGGGGGCTGACATTATCAAACCCCCACGCCCTTTTACCAAGAAGAAGTGTAGTAAAAGGACAATTTGGACTTTTCGGACAATTCAAGGACATGCTTTAATTGCTTGATAGTGTCTTTTATATCCTCCCAATACCATTCGTCGATATCTGTTCCGCCAAAGAAAAAGCCTGCTCTTGGTGGCAATAGGTTAGGGTCTTTATTGAATAGAGCCTGTTGGCAGGTAGTAAGTAATTCTCTAAGTTTATCCTTAGATACATAGTATTCTCCGCAGTCATCTTTACCGCCTTGAACATTCTCAACGAACCATGCGTGTATCTGATTAGACTTGCGCCAATAAGCGCAGGTGACCGAAACCTCAACGCCATAGATACCATGAGCAACATCTTCCATTCCAGAAGTCTTTACAATATCATTAAATAAATCTGTCACTACTTCGGGGCTGTCAAAGCCAATATTCTCATCTCTATCTAACTTTCCCCAATCAATTTTCTCTACATGCTTTTTAGCAGCAAGATACATGTCTAGTCCCATTTTAGTTATTTTCCTTTCCAAAAACTTTTTCCATTATATTTAAGTTTTCCTCTGTTAGAAAACTCTGGGCACTTCCCCAAAGACCATAAATATAATTATCTCCGTATTTATCTTTCGCTAATTTTTCAATATTAGCAATTCTATCCATTTTTTCTTTAACTGTCAACATGACTGTCCTTTCTTTCATTCTGTAATCTTATCATTTTCTACTGACATTTTCAAATCCATCTTAAATAATAAGACGGCGTGTCGTGTGAGGAAAATCACAAATCCCGTAAAATGTGCCGTAATTCACATTGTGGACAAACATGTGGAAAACCCCCCCTAGGAATTTTGAGCAGTTTTAGATCGTGCTCAGGATATTTTTAATTAATTATAGAGCGACAAGTAGCCCCAAACTTTTTTACCTTTTTTATTTATACATTCAAGATAGCCAGCCTCATTTGCTTTAAACTTTTGCAAAGTTTTGCAAGGCTTACCAATAAACTTACGCAATTCTTTTTCTTGTTCTTTTAAGAATTCCCGTCTATTTAATTCATTTTGAGCCCTTAGTCTTTTTTGTTGCTCTTCCCATTCCTTTTTCCACGCTATATCTCTTGCAGACTTTGCTTCTGCTTCCGCTTTTGCTTTTTCCTCTGCTTCTTGCTTTGCTTTTAATTCTGCCTCAGCCTTTGCTTTCGCTTCTGCTTCAACCTTTGCTTTCGCTTCTGCTTCTGCCCTAACCTTTGCCTCTGCCTCTGCTTTGGCTTTTGCTTCCGCTTCTGCCTTTGCCTTGGCTTCTGCTTGTGCCTTTGCAACTGCTTCTGCCCTTGCTTTTGCTTCTGCTTCTGCTTGTGACTTTTCTGCTAAATCATCTTTGTGTATAGTGAAGTTCATAGGAAAAGTTTGAGTGATAGTGGCTTTGCCAGTGCTTCTCCAAAACTCAATTTCTGTTTGTAGTCTAATAGGCAATTTTGCTTTATGATGTCTATATAGTATCCATTTATTGTTTTGAGTCCAAGTCACTGGGTCATAGTGAGTGCCTATTTTTAAATTATTTGGACTTATATTTTGTTTATATGCAATTTCAAATCCTTCAGCATCTATTAAGTTAAAATGAAAACTGGCAACTGTTCCATCTGATATTAAAATAACAGAGAAAGGTATTTCTATTGTTCCCCATCTGGAGTTATAGGTTTGTGCAGGAAGTTCATAGGTTGTTGTTAAAACTGGGGTCAATAGTTGATAAGTGCTACCATTAGCATTGGCAGGGGCAGGGGCTAATAAAGCAATTCCTAATACAATAGCAATTAGTCTTTTCATTTTACTTCTTTCTCTTAATTTAGATTAATCTTATCATAAATCAATGACAAATGCAAATGTCCAATTTGTCTGAATCCCCCTAGGCGATTTTTTATTGTTTAGCAGCACACGCAAAACATTTTAGATCTGCGATATAAATTCTACCGCAGACCTCGCATGTTAGGAATTTAGTTTTCTTAGTAATTCTATTCTTTCCGATTCTAAGTTTCTAAT
>VGXN01000108.1 GCA_016873335.1 Phycisphaerae bacterium | reverse complement strand
GGCGGGATCACGTACACCCAACAGGGCATCTATGAACCGATCGGCGTTCGACGAGATGGTCAGTTGTATCCGGGGGCTGGAGCGTCCAACGGCATGTCGCCGATCAATGTGCAGCAGCAGGGGTTGCCCCTCATTCAGTTGCTCGGAGCAGGACTCAAGGGAACCGTGGCAACGGCCGCCTTGGCGAATCCAGCACTCAGTGTCGGATTCACCTATCTGGACGATGTGCAGGTCGACCTGCTCGTGCAGGCAACGCAGGCTGATCAGCGGTCCATGACGCTCGTCGCGCCTCGGCTCACGCTCTTCAACGGATCGCGGTCTTGGCTCTCGTTCGGTGGTGCACAGTCGTACGTGGCGAATCAGCAGGCAACAACGGGTGATGGCTCGGGCGCGTTCACGCCGGTCATCCTGCCGTTGTTGACTGGATTCGTACTCGACATCGAGGCGGTCGCCAGCGCGGACCGGCGCTATGTGTCGATGACGGTCCAGTTTGCGCAGAACATTCTGATCAAGTTCACGACCGCATCGACACAGGGTGCGGTTGGAGGCGGATTCACGGGCGGTCGTGGCGATCAGTTCACCGCGACATTCCAGTTGCCTGAACTTGCCGTGACACAGATCAACACTGCGGTCTCTTGTCCGGACAAGGGCACCGTGCTGCTTGGCGGTCAGCGGGATGTCGGTGAAACGGAGATCGAGGTTGGCGTGCCCGTGCTGTCGAAGGTGCCCTTTATCAATCGCTTCTTCACCAACTCGGTGACCAGCAAGGTTGAGCGCACCGCACTACTCCTGATTCGCCCCGAGATCATCATTCAGCAGGAAGCGGAGGATCTCCTGTTCCCTGGGTTGGGTGATCAGTTGGGCGGCGGTAGCCAAGGGGCGCGTTACTGATCATGGCGTCCGAGACTTCACGGCTCCGCTTCTCGTCGCAAGGTTCGGTGCTGCTCGTTGAGTTTGCCGACCGCGATGTGCTTGACGAAGTCGCGATTCGCCAGATCAACAGTGAATTGGTTCGCCAGATCGAAGCCGCCAAGACGGCCCATGTGCTTGTCTGTTTCCGCGGGGTGGAACACCTCTCGTCGGCGGCGCTCGGGACGCTGATCACGGTCAACAGCTTGGTGAAGAAGCGAGGCGGACAACTCCGCCTCTCGAACATCAAGGGGACAATTCTTGAAGTCTTCCGCATCACGAAACTGGATCGGCTCTTCCAGATCCACGACTCGTCTGAGCAGGCGTTGGCGGCGTTCCCAAGGGGCTGATCGCTGCAGTGTGCGGGTTGCACACTGGGCGCTGTAGAAGCACACGATGAGCACGAGCAAGACTGGATCGGACAGCGGTAGCGTGAAGGTTTCCGCATCGGCGGACGAACTGGAGGTGCTGCAGACTTCCGTCGCATCTGCTCTGACGCGGCACGCCTACGGCGAGCACGCCCTGTTTGCGATTCGCCTCGCCATCGAGGAGGCCGTGATGAACGCGATCCGCCACGGGAACCTCTCTGATCCAGCGAAGAAGGTGGAGGCTCGTTGGTCCGTGGGCGCTGACTCGGCGGCGTTTCACATCATCGATGAAGGCGAGGGATTCGACCCCGGGGCGGTACCCGATCCGACGCTCGATGAAAATCTCGAGATCCCGTCGGGGCGCGGACTGATGCTGATCCGCGCCTACATGAGTGAGGTGCGTCACCACGGCATGGGGAACCACTTGGAGATGATCTTTCGCCGCGAGGCGGCGGCATGAGTGCGGGCGTTGCGGGTCGGTTGCTTCGCTGCGGCGTCATCGGTGTCGGGCGGATGGGGCGCCACCACGCGCGCCTCTGCGCAACCATGGAAGGACTGGAGCTGGTTGGCATCGTCGATGCGTCCGAGTCGCGTCGCGCCGACATGAAGGAGCAGTACGGCTGCAGCGGGTTCGAAGCGGTGGATGAGCTCGTGTCGGCGGGCGTCGATGCGGTCGTGGTCGCCACGCCGACGGTCACGCACCGTGAGATCGTCGAGAAACTGCTCGCAGCGGGTATCCACTGTCTCGTCGAAAAGCCGTTGGCGCCTGATGAGGTACAGGCGCGAGCGTTGGCGGAAGCGGCGCGCCGAAGTCGAGCGATTCTCCAAGTTGGGCATGTGGTCCGTTTCGATCCGGTGATGGTCGCCATTCGGCAGTTGGAAGGACTCACGCCTCGCTTCGTCGAGGTGGACCGAGTTTCGCCCATGACATTCCGGTCGGTGGATGTCGGCGTGGTGCTGGACATGATGATCCACGACCTTGATGTGCTCATCATGTTGATGGGCGCAGAGCCCGAGGAGATTCATGCGAACGCGGTCAGTGTCCTTGGGGAGGCGGAGGACGTGTGCAACGCCCGTTTGGTCTTCCCGCCTGGCAAGGATGGGATTCGCTGCACGGCGAATGTCACGGCAAGTCGGTTGGCGCTCAAGACTGAGCGCAAGATCCGAATCATCAGCGAGGACACGTATGTCTCTGCGGACTTCGGCGAGCGCAAGGGAACGGTGGTCCGCAAGGCGGTGAACGCCGAGCAACTTCGCGCGATCCGTTCGCGTTTCGAGGCGGGCGAGGATCTGTCGGGGCTGAACTACCTTGAGCTTGTGAAGGTCGAACCGCTGCACGTCGGTGCGGGCGAACCGCTGAAGTTGCAGTTGGAGGACTTCGCGGGAGCCATTCGGTCGGGAGGGCGTCCGCTCGTTGATGCGGAGGCTGGGTTTGCCGCCGTGCGGACCGCAGAACGAATCGTGCAGGCGGCGCGACGCGCAGGCGCGCGGCGGATCTGATCATGCCGCGGACTGATCGACTGCCGCGCTACGGCAGCCATCTGTCTGTGGCGGGGGGTCTTCATCTCGCAGTCGAGGAAGCCAAGAGGCTTGGCCTTCGCTCGCTGCAGGTGTTCACACGAAATCAGCGGCAGTGGAACGCCCCGCCGTTGAGAGAAGATGAGATCGCGGCATTCGCGGCTGCTCGCAAGAGTGCGGGATTGGATGCGCCGAGTGCCGTCGTGAGCCACAACTCGTATCTCATCAATCTCGCTTCGCCCGATGCAGTGCAGCGTCGCAAGTCGATCGCATCACAGAGGACGGAGTTGGAACGCTGCGAGGCGCTCGGGATCGAGGCATGCGTGCTGCACCCTGGCGCGCATCTTGGCACGCCCCGGCGGCCGCGCGAGCCCAACCGCCTTGGGGAGTCGCCCACGCCCGATGAGCAGAAGGGTCTTGCACGAATCACGGCGAGCGTTCAAACGCTGCTGCGCGAGACCCGCGGCGCACGCGTGCGCATCTGTCTCGAAACCACGACAGGTGCGGGCACCAATCTCGGCTACGACTTTGCTCATCTCGGACACATCCTCGACAGTGTGCACGAGCCCGAGCGAGTCGGAGTGTGCATCGATACGTGCCACATTGTTGCGGCCGGCTACGACATGTCGACCGCGCAGCGCGCGGCGGATGTGCTCGGACACTTCGACACGATCATTGGTCTCGGGCAGGTGCGTGTGGTGCATGTGAACGATTCCGCCGGACCGCTCGCCTCGCGGCTCGATCGACATGCGCACATCGGGCAAGGCTGCTGCGGCGACGCGTGCTTTCGGTCTATTCTCACGCATCCAGCCCTTGTGGATGTGCCCATGATCTTGGAGACACCGAAAGATGGCGAACCGTCCGGACGCGGGGCAGGGAAGCTCTGGGACACGGTCAATATCCGCGCGCTCGAGCGCATTCGCACGCGCAGCGCACGGCGGACTGTGACGCTTCTGTTGGCGGTTGTGTGCTTCGTTTACGGGATCAGCGGCGTGGGCTGCGCATCAAAGCGGACTGTCTCAAGCAGTCCTACAACTCCGCAGGTGGCTGCGGCACGCGGCGAGCCGAGCCCCGCGGAGCAACAGCAGCTGCAAGGTGGTTCGCAGGCAGTCGCGGATGGTCGATTTGACGAAGCGCTCGCGCAGTTTCAGGCGATCCTGCGAACCAACCCAAAGTTGCCGGAGGCGTTCATCGGC
>VGXN01000107.1 GCA_016873335.1 Phycisphaerae bacterium | reverse complement strand
ACGCGCAGGACAATCTTGGTGGCGCGACCGATGACAGCATGCTCGTGGAACGGCTCGGCGAACCTGTCCTTGTCGTGTCGGGTGAGGCGCGGAACATCAAGGTGACGACGCAAGCGGATCTTGCGCTGGTGCGGGCTGTGCTGGGGCACCGCGCCCCCGAAGAGCGCCCCGCGCACAAGCGTTTCTGATGTCCTCAGGGGTGCGCCCCGGGGGTGCGCCCCGGGGGCGCGCTCAGGGGCGCGTGAGCCGCTCACCGTCCACCGTGAGTTCCGTGCGGACAGCACCCGTCTTCGCTTGCGGAACCGTGCAACTGGGGCACTTGGGACTCTTGCGCTTTGACGGGAGAAGTGGTCGCACGATGAACCACAGTGCGAGTGCCGCGAGCACGGACGCGGTCCAAAACTGCCAATCGTTCCAAGGGATGCTCATGACAGCAAACGATAGGTCACCAGTGCGAGCAGGTATGCCGTCACGGACATGAACGCGAGCTGACCGATCGCCCATGTCCAACTCCCTGTTTCACGCGCGACCACTGCCACGGTCGGCAAGCACTGCAGCGCAAGCACAAAGAAGACGAGCAGTGACGCGGAGGTCGCAGTCGAGAAGAGGGGGGTTCCGTCGTCGCGCTTCGCACTGCGCACCACATCGAGCGTGGTTGACTCGTTGCCCTCCGCATCGCTTCCGGCCCCAGTCAGCACGAACACGGTCGTGGTAAAGACTTCGCGTGCGAGGAAGCTTGTGATGACCGCCACCGTGAGTTGCCGATCAAGCCCGATGGGAGCGAAGATCGGCTCAAGAGCGCTGCCGACCTTGCCGGAAAAAGAACCCGCTTGCTGCGCTTGCTGCTCGATGCGCGCGGCCTGTGTGTCAAGTGCCTCGGCGGTTGCCGCGTCGCGTTGAATGATCTGCGCTGCCTGCGCCCGCAGCGCGGTCGCACTTTCAGGCGGCGGCACGAGCGGATACGCACTCAGCCACCACATGACGACCGCGATGGCCAGGATGACGCTGCCCGCGTTTCGCAGGAACAGCCAGCCGCGGTCGAACGCGATGCGAAATGCCTGCAGAATGTTCGGCAATCGGTACGCGGGGAGTTCGAGCAGCATCGGTGGCGGGGATCCCCGCAGCACGCTTCGACCGACAAGCGCCGCCGTTGCGATGCCTGCGATCGCTCCGAGCGCGTAGCAGCCGATGAACGCCACACCCGCAGCCCACGGTCGCCCCACGAACAGCAGAGTCGTCAGCAGCGCGTACACGGGAACGCGTGCGCTGCAACTCATGAACGGGATCGCCATGATGGTGGCGATCCTGTCGCGCCGACTTGGGATCAGTCGTGTCGCCATCACCGCAGGCAGCGCACAGGCATGCGCCGACAGCAGTGGCATGAACGCCTGGCCAGGAAGCCCGAAGCGGCGCATGACGCGGTCAATGGCGAACGCGGCTCGCGCGAGGTAGCCGGAGTCCTCAAGCAGCGCGAGCAGGAAGAACAGCAGCAGAATCTGAGGAAGAAAGACCACCGTCGCCGCCACGCCGCCGATCACCCCGAACACGATCAGGTCTCGGAGGATTCCACTGGGCAGCACACGCTCGGTGAATCCGCCGAGCGTTGCGAAGAGCATGTCGACCCACTCCATCGGATACTGCGCGAACCAGAAGATCGCCGCGAACAGCAGCGACATCACTGCGGCAAAGAGCAGGATTCCAAGTCGGGGATGCGTGAATGCCCAGTCGAGTCTGTCGTGCAATTGCGTGTCGTCCTCACGCGGTGCGCTGCCCGCGGCGATGGCATCAAGTACCGATGCGGCCCATCGCACACTTGGCGCAGAACCAGGCTCGCCATCTGGAAGTTCGATCTGCGGCGCAGGTTTCGCTTGCGACAGTACGGTCGCTGCGAGCGCTGCCTTGAGCGCATCGATGCCACTCCCCGTGCGCGCCGAAACTGGCACAACAGGAACGCCGAGCAAGCGACTTGTGTGCGCGGCATCGATCTGAAAACCCCGCCGCTGTGCCAAGTCGATCATGTTGACGGCGATGACTGTCGGCAGTCCGCGCCGCATCGCGCTCGCTGCAAACTGCAGGTTCCGCGGCAGATTGTTCGCATCGACCACGACCAGTGCAGCATCAGGTCTCCCATCGCCGATCTTGCCATCGAGGCAATCGGCGCAGACCTTGCTCTCAGGAAGTTCCAGCCGCAGGCTGTAGATGCCGGGCAGATCGATGATGGTGAGTTCTGGCCCGCTTGGCACGCTGCACGTGCCCACCTGATGCTCGATCGTACTGCCGGGGAAGTTGGCAGTCTTGGAACGCAACCCGCAGAGACGATTGAAGAGCGAACTCTTTCCAGTGTTCGGATTGCCCAGCAGTGCGATGCGGTTGTTCACGGCTGTTCTGGGGGAACGGGAGTGACCATGATCCGCGCTGCGATCTCGTTCGGCAGTCCCAGCCGAGCCTGGTCGACCTGAATGATGCACGGCGTGCCCGGCTTGCACACGCGGACTTCGCAGCGTTCCCCCAAGCCCATCGCCGCAAGCAGGCAGCGTTCGGTTTCAGGAAGCGCATCGAGCGCGGAACACTCGACGGTCGCGCGCTGACCGCGGGCCAGCTGATTGAGCGGGATTCGGACGGGTGGGCGTTCCACCGTGCCATGGTATTGAGACTGAGTCTCAACTGCAATCCGTTCTGCCGCCATCCCCGATGAACCGATACTCATGGGGCATGCTGAAGCGGTTTGCAAGCGAGGCGCTCGCCGGTTCCACCACCTTCGTGGCCATGGTGGTGGTCATGGCCGTGCTGCCTGATGTGCTCTGCGGACAGGCACTTGGGACAACGACCGGGTTCAGTGCCGATGCGGTGGTGTGGTCGACAGCGATCGCCGTGGCAATCGGATGCGTTCTCATGGGAACGATCGGTCGTCTGCCAATCGCGGTGGGACCAACGTACGGGCAGGCGTTCTTTCTCGTTCTGACGCTGATTCCTGCGGCGGCCGCCGCGGGAAGTGCCGAACCGTGGCGGACGGCGCTCGGCGCAACACTCTTGGCTGGGGTTGCGCTGCTGCTGCTGTCGCTGCTTGGACTTCGGACCGTTGTGCTCCGCGCGGTCGATGCGCAGTTGCAGACCGCCATTGGCTGCGGCATCGGACTTCTGATCGCCGCGATGGGGCTTCGGGCCGCCGGCATCATTGCGCCGGGCGCTGGCGCGTTTCGGCTGGTGCTCGATCTCCGTTCGCCCGACGTGATCGTGTGCGTCATCGGAATAGTCGTGGCGGGCATGTTGCAGGCGCGTGGATGGCGAACGGCACTGCTGATCGCGACTGTCGTCGCGTTCGTGAGCGCCTGGCTTCTGCGTTCGTATGTGCCAACGGTGCTGCCGCAGTGGGCGGCGATCGATGCATGGACCGCCTCACAGATTCAGTCTGCCGCCGTCCCAGCACAAGCGATTGGGCTTCCTGCTCGGCGTTTCGACGGGTTCTTCTCCCTCGACATCGCTGGAGCCGTGGCGCCGCAGATGTGGATGCCGACGCTGCTGTTGCTCTTCAGCATGCTGAGCGACTCCACAACTGGACTCTTGGCTCTGATGCATCATGGCGGCTTCATCTCGACCAACGATGATCCGCCCGTGCGGCGGGCCATGATCGCGGACTCGCTGTCGACGTGCGCCTCATCTCTGTTGGGTGTGAGTGCGTGCGGTGCCTATGCGGAGAGCAACGCAGGAATCGCATCGGGCGGGCGCAGCGGGCTGACGGCTGTTGCGGCAGGGGTGCTGATGCTGGCGGCGCTTCTCTGCGCGCCCATTGTGGAAGCGCTCGGCAACTATCCGCCTGCCAGCGCGCCCGTGCTGGTGCTTGTCGGCGCAGCAATGGCGAGCCAACTGCGTCGGCTTCAGTGGAACGATCCCGCCGCATCCGTGCCGATGCTGCTTGTGATCGTCGGGATCCCACTCACTTCATCGATCGCGGACAGCATGGCGGCGGCGCTGCTGGCGAGTCCCGTGCTGAAACTTGTTGCGGGTCGCGCGCGGGAGACCAGCCTCCTTGCGTGGGTCTTTGCAGCGGCGATGCTCGGCTACTTCATCTGGCTGCGGTAGTCCGCGCGGCGCT
>VGXN01000106.1 GCA_016873335.1 Phycisphaerae bacterium | reverse complement strand
TCGTGAATTTATCATCGCGTACAATCAGGGTATTGTCTGATCTCATTATTTTATCGATTCTGCCGAAAAGAGAGACCTGAACTTTATGTGAAGGAAAATTAAACTGCGAACGCATCATTGAAAAGACATATTCCCTAGCAAATTCGATATCCTCTTTGGAATCCTGAATCTGTACTGTCGTGACTGGCTCTAATTCAACGTGTTCCTGCTCAAAGATCTCTTCTTCTAGGTGTGCCTTTGCACCACCAATTGTTGCTTTGGAAGGCTTGCCTTTGACTCCCTGAATTGATAGGGGAATTTTGTACTGGCAGTATCCAATTGAATCTGCAAAATCCCTGACTGCCGCATTTACTAAAATCGTATCCTGGAATTGCTTTATACTAATCACGGCGCTGTTCCTGCCAGTGTAACTCTAGAAAAGGAACTGCGATGCAAGCTTTCCATCCTCTGTTAAAAACACATACCGATTCCTGCCGACTTTTTCCTCTTCTATAAAGTTCCAGATATTTTTCAGAGGCGTTATGATGTTTTTGTCAAGCGATGTGAATCTAGCCATTTTGAAATTCTGGGTTGAATTCACGGATATTATTTTCTTTTGGATTGCAATATCAGCAAGCTCGCTCTTTTTAATCCTGCCACGTTCCTTGATGATGGTGCAAATCTCTAATAGTTCTGGCTTTGGCGTCTGCATTTGGTAAGCCACTAGGGGATGCGTTTTTTTTACACCCGTCGTCTGGGGTTTGTTTACATATGTGACTGGCTCTACGTAGTAAGGCCTTAGGTTTTTTCTATCGTCGAATATCATACATCCCATCATGCATCCAATGGCCTGAATTTTGGAACCGCTTGAAACATTTATGAAAATTTCTGAATTACGATGTTCGATAATTATTTCTTTTACTGTTTTGACAATCTCTAATAGGTTATTTCTGTCTGCATAGACATCCTTGTACTGGATTTTGTTTTTTTTGAGCTGTTTTCTTATCTCATCTGCGTAGGGTTTTGACTTGTCCGCAGAAACATTATTGTGGACCAAGAGATAGACTAAATCCGCCCTGTTTTCTATGGTTGGTGTGACTACGCGCTCTATCTCGAAGCCAACTGGCGCTATGTGTATTCTAGGATTGACAAGCAAATTCATAGTATCTAATTTATGGATACTATTACTAGATAAGGATTTTTAAAAAAAATTTAAAAACAAGCAAAAGACTAATGTTCGTGCAAAAATCTCCAGTTAAACTAGTAGTTTCTGCGGGTTATGAACGGGATGATGATTTTAATCGGGTAAGAATGGATAAAGAATCACTTTCTGGAATTGGAGCCAGTACTGGTGATGTTGTACAATTGCTAGGGAAAAAAACTACTGCTGCAATTTGTTTGCCATTATTTTCATCTGATGATAAAAAAAAGATAATTGGCATGGGGCATCTTGTAAGGAAAAATTCAGGAGTTGATTTGGGTGATACAATTGAGGTTAGAAAGATTGTCCCAAGACCTGCCAAAATAATCTCTATTCGAACTCTGGATAATTCAGAACCCGAAAATTTGCAATATATTACTGAAGATCTAGCAAACACTCCTGTTACAATTGGGGATATTTTGAGCGTACCGTATTTTGGCAAGAATCTGAAAATGGAGATAATGAAAATATCGCCTGACTCAGATTCATTGGTTTTAACAGGACAGACAGTTTTTGAGATTCTCAAATCTGATTAGTATATGTCATTTGAAATGAAAAAAATTATTTAATATCTCGTCTGATTTCTTTAAGATTCTGTCCAATAGATCTCACACATTGATGTATGTCGATACTATCACAGAGCTTGTAGCCTGCCATTGTATTGCGCCATGCAAGACCTCGCTTACCGCATTTTTTACACGTGACCATGATCATTTTCCATTGCGTTTGTTTTCATGAAGATATTTCAAATTTCGAACATTAAAGTTCATGTAGCATAGTATGCATACTTTGAATACTATATTGAATTCAATTCTGCAATGTGCTGTCTATATTGAGCCTAAAAATCTCGATCATAATGATGGGATTTTAATTAGATAAATACATCAATAGTATCAACAGTATTGATACTATTGTAAAGCAAATTATTAATTGCAAAATACAACCTATCTCATGAAAAACATTAAAACCAAAATTGGCAGAATCACTTACTGCAATTCTGACAAGTCAATAGTGACGGGGCGCGAACATCTATGCAAGTGTTAGATCATAGCGACCTGGAAGCGCAGTTTGGTTTGCTTATTCGCCATAAAAGGGATCATAACAACTGCGTTTTGCTAAAACTGTCCGACCTGAATAAAACTATTAGGTATTATGCGGATTTTAAAAATCAAATCAGTCATAATAAAAAAATTACAGGGGATAAAAAATGAATTACATAAAAAAGCGAATCAAATCCCTACTCGAGCTGAAGAGTGATAAAAATTTCGGACCTGCGGTGTTGTTAGGAGGCAAGGCTATCATTTTAATGTCCTTTTTCCTGGCAATGCAGACTATAGCCCTTGTCAAACCACTTGAAAGCTCGATTGAAAGGATGCTATCTGATAACATGTTTGTGCTATTCACTTGCTACCTTGCGTTCTTTGTTATTATGGCAGGTAAAGAGATAATCCGCCTTCATCTTTATGCGTTCTCAAAACTGGACTCGATAATTAGAAAAAGTATTGATTTATACTCTGTAAAATATTGGAGAAAAAACAAAAAAGACTCGAAGTTTCTAACTAAATTTGCATCTTCACAAAACAGAATAGTCAGGCCTTTTCTTAAAATGAACCCCAGAAAACGTAATGCACTGATGATGAGCCTGGTTCTTACATATTTGGCATTTGACTATATGCGATTTGGATTGCTCCAGATGTTGACAATTCATTTGGCAAATTTGCTAACTGAACCTCTGGGGGGAATAAAAATTGCAAGTTGATCATCAAAAATATGCGTTGGAATTATTGACTCTGGGCTGGCTGGTTCAAATTCATGATGGGAAATCCGCCAAATTTGCTCCAACCCGACTGGGCATAGAGTCGATTTCAATATATGAGAAAATTATCTCAAATCCTGTATTTTCAAACCCAGGTCGAACTGGCGATAATTCCGCCAAGTATGACTGGCTTTTAAAAAATGGAATTTTAACTAGATACTATGACGTTGAAAACAGATCCGAGGTCATAGCAGTGACTCCCTACGGATATGGCCTGTTTTTTACTATCAAGTCCATGACTGATGAAAGACTCCAAAAAAGACTTGCACGAAGAAAAAAACTGGAACAATTTGTTTCTAGCGCAAAAAAGAACCTCGGGGTTTTTATGGAATTTATCGGAGACGTCAATTCCAGAACAAAATCAGCTGATCTTAATTACGGTGGTCATAGAAAATGACATTTTTTGAAAATTTTGTTCAAAAAAATGGGCTAATCGAGGCTGCTACCAACTCTATAGGAGGATATCCGATTGGATTTGTAATCGGCATAATCGTATTACCACTGTCAGTAAACTGGATTCAAAAAGATCCAATACTGGCTAATCTAGTAATTACGTCAATTTACGTCGGAGTTTCATTTGTGAGGACGTTGATTCTTAGAAATGCCTTTGATGGAAGTCTGGCAAAATTTCTAAAGAAAAAAAGTCAAACTATGCTAGGAGATCAAAAAAATGCAAATAACTGACAGACCTCTCAGATTAGAATCTCATTTTCCCGACGAAGTAATTCCGTATAATATCATCAGATTAGAGGAAGAGAGAATTTTGTATGAATATGATCGACATTTGCATCAAAGATTCCGAGATACTAGAACCTTTGAAGTGTTGGGTTTTTACCGTCCGTTTCATTATCATCGTAGCGACTTTCCATGGGGGATCTACGTATACAGAGGTTCTCCCAAAGTCATAGCGCATGAGATGATACAGGCTGGAAGCATAACAAATGAGCCTGTAATTTTTGATGAATTACTAAGACCGGCACTAAATTCCATATTGCTTCACGAGAAATATCACCACGCAATCGAGGCCGCTGTCACACCGTTTCTAATTTCTCAAAATAACGGTAATTCATTGAGATATGATTCGTATCTTGCATTGCAGAATTTGTAT
>VGXN01000105.1 GCA_016873335.1 Phycisphaerae bacterium | reverse complement strand
GCTATCGCACGGCGCAACCACTCCTCCGACTCAACGAGCGCCCCAACGCCCCGCAGCAGCACGCCCATGATGCTCACGGCCATCGAGTCCTTTGGACGCATGCGCAGGTGCAGACGCACCAACTCGACCGCCTTGTCATGCTGCCCCGAGCCCTGCAGTGCCAGCGCCTTCTCACCAAGGCTCTGCTTGACACCCGCGCTCGACATGCGCCAAGGATAACGGTGCGGTTGCGCACGACTCCCGCACGATGATGCGAATCTCGTCAGGCTCTCGTCATCACTGCATCGAGCGCACGCTGCGCCGCGCGTTCAACCCCACAGGCCGAGCAGGATCGCAAGGTCCGCGGCGCCCACGGTGCCGTTGCCGTCGATGTCCGCTGCGCAGCCCGAACATGCTCCCCACGCCACGATCAGTATCGACAGATCGGAGCCGTTCACCAAGCCATCGGCGTTGAGGTCGGCGGGTGAAAACTCGCACTCGTCGGGGATCAGGTTGCCGTTGGCATCGCTTTCGCTCGGCGGCGCCACGACCATGGCCGTCGCCTGCGGGGCATCGGCGGGGTAGACGCGGTAGGTCCGCTCGGTGTAGCCGTTGGACTTTCGGAAGCCGTTGATCGTGGAAGTCGAGTTCGGTCCCGTCACGAACACCGCGCGACCGTCCTGCGCATCGGCGATCGCATAGGCGCCTTTCACAAGCGCTCCGTTGTCGACATCCCACTCGCCGAGGTACGCACCGACAGGACTGATCTGCAGGACTGCGTTCAAGGCGCTGGCAGCGAGCAGCACAGAGCCGTCGGGAAGCGCGAACGCGCCGCGCAACTGGGGAGAAAGTTCCGTGAGATTCGCAAGATCCTCGGCAGGCCCCGCTGGCCAGGGATGACGGCGCACCACGCCGCCGGCAAAGGTCACCACCGCATCGACCGATCCGTCGGGCTTGGTGCGGAAAACGAGGTCACGTGCATCGCTGCCCGCAGCGAGTGCGGGCGCCCACGTGGCGATGATGCCGCCCTCGGGATTGAGGAAATCGATGCGCCCCGTCTCAAGCAGCGCTGCGAGGTCTCCCGCCGGAGTCACGGCGAGCGCACGCACCTCGGCCGAGAGCGCTACCGACCACTCGAGTGGCGGTTGGTCGAGCGTGCGCTCGATCGCCCAAACGCGGTTGCCGATCGCGGCGTGGATGATTCGGCCATCAGGCCCGAACGCAAGGTCATTGGCGGGCGAGGCTCCGACAGGCTGGCTCCGCCGCAACACGCCGGAGCGCGGATCGAGCTCGCGGATGATGTTGTCCGACGCGCTCGCCACGAACCGTGCGCGCGACCCATGGAGCTCGTCGTAGTCGAGCACGCCGTCGCCGTCGCAGTCCTCGCAGGAGTCGAGGCGGCCGTCACGCGAGATGTCGAGCGACATGCTGTCGATGATCTCGATCGCGTCCGCGCTTCCGTTGCCGTTGCAGTCGCTCTGGCACGCATCGAGCCGCATGTCGCCGTCGCGATCGGCGCTCGGATCCGCTGCGATCTCGATCGAATCGGGCACTCCGTCGAGATCGCAGTCGACCTCGCAGGAATCGGGCAGGCCGTCGCCGTCGGCATCGATCAACTCGCCCACGGCGATCTGCACGGGGTCGGGCACGCCGTTCCCATCGCAGTCTTGGCAGGCGTCGAGGATCAGGTCGCCGTTCACATCGAGCGCAGGGTTCGCCGCGATCTCCTCATCGTCGGCCACATCGTCGCCGTCGCAGTCGCTGGTCAGGCACGCGGCCGTTGCGACGAACGAGCGGATCGGATCGACCGTTCCGCGGTGGAACCGCAGGTCGATGTTCGAACTCGCGCCCGACACCACATGGCAGTAGCTCATGATGGTGCCGCGCTGCACCGAGCCCGAGGCGCAGCTGTCGATCTCGTAGTCGTGCGTGTGCAGCGTTCCGACATTGTGGCCGATCTCATGCGCCAAGACATTGATGTCCCAGTTGCCCGGATTGGTGACCACGGGATCTGCAAACACTCCATTGAGATAGCCGTTGACCGAGTAGCCGAAGTCACCGCACGCCGCGCTCAGCCACGCCACGCCGCCGTAAGGCAGATTGCGTCGGCCCGTCAACAGCGTGAACAGATCACGGGTGATGCCTGCACCTTCGGAGTTCCAGTAGTCACGGAACTGCCCGAGCGGATTGGGGTCGTTGAAGATGTCGTCGGGCGTGTTGAAGACGCGCAGATACACGAGCCGCACCGTGATGCCGCAGTCACGCCGATAGATCGCGCTCACCGCGCCGATCAGCACACCGACATACTCGGTGGTGGCCTCGTCGCTGGCGAAGTTGCTGCGCATTTCAAAGTCGGCATCGACGGCGAGATCGACGACAGGCCGCTTGCCCACGGGGATCGCGCCGAACCCCGCAATGCCGCCTTCGCCCGCCACGATCGCGCCACCGCAGGTCGGCACCTCAGGAGCGCTTGTGCCACTCGAGCGGACGAACTCGACCGTACCCGCGCACAGGCCCGCCGAGAAAGCATCGCCCCCTGCCACGCGCCGAAGCGTGAACTGCCCCTGACCGTCGCCGAGCTCCACCCAGCCCGCGACGCCTGTGGATCCGACCGCGAGATAGCACGAGGAGCCCGCACGGCCTGCCACGCGTCCCTCGAAGTGCGCAACCTGCCGCGCTGTAGCCGACAAACCCGATGAGACCGCCGTCAGCGGACCACGCTTCGCAGCACCGATCTCGACGCGCGCGTCGCCCGCGGTGGGGCGGAAGGAGACCAGTTCAAGCACCACCTCCCCCGCATCCCGCAGCGGAACGGCCACGCGGTGCTTGAGTCCGCTCGTTCCCACCGCTTCAGCGCCAACCAACGCCGCGTGCAGCTCGGGCACGAACTCGAAGCCGCCCGCAGCCACGCATGTCCACTCGGCAGGAATCGCGGCAGGCGTTGGAGCGGACACCACGAGTGGTCCTTCAGCGCGTGCGGCAAGCGATTCGCCCGCGACCATCACCACTGCTCGATTCGAGGTCTGCCCTTCGAGCGCATGCGATGCAGAGCCGTGCGCAGCGGACGCAAACAGGACAATCAGAACAAGCAGCTGCGCGATCCATCCATGCAGCGGCACTTGGGCGAGGTAAGAAATGCGGTGGAAGCCCAGAGTCACGTTCGGAAGATACAGCCAATCTGCATCGATCCCACATTTTCTTCGCCCAATCATGCGCTCAACCACCGCCCGTTGCCGCGCCGCACCCCGCGCATCGCCGATCCAGCACGCCGACCAAGATCACCCCGACGCGCGCATCCCCCCCGGTTCCTCGCTCCTGCTCAGTTTGGTTTGGGCGGCTGCGAGGCGCACCACTCCCGCCAGCAGCTGCGGATGGCAGCGTGAAAGCGCCGTGCGTAGCCCTTGGAATCAAGCAGTGGCGAGGCGCGGAGCTCGCTGCGCAGCGACGAGCGCAGGGACGCCAAGCGAGCCATGTCGCCCACGAGCGATCCGGCGATGCGGACGAATCCATCCGCATCCTCAGCGATCCACTCGGGATGCCCAGCGGCTGTCAACAAGCTCGCAGAGACGCGCGAAGCATGCTGATCACCGAGCAAGGTGACGACCGGAACTCCCATCCACAGAGCCTCGCAGGTCGTGGTCGTGCCGTTGTACGGCACCGTATCGAGTGCGACATGCACCCGTCCGTAGAGCGCGAGGTGTTCAGCCCGCGTTGGAGACGAAGCAATCATCTCGATGCGGTCGTCGGCGATCCCCTGTTCACACAGCCGGGCGCGGAGTTCGCGCTGAGTGGCTGGGTCGGCGAGCGTCTGCGTCTTCAGGAGGAGGCGCGAGTTGGGCACGCCCTGCAGGACCCTCGCCCAAAGCGCTGCGCACTCAGGGCTGATCTTCGCGCTGTTGTTGAAGGAGCCGAAGGTGATCGGGCCATCCCCCGGCATCGTTGGCAACACTTCGAGCTCCGGCGGTCGGTAGCACAGAAAGCACGGATCAAGACGCAGCAGCCGCTCCGTGCAGTACGCCTCCGCGCCCGGCGGGTCGGTGATGGAGTCGACAATGCGCCAGTCGATGGAGGGCAATCCGGTGGTGTTGGGATAGCCGATCGCCGTCACAATGACGGGAGCTGGCTTCGAAGCGAGTGCGGTGAGCCGGTTGCCGCCCGTGTGCCCCGACAGTTCCACAAGGACATCGATGCGTTCCGAGCGGATCGCTGCGTCAAGCGTGTCGTCGTCGATCGACGAGACATCCACCACGCGGTCGAACAGTTTGCGCATTCGCG
>VGXN01000104.1 GCA_016873335.1 Phycisphaerae bacterium | reverse complement strand
GCGTGCCCAGCTGCAGCGCTGAGGCCCGACGGGCATGAGCTGGATCGCCGGGGTTGACGTAGGCGGCACCTTCACCGACCTGATCGCGCTCGATCCGGGCGCGGGCGAGGTGCGGCTCGCCAAGGTGCCGACCACGCCACAGAACCAGGCGTTCGGGGTGCTGGATGCCCTCGGCAGGACCGGCATCGCGCTGGGCGAGATCGCGCTCGTCATCCACGGCACCACCACCACCACCAACGCGCTCCTCGAGCGCAAGCTGGCGAAGACGGGCCTCGTCACGACCCGCGGCTTTCGCGACGTGCTGGAGCTCGGGCGCCGTACCCGCCCCAGCCCCTACGGATTGCGCGGCTGGTTCGAACCGCTGATCCCGCGCGAGCTGCGGCTGGAAGTCGCGGAACGCATGGATGCCGACGGCGAAGTGGTGGTGCCGCTCGACGAAGCGGCGCTCGGCGAAGCCGTGGCGCGGCTTGCCGCCGCGGGCTGCGTATCGCTGGTGATCCATTTCCTGCACAGCTACATCAACCCCGCTCACGAGCGCCGGGCCCTCGAGCTCGCGCGCGGGCTCTGGCCCAACCGCTACGTCACCGCGGGCCACACCATCCTGTCCGAGTATCGCGAGTACGAGCGCGGCGTGACCGCGGCCGTGAACGCGTCGGTGCAGCCGATCCTCGACCGCTACCTGCAGCGGCTGGTCGACGAACTGCGGCAGCGCGGCTTCGGCCGCGACCTGCTCGTCATGCAGGGCAATGGCGGCACGGTCTCGGCCGCGCTCGCCGCCGATACCGCAGTCAACACGGTCATGTCGGGCCCCGCTTCCGGGGTCATCGCATCGGCGCAGTCCGCCGCGCAGGCCGGGTTCGCGCACGCGATCACCTACGACATGGGCGGAACCTCCACCGACGTCGGGCTGATACTCGACGGCGTGCCGCAGGTTTCCTCCGAGCTGGAGATCGAGTACGCGATGCCAGTGCACGTGCCGATGGTGGACGTGCACACGATCGGCGCCGGCGGCGGCTCGATCGCATGGCTCGGCGAGGATGGCATGCTGCGGGTGGGCCCGCGCAGCGCAGGCGCGCATCCCGGGCCGATCTGCTACGGCCGCGGCGGCGCCGAGCCCACGATCACCGACGCGAACCTCGTCCTGGGACGACTGAATGCGGAAAAGCTCCTTGGCGTGGACGGACCCGCCGACGTGCCCGGCATCGGACGCATCCTCGAGCAGAAGCTCGGCAGGCACCTCGGCCTCGACGCCGTCGCCACGGCCGCCGCTATCGTGCGCATCGCCAACGACCGGATGGCAGGCGCGATCCGCATGGTGTCGCTCGCGCGCGGGCATGATCCGCGCGACTTCGTGCTCTTCCCCTTCGGCGGCGCGGGTCCGCTGCATGCCGCGGCGCTCGCTCGCGAACTGGGCATCCCGCGGCTGCTGATCCCCGCACGCCCCGGGATCACCAACGCGCTCGGCTGCGTCGTTGCCGACCTGCGGCACGATTTCGTGAACACCGTGAACCGTCCGGTGGGCGCGCTCGACATGGCTCAGGTCCGGGCGCTGCTCGGGGCGCAGGTCACGGAGGGCCGTGCGCTGCTCGCGCGCGAGGGCATCGCCACCGAGGGCCTGCGCCTAGTGTATTCGGCCGACATGCAGTTCCAGGGCCAGAGCCATATCCTCACGGTACCGCTGCCCGGACCCGACATCTCGCGGCAGGACCTGCAGACGCTTTTCGACCAGGCCTATTGGGAGCGCTTCGGCGTCGAGCTGCCGGAAATCCGCGCGGTGCTGGTGAACCTGCGCACCGCGGTGATCGGACTGCGCCCGCGGCTCGATCTCGGGGTTCTCTCGGCCCGCGCTGTGCTCGACGCGCCGCGCAACCGCGCCGTCTGGTTCGAAGGCGACTGGCGCGAGACCCCGGTCTACCAGCGCGGCGCCTTGCCCGATGAAATCCAGGGACCCGCCGTCATCGAGCAGCTCGACTGCACCACGGTGCTCGAGCCGGGCAACGTGGCGCGCGTGGACCGGCTCGGCAATCTCCTGGTCGAGGTCTGAGCCTGTTTCGGCGCGAAATCGGCGCGCATCGGCTTACACCTTTGTCGCCGATGCCCGCGGCGGGCATGGCAGCGCGGCGCTGCGCACCGACTGGGCGCGCAAGATCGGCAAGCTGACGCAGCATTGCGAATGGATACTGCGGCTTTACCGCAGTTACACGCCGGCGGATCCGTTTCGTCTCCTGGATGGCGTTTGCCGCGGGGAGGCAGATCCGGTCGCGCAGCAGGTGCTCGAGCTGGTCAACGAGGCCCGCATGCGGTCGCGGATGTGCGGCAACGGGCGTTTTCCGAGCGCGTGACGCGCGCGGGATACCGGGCCATTGCGCGAACCTGGTGGCCTCGCAGTACCTCGAAATGGGGGTGGCGTACGCGGTCAACCGGGAGAGCAAGGCCGGCATCTACTGGGTGCAGGTTTTCGCCGCTCGCCGTTGAAGATCCGGAATCGCGACGTAGAATCCAGCCGATGGCAACAGCACACGCCGCAACGCTCGACCCGATCAGCCTAGCCGTGATCCAGAACGGCCTGCAGCAGGTCTGCAACGAGATGGACCTCGCCTTCTGCCGGGCGGCCTTCTCGCCGGTCATCTCGGAGGGCATGGACCGATCCGACGGCATCTACTCGCGCGAGGACGGATCGCTCATCGCCCAGGGCGAGCTGGGGCTGCCGGTGTTCGTGGGAACGATGCAGTTCTCCACCCGCAACGTGATCGAGCAGGTGCGCGCGAAGGGTTGGACGCTGGAACCCGGCGACGTGTTCATCGTCAACGATCCCTACCTGGGCGGCACGCACCTGATGGACGTGCGTTTCGTGAAGCCGTTCTTCTACCGCGGGCGCCTCTGGTGCTGGCTGGCGAACACGGGCCACTGGCCGGACCTCGGCGGCATGGTCCCCGGGGGCTTCTCGGCCAACGCCACCGAGGTCGAGCAGGAAGGCCTGCGGCTGCCGCCGGTCAAGCTCTACAAGAAGGGCGTGATGGACGAGGAGATCCTCGCCATCATCCTGTCCAACATCCGCATCGCGGACCAGCGCATCGGCGACATCAAGGCACAGGGCGCCGCTCTTGCGATCGGCGACAAGCGCCTCACCGCGCTGCTCGACCGCTACGGCACCGACACGGTGGAGGGCGCCATCACCGAGCTGCGCAAGCGCGCGGCGCAGCAGATGCGTGCCAAGATCGCGCGGATCCCGCCAGGCACCTATGGCGGCCACTCGCTCGTGGATTCGGACGGCGTGGTGGACGAGCCGCTCCACATCCGCGTGCGGATCACGAAGACGGCGGGCAACGATCTCGAGTTCGACTTCGCCGGCTCCTCGCCGCCCTGCCGCGGACCGATGAATTCCGTCATCGCGACGACGTTCTCGTCGGTGTATCTCGCGGTCAAGCACGTGTTTCCCGACGTGCCGATCAATGCCGGCACCTTCGAGCCGCTGCGGATCGCGGAGCCCGAGGGGACGTTCCTCTATGCCAAGTATCCGCGCCCGGTCTCGGGCTGCGCCGCCGAAGTCAGTCAGCGCATCGCCGAGGCGGTGTTCA
Source organism: Phycisphaerae bacterium (assembly GCA_016873335.1). Taxonomy (GTDB): domain Bacteria; phylum Planctomycetota; class Phycisphaerae; order Phycisphaerales; family SM1A02; genus F1-60-MAGs104. Next base: position 843 of record VGXN01000104.1, on the reverse strand, counting down.
ACGCCCTCACGCAGGCGATTCCGCAGGACCTGTTCGCCGCGCCGGCGGGAACCTCGGGCAATCTCGCCGTCGGCGGCACCGACCCCAGGCGCGGCCGCTCCTACGTGATGTATCTCTTTACCGGAGGCGGCTACGGCGGCAGCGCCGTCTCGGACGGCATCTCCAACGGCTGCTCCACGATCGGCATCTCGAAGATGCCGCCGGTCGAGGTGATGGAGCAGTACTACCCGGTGCTGTTCGAGGAATTCGCGATCCACGAAGGCTCTGGCGGAGCGGGCGAGGCGCGCGGCGGCTTCGGCGTGAGCTACGCCATCCGGCTGCGGCGCGGCGAGGCGCGCGCCTCGATGGTGATGGACCATGGGCGCAGCGGGCCGTTGGGGGCGCTCGGCGGCTCGAACGGCGGCGTCAATCGCGTGACGATCGAGAGCAACGGCGGCACCTACCGCCCGCCCCACCTGTCGAAGGACCAGGACATCGAGATGCGTCCCGGCGACGTGATCCGCGTCTCGACTCCGGGCGGCGGGGGCTATGGCGACCCGGGCCGGCGCGATCCCGCCAAGGTGGCCCGGGACGTGGCACGGGGCTACTACACGCGTGAGCAGGCCGCCGAGCTGTTCGGGGTGCGTTTCCTGCCCGACGGCGGTGCCACCCGCGGGAATTGATCCGGCTCCTGCTCGGGGCGCGCTGCGGTTCCTGCCCTGAAGGCCGGCACGGCGCCCCTCCTCGAGCTCTCCAGGCGGGTCGGAGAAGCGGCCGCGGCGCTCGCCAAGGCGCACGGCGGCGCGCCGAGGGTCGCGCGCACGATGCTGCAGCCCCCCGGAGGCGCAAGCGGCGCCGCCGGGC
>VGXN01000103.1 GCA_016873335.1 Phycisphaerae bacterium | reverse complement strand
CGTGTCATCGAGTTCGTGGAACGCCATCCGACATTCACGGTGCCCGAGGGCGAGCTGGTGGCTGCCTTTGCCGATCTGGTTCGGCACATGCTGGTGCCCACGGATCCGCTGGCGTTCACCCGCGACCGAGTGACGGACACGCTTGCGGCGCATCCCACGCTGACAAAGCCGCTGCTCGAGCTCTTCCACGCGCGATTCAACCCCGCGGACCCGCTGCCGACGCCTGCGTTCGACCGCTGCGCTGCCGAACTGGGGACACGGATCGGTGCACTCGGCGACTCGGATGACGCACGCGACATCTTCGAAGCACTCCTGAAGGCGATTCGTGCAACGCTGCGAACGAACCTGTTTGTTCCCAATCGCTTCTCTTTGACGCTTCGTCTTGCTCCAGAACTGCTGCAGGGTCCGACACGACCAGAGCTGCCATTCGGCGTCTTCTTCGTGTATGGACGCGGTTTCCACGGCTTCCATGTCCGCTTCAAGGACATTGCGCGCGGTGGACTCCGCATCGTGAAGCCGGGTTCCGCGGTGCTGTACGACCGCGAGTCGGAGCGGCTCTACGACGAGGTGTATGGGCTCTCCTTCGCGCAGCAACTGAAGAACAAGGACATCCCGGAGGGCGGCGCAAAGGCTGCCATCGTTCTCGAACCACCCGCGGAAGCCACGCGATGCGTCAAGGCCTTTGTGGACGGCATCCTCGACCTCATCACGCCTGAACCCGCAACGCGCCGAGTGGTGGTCGACCTGCTCGGATTCGATGAGTTCATCTACCTCGGTCCCGATGAGAACATCACACCCGCCCACATCGAGTGGGTCGTGGACCGCGCCGCAGTGCGCCGCTATCCGCTGGCGAATGCGTTCATGAGTTCAAAGCCCGATGGAGGGATCAACCACAAGGAGTTCGGCGTCACGAGCGAAGGCGTGAATGTTTTCCTGCGCACTGCACTGCTCGCGCGTGGCATCGACCCCTCGAAGCAGCGCTTCACCGTGAAGATCACGGGTGGACCTGATGGGGATGTGGCAGGCAACATGATGCGGATCCTGTCGCGCGACTATGGGCAGAACGCATGCATCGTCGGCGTCGCAGATGGCAGCGGCATCGGTGAGGATCCGAACGGACTTGATCATGCTGAACTCATGCGACTCTTTCATGCGGGACTTGCCATCGCGCACTTTGATCCCGCACGGCTGTCGCCTCGCGGACGAATCGTTGCCACAGACACGCCGGAGGGGATTCAACTTCGGAACTCCCTTCACAATCGGCTCGTGACGGATGCCTTTGTCCCTGGCGGCGGACGCCCCGCCACCATCAACGAGCGGAATTGGCGCGAATACCTGCAGCCCGATGGTCGCCCGTCGAGCCCACTCATTGTGGAGGGCGCGAACCTCTTCCTCACACCGCAAGCGCGCACTCTGCTTGCCGAGGCAGGCACGACGATTTTCAAGGATTCGAGCGCCAACAAGTGCGGCGTGATCTGCTCCAGTTTCGAGATCGCATCGAGCATGCTGATGAATGAGGCTCAGTTTTTGGCGATCAAGCCGCGGTATGTCGAGGAGGTCCTCACGCGACTCCGTGAGATCGCGCAGGCGGAAGCGGTCATCCTGCTCGCTGAGTCGCGACGCCATCCATCGGTATCGCTGCCGGAACTGTCGACCCGCCTCTCGCGCTCGATCAACTCGGGTGCTGATGCGATCAAGCCCGCCGTGGCTGCGTGGCGCCGAGAGCATGGCGATCTGTTCCGTGAGGTCGTTCTGCGCCATCTGCCGACCGAACTGCACCGCGCCTGTGGCGAGCGGATCTTCTCGGATTTGCCAGTTCCCTACTTGGAGTGGATGGTGGCGAAGAGCGTGGCGAGCCGCTTCGTCTACCGTGAGGGGATCGACTTCTTTGCATCCATGGAGAGTGATGCCATCGCATCCGTGGCGCTCCGCTACCTGCAGAAGTCGCGCGAGGTTCGCGCTCTTGTGGATCAGGTCCGCTCCAGCGGGCTTGCCAGTGCGGCGGAAATCGCGGCGCTGCTGGAGCGCGCTGGAACGCGCGCTGCACTGTTGGATTCTGGCTCATGACCATGGCATGCCGTCCATCCATGCTCGCCGCCGCCGCGCTCTTGTTGCCAGTTGCCATTGGACACGCCCAGGTTCCGGCGACCGCGCCCGACGTGGAGTCGGCAAGAACCTGCGACGCCCAAGTGGAGTCGGTCCTGCTCTATCAAGGTCGCGCTGCCGTCACGCGCAAGGCGACGGTCGCGCTGACCTCCGGGGTCTGGCGGCTTCGCTTTCCTGGACTGCCCGCATCCGTGCAGCCCGAAACAGTCGAGGCGAGATCGTCCGTTGGACGGATTCTGTCGGTTGACTTTTTGGCGCAGAGCACGGTGGAGTCACCCACAACGGCTGAGGCGCAGGCGATCGATGCGGAGATCAAGCGGATCGAGCGCCAACTGGCGGAGACGGAGGACTCGCTGTCTGGACTGCGAGCGGATCAGCGCCGAGTGGAGTCCATTGGCATCCGTGCCACTGCAGATGCGACCGCGACTGCGGGGACTTCACAACTCGACATCACGAGGCTCGAAGCACTGCTGAAGTGGACGACGGACCAGCAGACACGGATCTCGACGGCCCTTCGCGGGGCGGAGCAGCGTGCGGATGAGCTGCGTGCACAGAAGTCGGCAGCGGAGGTTCGGCGACAGCAGCTCGGATCCATGAGCAGTTCGGTGCAGTCGGCAGAAGTGGTGGTCGCCATCACGGAGAGTGCAAGTGCAGACGTGCGGCTCTCCTACCTGGTGGAGCGAGCGGGTTGGGAGCCCACCTATTCGGTGCGCGCGGATCCGGCTGCCGGGACGGTGCGTGTTGAGTTTGATGCACGCGTCAGGCAAGCCTCGGGCGAGGATTGGCATGGCGTTCAACTGGCGCTTTCCACGGCGCAACCATCGCGGGCTGCTGCGCCACCGCCCGTCACGCCCTGGCGTGTGGATGTGCTGCAGCCGATGCGCCCCACGCCGCCCGGTGCGGTCGCCCGAAGTGCGAAGATGGCTCCGGCGGAAGTGGCGGAAGACGCTGCGCCATCCGATTCGGCGGGTCGGATCGGAACGGCGGGTGATGCTGTCGCGCTCTCTTCGGATGCGCGGATTGGCGGCAATGGACCTGCGGTGACCTATCAGATCCCGCTTCCCTTCGATGCTGCCAGTGACAGTCAGGCGAGCAGACGTGCGCGCATCGCAGCCTTCGACACAAAGGCGCGCTTCGTTCACTGCGCGCAGCCTGTCGCAGGGGATGGTGCGTTCCTTCGCGCAACGCTCGTGAACGGCAGCAGTTTCAATCTGTTGCCAGGAAAGTGCTCCGCGTTTGTCGACAGTGACTTCGTCGGATCAGCGCCGTTCATTGGTGCTGCGCCGAACGAGGAAGTCTCCGTGTTTTTCGGCATCGATCCATCTGTGACTGTGCGGCGCGAAGAGGTGGAGCGCATCGACCGCCAGTCGGGGCTGTTCGGTGGCGGGATCGATACGGTCTCCTCCTATCGCATCTCGATCATGAACGGCAGTGGGCGAACGATCGACATGGAACTCATCGATCGAAGACCCGTGAGCGGCAGCGACCGGATCGAAGTTCGAGTCGAGGATGCGAAGCCGCGGCTGTCCATGGCGGATGACTACCTCGCGGTCTCCGCACCGCTGGGGTTGCTTCGCTGGGATCTTGCCGTACCGCCCACCCGCGCGGGCGAGGATGGCATGCTTGTGACATGGCGTACGATCGTCAGCCGCCCAAAGGAACTGGACATCACCCCCCTCCCGAAGTGAGGTCCTGGTCAGAGTGCCATGCCGATCATTGCATTGCTGCTTCCAATCGCACTGATCCTGCCCATGTTGGCGCAGGATCCGTCCACCGCCCCCACAGCACAGGCGGACCCCAAACCCCCGCGACGAGTCCACGTGATCGTTGACCCCACGTCCGGCGTTGGCGGAACGGTGATTGTGGAGGAGGAAACGCGACTTGTGATTGAGCGCGACGGCAAGCGAACAGAGTTCAACAAGGATCTTGTGATCGATGTCATCGACCTCGTGGATGTTCCCTCACCCGCTCCAGCGCTCGTGTATCTGCGCAATGGAGGCGTTCGTCGCGTGCAGTTGGTCGCAGATGACTTTGACGAGGTACGACATGTGATCGGTGATGCACCGCGCAGCATTCCGCGCAACGAGGTGTACCGTGTGGTGCTTGTTCGACCGTTCGCGGAGCAGTACAAGAAGCTGCGGGAATCCATCGACCCCGACGATTATGCGCGGCGGCTCGCGCTTTGTGACTGGCTCCTTTCGCAGCGCCAGTACTCGCTCGCGGAGCAGGAACTCATTCCGCTCGTTGAGGCGAGCAAGTTGCCTGAGGCTGTTGCGCTGCTCAAACGGGTGCGTTCACAACTGAAACTCCACGCGGGCAAAGCGGCGGCGGCCACGGGGCGCGCA
>VGXN01000102.1 GCA_016873335.1 Phycisphaerae bacterium | reverse complement strand
CTGCGAAACTCTCGCCGCTGATCTTGAGGAGGACGCGCACGCGCCCGTCGCTCGAGCCCTTGCCGCTGCTTCCAAGAGGAGACATCATGCGTACAAGACTACAATCGGCGGGCAGGACCCGCCGCGCGAGCCGCACGCCCACAATGTCCACGGAACCAGACGAACCAACGGTCCAGCGCAGGGTGTCCTGGATCTGGATTGGACTTGCCGTGTCGCTTCCGTTTCACGCGCTGCTGCTCGGGATTCTCTCGCTCTTTGAGGTTCGCATCGGCGTCCCGCAGGCGCGCGCTGAGTCGGAGGTCGAGTACACGCTCCTTGATCTGCCGCCACTCGAAGCGGCACCGGATGCGACCATCGCAGGCGGTGAAGTTTCGCCGGAGATTCGTCCCGTCGGTGAAGACAGGAACGCATCGGACCCGACGCAGTTCGGGTTGCCCGATCCCACGGGAAACGAGCGTGGTGATGCGGATGCCGTGCAAGCGGGAGCCGAGGGGCTGTTTTCCTCCGGTGGTGGCGGGGGGAGTGGCGGACTTGGTGAGGGCAGCGGTGCGGCGACCACCTTCTTCGGCGTGAGCGGGCGCGGGCGGCGTTACGGCTATGTCGTCGACAAGTCAGGTTCGATGGGCATGCAGGGACGCATGCAACGTGCGAAGGAGGAGATCATTCGCAGCATTTCTGCGCTGCCTGACTTCGCCTCCGCGTGCATCACGCTCTTCGACGACAACTTCACCACGCTCGACCACGAGCGCGGATTCCTCAAGTGCCGCGACGACACCGTGACGCGGTATCGGAAGTGGATTGAGCAAGTCGCGCAGGGCGGTGGCACGAACCCAGTTCCTGCATTTCTGTTTCTCTTCTCGAGACCTGAGCGCCCCGATGTCGTGTTCTTCATGAGCGATGGCGAGATTCCGCCGGATGCTGCGGATGAGATTCTCCGTCTCAATCGTCGCGGTCCCAACACGGTGATCCACTGCATCGCGTTCGGGCAGGCAGCGGCGACCGCACCACTACGGCGGATCGCATCGGAGACAGGTGGAACATTCACCGTGGCCACGCCTGGAGGTACCCAGTGAACACCCCACGCCAACCGATGCTGCGGATCCCGGTGGCCGCGAGTGCACTGGCGGTCGCGTGCGCAGCGGCGCTTGGCGATCGTGTGACGGTTGATCTGCGTGATTCGCTGGGGCGTCGCGAGGTTGAGACGATCAGTGAGGACGCAGATGGCATGAAGGTGCGTTGGAACGCCGAGAAGGCGGTCATCGAGCAGTCACTGCGCTGGGACCAGATCCGTGCGGTGGACGGTGGAAACGCTCCGCCGCAGCGTGCCGCGTGGCTCGCGTCGGGAGAGCGGCTCTGGCGTGCGCGTACTCGGCTTGCGCGCGGTGATCTTGTTGGAGCGCGTGGTGCGTTCACCGATGCTTGGGCAGCGTTGGGGGAGCAGACGAATGTGCAGGCGCGTCTGCAGCGGTTGATGGCGCTCGAAGGGCTTGCGCGGACTTCGGCGGTGGTGCCCGACGATGCGGCGCGTGTGGCGCAGGCACTGGAAGCCGCGGCGCTGCGAAGCCAATTCGGCACGCTCGACGCATGGCTCACGGGCGGCGATGCGTTTGATGCGCGGAGCGGATTGATGCTGACGGTTCCGCCGGCATGGCTCGATGCACAGCGTGCGGCAGCGGCCTGTGCGTCGCTTGACGCCGCGGCGGCACGTGCGCGTGATGCGCAGGATCTCACGGCTGCAGGAATCCTTGAGAGTGCGGCGCGGATCGCATCCGCGGAGGCTGGAAAGCCGCGACCTGCTGCAGCGGGCTCGAAGCCAGCCGCACCTTCCGGTGCGCTTCGCAAGGGCAGGCAGCTGATCGATCTCTGGGCGGATGCGCTCAGCGGCGACGAAGCGGCACGCAAGCGCGCGCGTCAGGGGCTCGCGCAGATGGAGCGGTCGGAGGAGGGCGCACTTCGCCTTCTTGCGATCTATGCGCAGGGGCGCAGCCTTGCGCTCGAGAACGATCCCGAAGAAGTACGGCGCGGCGTCGGCAAGATGCTGCTCATCCCCGCTGCGCATGCGGACGCGATCCCAGCGCTGACGGATGCGGCGCTCGAGCAGTCTGCTGAGGCGCTCACGCGGATTCGCGACGATGCATCCGCCGGGATCCTCCGTGCGGCACGCGCGGACATGCAGGAACAGTTTCAGGATTCACGACCGGTTGAAACAGGAGACACTCCGTGACTTTCTTCAAGTACATCGAAGGCGGCGGCGTCATCGGCTATCTCATCCTCGCACTCAGCATTGCGGCGGTCGCCTTCGCGCTGCCCGCGGTGCTGCGAACGCGCAGAAACAAGTTGGTTCCGCCTCCGCAAGTGGACGATCTGCGCATGCAGGCCGATGCGGGCGACTTTCAGACCGCGCTTGAACGCTGTCAGGGTGAGGAGGGTGACACGTTCCTCGGTCGCATCGCCGCCGCGGGGATTTCGCGTTCCTTCCGGAGTCCGCTTGGAGGACTTGAGGCGCGCGCCGCGATGGAGGATGCGGGAGAAGATGAGACGGCTCGGCTGTTCCGTGTCATCGATCCGTTGGCGCTGATTGCGAGTGTTGCCCCGCTGCTCGGGCTGCTCGGCACGGTGCAGGGAATGATCGGAGCGTTCGAAACGGTCGCGGGAACCGCCGCGCGCTCAAGCACCTACTACGAGACGCTGGCGTCCAACATCAGCATCGCTCTCATCACAACGTTTCAGGGGCTGGTGGTGGCGATTCCGTGCGTCATGGTGCACTCGTGGCTGCGGGGCCGCATCGATCGTGCCGCGTCGGAGGCGGGCAGGGCGCTCGAGCCGCTCGCGACATCGCTTGAACGGGTCGGCACGGATCTCGCTGCAGCTCCGCGTGAGGGAGAGTTGGTTCGATGAAGATCGGCAGGCGCCGATACGGAATGGTGGCGTTCGACATGACGCCGATGATCGATGTCGTGTTTCTGTTGCTCATCTTCTTTCTCGTGACAGCACAGATGTCCGAGATGGCGTCCACGCCCGTCACGCTGCCCGAGCAGCAGGGCACCAAGCAGGAGTCGGAGGGGGCGATCGGACTTGTCGTGAACCTCGATGCTGCGGGCGTGATCGTGGTGGGGAGCGACGCGCTGGAGCCGCCAGGACTGATCGACTTGGCAAAGGATGCGCTCTCGCGCGATCCGACTGCGGTTCCTGTCGTGCGGGCTGATCGTCGTGCGCCCGCTGCGCGCCTGAACGAAGTCGTCGAAGGTCTTCGAAGTGGCGGTTGCCGCGCGGTGCGTGTGGCGACGACCCGCCCCAAGGAGGCGCCATGAAGATCGGCGAGCGTTCGCGGCGGGCAATGCATGGCCCGATCTCGCTGAGCATGACCAGCATGATCGATGCGGTGTTTCTGCTGCTCTCCTATTTCATCTTTACGACCATGGCGGGGGATCAGGAGTCGCATCTCACTGCTGATGTCGCGGCGATGCGTCCCGGCACCGGCGCATCTGCGCTGAGTCCACAGATCGTGGAGGTGCAGTCCGATGTGGAGGGGCAACTGTTTCGGATTGGTGCGAATCAAGTGCGCCAACGCGATCAACTCGCCGCAATCCTGAAGCAGTTGCCCCATGAGCCTGGCGTGGTTGTCCGAGTGCACCGTGGACCCGATGTGGCTGCGGTTGCCGCAGCGATGCAGGCCGCACAGGATGCTGGCTTCGAGAAGGTGTCCTATGTCGCGGCAGGCAAGTGAACGCGCACCCGCAGTCCTGTCCGTGGCGCGCATGCGCTTCGCAGCGTGGTGCACTGTTCACGCGTGTGCGTTCAGTCTCTTCTGGAGCGCAGCAATGGCGCGCGCGCAGGATGAGGCGCAGCCCGCCGACGAGAGCGCGCTCCTTGCAGACTGGCTCGCGCAGGCTGGACTTGATGAGGTGCTCGCGGTCGTGCTGGATGAGCAAGTGCGAAAGGCGGGCGCTGCGAGTCCCGCTGCCACGGCGCGGCTCGCGGAGGTGTATGTGCGGCTTGCTGCTGCGGCGAGCGATGAGGACAGGGTCGCGGACCTGCGGCGACGCGTGGAACGGTTTCTCCTGCGCGAGAAGGTGGCACAACAGTTCCGCCTGAGGTTGGCGATTGGGCGCGCGGACTATCGCATGGCGCTTCGTGGGATTGAGCGAATTCGCCAAGGGCAGAGCGACCCAGAGTCACGCGCACAGACCATCGCATCGCTTGAGCAGGCGCGCGTCGGTTTCGTGCGCATGGGTGAGCAACTTGCGAGTGAGGTGGAAGAACTGCGGACTCGGATGAATGGCTCCGATGATGCGCAGCGAATCGGGTTGATGGCGCAGATCGATGAGAACCGTGACCTGCTGCTCGCTGCGCGCTTTCTCGAGGCATGGTGTGGCTACTGGCTGGTGTGGATGGATCGCCCCACGGCAGCATCGCCTGCGGCGCCCGCGTCCGACTGGCCGCAGCGGGCGCAGAAGAATCTGGCAGCATGGGCGGAGTTGCTCGAGACGGGCAAGGCGAATCCAGAGCCTGCGGACTGCTCCCTCGATC
>VGXN01000101.1 GCA_016873335.1 Phycisphaerae bacterium | reverse complement strand
CCGGCCGATCGGCTGACTTGGTGGCTTGAGATGGCGTGGGTCATCATCGGATTGCCGCTGGCTGTCTGGGTTGCACGCACACGGGGCATGACAGGGATGCTTGTTGTGCTCCTCACGCTGCACGCGAGCATCCTCGCGGTGGGCGCGCACTACACCTATGAGCATGTTCCGCTTGGCGAATGGGTGCGGGGCTGGACGGGCTCCGCGCGCAACAACTTCGATCGACTCGGGCATCTCATGCAGGGGTTTGTGCCTGCGATCATCGCCCGGGAACTGCTGCGCCGTACATCACCGCTGGTGCCGGGTGCGTGGCTCCGCGTCCTGATGATCGCACTCGCCGTTGCGTTCAGCAGTTGCTTCGAGATGATCGAGTGGTGCGCGGCCGTGCTGCTTGGATCATCCGCGGATGCGTACCTCGGATCGCAGGGCGACCCTTGGGACGCGCAGTGGGACATGTTCTGCGCTCTCGTCGGCGCCACCGCGGCAACCCTCACGCTGTCCGCTTGGCATGAACGGCAACTCGCGCGCTTGGCACAGGGTGCCGATGCTTCCCACGATCAGGCGCCGCGGTCGCGGTAGTTCGGTGGCGCTGCCCAGCGCATCTTGGAAATCAACTGGTGACCGTAGGTGACAGCTGGATTGCCGATCAGCCGCGCCATCATCTCATGGCGCGCGACACGGATCGTGTCGCCAGGATGCAGGCGCATGTGAATCTGCCCATCGATCGCAAGATTGGTGCCCTCATTCGCTCGCTCCACATGCACCGTCACTTCGATGTGGCTCGGCAGGACAATCGGGCGGAACGCCAGACTGTGCGCGCAGATCGGCGTCACGATGAGCGCCTCGACATCGGGATGCACGATGGGACCGCCGGCGGACACGTTGTAGGCCGTGGATCCGATGGGGCTTGCCACGATCACGCCATCGCCGGCGATGTCTGGCCCAGTGTCCTGACCGAAATCCACCCGCAGTTCGATCATTCGGAAGGGGATGCCCGCGCTCACCACGGCATCGTTCACCGCAATCCCCGAATGCACGAGGCTGCCATCGGCACGCCGTACCTCGACATCCATCACCATGCGGTGACGGATGAGCGGCGTCGGTCCGAAGATTTCCCTCGCCTGCGACTCGAGCGATGCGACATCGAACTCCGCGAGGAATCCGAGCCGACCCGAGTTGAGCCCGATCAGCGGAACGCCACGCTCAAGGATTCGGCGGACCTGGGCGATGAGCGTTCCGTCGCCACCCACCGCAACGAGCCGGTCAAAGTTGAGTGCATCGGGCACAGGCGTGCTGTCTGCGGGCAACTCCGCAACGATCTCTCCGTGCGCACGCAGTACGGCGCGCACACGGTCGAGCAGCGCCGCCGCATCGGGTACATCGGGAGACACCGTGAGCAGGCTTCGCATCAGGACACGATTCCCTTCGTCAGCCGCATGAACGCAGTCTCAAGAGTGACCGGTTCGTGCGAGAAGCGTGCCACGCGGAACCCCTGAGTGATCAGGCGGCTGGGGATGTCGCTGACGACAAGTCCAGCGCGTGGGTCGATCGACAGATCGATTCGAGTGACACGGTCCTCGCGTTCAAGCGAGACCTTCAGGATGCCCTTGACTTGCCGAAGGAGCGCAACGGCATCTTCGGTGCGTTCATCCACCACGACATGCACGGTGCCGCCCGTGCCGGCCTTGGCGAGCATGTCGGAAATCCTTCCCGCATACGCCAGTCTGCCCTGTTCGATGATGCCGACCGCCGTGCACAACTCCGCGAGTTCCGACAGGATGTGCGAGGAGATCAGGATGGTCTTGCCCATGCGCCGCAGTTCCTTCAGCAACTCGCGCATCTCGATGCGCGCGCGAGGATCGAGACCGCTCGATGGCTCGTCCATCAGCAGCACCTTTGGATCGTGAAGCAGCACTCGCGCCACCGAAAGCCGCTGCTGCATGCCGCGCGACAGCCCGTTCACATCCGACGCTCGCTTCGAGGTGAGGTCGGTCAACTCCAGAACCTCGCCGATCACGCGTTGCCGCCGCTCGCCATGAATGCCGTAGCACGCTGCGAAGAACTCGAGGTACTCGCTCACGAGCATGTCCTCGTACGCGCCAAGGAAGTCCGGCACATAGCCGATCACAGGGCGTATCAGATGATTCTGATAGCCGATCACGTGTCCATCGATGCGCGCCTCTCCCCACGTGGGCTTGAGCAGCGTCGCCAAAATCTTGATGGTCGTCGTCTTGCCCGCGCCGTTGGGGCCGATGAATCCGAAGCACGTTCCCTCATCAATCGTGAGATTGAGATTGTCCAGCGCGATCAGTTCGCCGTACTTCTTCGTGAGGTTGACCGTTTCAATCATCGGCACGGGATTACTCCAGCGACCACTCTATCGGCTCGGAGGAACGGCGAAGCGGGCGTCCACAGGAAGCGGGAATACGACCCGCACAAAGGTCAGCCCAGAACTCGGGAGTTCACGCCCATCGAAGCGCAGTGGCACGGGACACTCCGCGCCACCGCTCGCAGGATCTGACGGATCGAGAAAGCCGGTCACGATCAGGCATGGGGTCGAGAGCCAATGAGACAGATCGATGTCCCGCGCGAGCATTCGCTCAAAGCGAACGGGATTCGTAGTGGTCGACGCGGTGTAGCCCGGCGGCGGCAGTGCCGAATAGATGCCGAGCATTTCGAGGAAAGTGCGGCGCTGCTCTGGTGACAGCAGAATTCCCTGCTGCTCGAGTCGGAAGCCGCGGTCACTCGCCCACGGCTGCTGGTAGCGAACGCGCAGTGCTCGCGCCAGATCACCCTCACGCTCATCCACCGCGATGGCGCCGCCTGGGTAGAGCTGCTGTGCAATCTCCAGCGGCGTGTTCGGGTCCCACTGGGGAAGCATCACGTAGCGGCCGAAGTACGGCAGTTCACCGGTCGGCTCGATCAGCAGCGCATTCGTGGGCGAAGCCGCAGGCAGCGATTGGCGGACAGGTGTGATGTGCAGAAGACCAACTTGCGTGAGTGGGAAGGGGAGCGAGTGCGAGATGAGTCCCGACAGCGAAACCTTCGGGGACGGTCCCGCCACGACGGTCTGCACAAGTGGGCGCGCGGGATCGGAAGCGCGCGGCAGTTCTCCCCACTCCTTCGCGATCGAGCCGAGCCACTGCACTTCGAAACTCGCGCTCGTCCCACGCGCAGCGACATCGAGTTGCATCGGGGTGTCGATCGGCTGCGGAAGCCGAGCAGGATTTGGGAACGCACCCGGCACCTCGCTCGGCGACTCCCACCCTTCAATGCGCGCCGTGCGCGTGACATCGCGGTCGATCTCGACTGTCGTTCTGCCATAGCCCGTGATGAGCGCGCTCACCCACGCTGTCGCGCGCACGAGCGGAAGGTCGTTCGACTGTTGGCGATCGCCAGGGAGGCGAATCGCCGTGAGGACGGTCACATGCTGTGCGTTGCCGCGGCGGCCTTCCTGCAGCGTTCCCCAAGCAAGTGTGCCGCCCCCGAATGCCACCGCTGCGATGACGAACAACAGCCACGCATATCGCTCGCGGTGGAAGAGCCGCAGCGCGTAGAAGCCTCCCGGACCGGCGATGAGCCAATAGGACGCGAAGAGCAGGAACGCCGCAAGCAGCCCAACGGTCACTTCGCCCGACATGCTGATTGCGTTCGAGATCAGATTGCCGCGACCGAACTCCACAACGGCCGGCAGCTTTTCCACCAGCAGTTTCTGCTCCCCCAATGTGCGGAAGGTCTCTGCACTTGGGCTGTCGCCGCGGACGCCAAGGATCGGATTCCAGAACACATCCGCTTCGGGCAGTCCGCCGGGCAAGAGCGCGCGGCGGTGCAGCGCGTTCACATCGAGCCCGAGCACTGTGATGCGTCCCGCGCCAAAGGGACGAGTGATGCCGATGACCTTGCCATCGATCGAACCCTTGCGAGGCGCAGCGAATCCTGTCGATGAGACCTTGGGGGAGGGGAGCACCACGATCGGATCCCACAGTGACGCGGTCATCGGCGCCTCGAAGAACGCGACAGGCATGCCTGCCTTGTCATTGCTGATGCGCGTCGCTTTGCTGAGTGCAGGCAACAAGCTGGAAATGCGCGTTTCCTCGGTTCGGTCGACCTTCCAGTCCGGCATCAGGTCGCTCAAGGCATGTTTCGCAGCCTGTGCGGACACGCCCCATGGATCGCTGCGCTCGGGCAGCACGATCACGAACACGCCACCCAGCGAGATCCATTCTCGGAGTGCTCGCGCCGCATCGGGACTCAGCGACTGCGGCGATCCCTCCGACCAGATGATCGCCGAGAAGCATGAGAGTCCCTCCCATCGGTCGGGAATATCTTGCGGCGTGATGCCACGGGCAATCTGCGTCGTCTCGTTGCGCGACGGCATCTCCGTCATGCCAGGTGGGGGGGTGCCGAGCGCATCCAGTCCCATGCGTCCGCTTCCGATGATGCCAATCAGACCGCTCAGGCGACTGACACAGCGGGCCGGCTTCCCAGCAGCGTTTGGTGCGATGCGTGCGCTGCCCAGTTCCGCGCCGCGCCG
>VGXN01000100.1 GCA_016873335.1 Phycisphaerae bacterium | reverse complement strand
GGCAGCCGTTCGCCTATTTCTCGCAGTGCGCTCTGATCCTGATCACTCAGCGATGGTGGGGCAACGATCTGTATGACTGCGTAGAAGTCGCCGGGTGACTTGTTCGGTGGCGCAACTCCCTTGCCAGGCACACGAACCCGCTTGCCACTCGATGTTCCCGCAGGCACCCGCACATCAACCGTTCCCTTCAGCAGCGGGACGCTGACCTTCGTGCCGAGGCTTGCCTCCGCGATCGTGATCGGCACATCAATGAGGATGTCGAGCCCATCGCGACGAAAGTGCGGATGCGGCGCGACCTGAATGTGCAGTACGAGATCGCCTGCAGGTCCGCCACCAATTCCATGACTGCCGCGTCCTGCGATCCGCAGCAGTGACCCCGTGGCAACACCAGGCGGGATCCGAACATCGAATGTGGTCGGCTTGCCATCCTCGCTGTTGCGGAGCGTGACGCTGCGGACACCGCCAACCGCCGCCGTTGTGAAGTCCACAGTGGTTTCGAGTTCCACATTGCTGCCTGCACGCGCAGCAGATCGACCTGTCCGGCCAGTTCTCCCCCGGCTTCCAACGCCACCACTGCCGCGCAGAAAGTCGCCGATCCCACCAAGACCCCCGAGCATGTCCTCAAGATCCTCTGGATTCACATTCTGCCACGGACCACCAGCACCCGATGGGCCGCCACCGAATGGACTGCCCGCCGTGCCTGCGTGTCCGAACCTGTCGTATGCCTTCCGCTTCTGCGGATCAGAGAGCGTGTCGTACGCCTCCTGCACCTCGCTGAACCGCTTCCCCGCCTCGGGAGACTTGTTCCGGTCGGGATGGAAATCTTTGGCAAGCCGCCGATGTGCTTTACGGATGTCGTCGTCGCTCGCGCCTCGCGTCACACCGAGCACTTCGTAGTAGTCGCGCGCCATCGTGCAGTGCCAGTATAGAAGTTCGGCATGCACGATTGCATCGTGCCGCCGATGGCGTGCACGCACAGCCGATCGAGCGACACGGCGTAGCATCTCGCTCCATGAAGCCAGTGTCCGTTTCGCTGCCGATTGTCACGCAGCCGCAGGCTTCCGGGAGCGAGTGCACATCGCATCGGCACAAGCCGATTCGATCATCTCGCATGTCTGCGAAGCGCTTTGCCGTGCTTCTTGCTGTGCAGGTGTTCATTTTGGTGCATATCGCCCAGTGGATTGTGGTCGGCACCACGCTCGCGCCGATCGAACCGAGCGAGTCGATGGAGACGCTCAAGCATGGAACGGTCACAGTCGGCGCGATCTTCTTCCTGATCGCGCTCGCATCGACCGCAATCCTTGGACGTTGGTTCTGCGGCTGGGGGTGCCATGTGCTGCTGCTGCAGGATGGCTGCGCAGCGCTTCTGAAGCGGGTCGGTCTTCGTCCGCGCGAGTTCCGCTCGCGACTGCTTCGCTGGATCCCGCTCGCGCTCGCCTTGTACATGTTCGCTTGGCCCGTGGTGTACCGATTTGGTATCGCGCCATTCGTGCAGCCCGATCTTCAGCCGATGCAACTGTCGTGGAAACTGACGCTCGATGACTATTGGGCGACGTTTCCCGGTTGGCTTGTCGGCATCCCGTTCCTGCTCGTGTGCGGTGGTCTGACCGTTTGGTTTCTCGGTCACAAGGGCTACTGCACCTACGCATGTCCCTACGGCGGCTTCTTCGCGCCCGTGGATGAACTTGCGGTCGGTCGGATCCGTGTGAACGACGCCTGTGAGGGCTGCGGTCACTGCACGGCGGTCTGCACATCGAATGTGCGCGTGCATGAGGAGGTGGCACTGCACAAGATGGTGGTCGACCCAGGCTGCATGAAGTGCATGGACTGCGTGTCGGTCTGCCCGAACAACGCGCTCTCGTTCGGTTTTGGGAAGGCAGCGGTTGCGATCGCATCCCAGACGCGTGCAGCGCGCAAATGGGATCTGACTTGGACAGGTGAGTGGGCGCTGCTTGCGGCCGCTCTGCTCGGGTTCTACGCGGTGTACTTCCCGTTCGGTGACGGCATCGGCAAAGTCACGCTGCCGCTGCTCTTCGCCTCCGGCCTCGCTGCGTGCTTCGCATTCATGGCGTGGAAGTCCGCGCAGATTGTGCGCCGCGTACCGAGTGGGTTCCACCGAGTCAACTTCGTGCGGCAGGGGCGCATCGCCGCGGCGGGGATCGCGTGGATGGCTCTGACGGTTGTTCTTGGCGCAGGTCTCTGTGCGAACCTCGTGACAAACATCAGCGCGCTCATGGCGTTCCGAAGTGACGTGAAGGTTCAAGTGCCTGAGGCGCTGGTGTTCTCGTCGGACCGAAGTCCGGTCGATCCGCGCACGATCGTGTTCGCGGATTCTGCGATCGTGTGGTATCGACGGGCGCTGCCTGTGGCATCGGGCGGACTGGCGTTGCTGCAGCCGTCGCAGGATCAGATTCTGCTTCGGATGGTGTTCCTGCACGGCGTGCTTGCGCAGTGGGACGAAGCCGAGGCGCTCGTGCGGGCGCGATTGGGCGCGTCGGACAATGAGGTCTTCGTGCTTCTGCTCGCGCGGATTTGGCATTCCACTGGGCAGACGGATCGCGCAGTCGAGTGGCTGACGGACCAGTCGCGGCGACATCCCACATGGATGGGGATTCCCGAGGAGCTCATTGGGCTGCTCGTGCGGGATGGGCGAAACGCCGAGGCGATCCTGTCGGCGCGTGAGGCGTCCAGCCGCCCTGATGCCCCTGCGATGCTGAGCAACCGTCTTGCCGCGCTTCTCATCCGTCGGGGGTCGGTGGACGAGGTCGAGGAGGGGCTTCGCATCGCGCGTGCGACGCAGCTCCGTGAGCCCAACAATCCGTCGCTGCTTGGCGTGGTTGGTCTTGGGGAGATTCGACTTGGTCGTGTGGATGCGGCGATGCCCCTGATCGAACGGGCGATTGAACTGGCACCTGACGATCCTGCCCTTCACGAGATCATGGCGGAGGCATGCGAGATGCGTGGTGAACTTGAGCGTGCGCAGTATCACCGCGACCGCTCTGGTGAGTTGCGGTTCGGCGTTCGCGCAGAGTGAAGAGCCGCTTCAAACGCAGAGTGGGCAACGATGCCCCTTTCCACCGAAGTTGGAACCGCCCCGCGCCATGGCAGACGCTATGCTCGCCCCTTCGATGTTGGCGTCGCTTGCGATTCGTGAACTGCTTGATTCGCGCGCAGTGCTTGTGCCGCTCAAGGCTGTTGATCGGCAGGGCGTGCTCGATGAACTCTGCGATGCGCTCGGCGGAACGGGTGCGGTATCAGATGCGGCGCAACTGAAGAAGGCGGTGTGGGAACGGGAGCAGCAGCGTTCGACGGGTATCGGCGAAGGACTCGCATTTCCGCATGGAAAGTGCAGCAGTGTGGCACGCCCAGCCATCGCTATCGGGCGTCCCTCGGTGCCGATCGACTTCGGGGCGATCGACCGCCGCCCGATCCGACTGATCGTGCTGCTTGCATCACCGCCCGATCGAATCACAGATCACATTCAGGTGCTCCACCTGATCAGTCGCATCTTTTCTGACGCGGCGACTCGTGAACGCATCTGCCTCGCGCCTGACTCGGCCACGCTGCGTACAGAGCTCCTTGCCGCGGAATCCGCGCTCGCGGCTCGAGGTGTCTGACTCCCGACAGCCCGCTCGCGGTCAGTTCCACCGCGCGGTGGAGGCACGGATCGGCGCACGGCTGAACCAAACGAGCATGAAGATCGGCAGCGCCCACTGCCAAATGAGATTGAAGGCGACTCCAAAGAAGGCAGCCGCACGCATGGGGTTGGCCGAGGTGCCTGACGGCTGCAGTTCAGCTTGCATCATTTCAAGGTTCGAGGCAAAGATCAGAAGGCCATAGCCCGTGAGCAGCAGCGCAAGCACCAACTTTGCCACAGCCCATGCACGGAGGAGCGCTACGCTCGATGCGCGGCGACGGTGCAATCGGATACCGCCGACAAGCAGCATGACTGCCACGAGCGTTGCCAGCAGTGAGAGTCCAACATTCAACCACAGATAGCGTTCACTGGCTGCGTTCTGGGCAGCAAACGAGTCTGCAGCCGCCGGTATGGCATCTGCAAACATCGAGTAAATCTGCTTTTGAAAAAGGGAAGCGGCCACCCCGCAGCCGTTCTGGAGAGTTCCGGCAGCACCGAAAATGATGGCGATGGTTCCAATGATGCCGGGCCATAGGTCCGTATCAGGCGCACGCACACTCTCAAACTGAGGTGGCACAGGCGGGGGCATTCCAGTCATGGAAGTCATTGCAGGATCTCCTTTAGGCACTCAAGTGCACGATCGAATGATAACTGCCATCGGTGAGAAGGTCCGCGGCATCGCCGATCGATCCGCGCGGCAGCCACTCCGTCTCGTGCACGATCTGACCGCGCCAGTGCTGCGCGAGCCAACGTACCTGTTCCTGATTCTCGGTCGGGTCGAGACTGCATGTGCTCCAGACCACATGACCGCGCTCCGCCACAAGTCCACGGTGATGAGTGGCGATTGCCCGCTGCAGTGCCACCAGTTCCGCCATGGCATGATCACTGAATCGGTAGCGCGCTTCAATGCGCCGTG
>VGXN01000099.1 GCA_016873335.1 Phycisphaerae bacterium | reverse complement strand
ACGAGTTCCACGAGCGCCGAGGTGTAATCGATCATGCCCTCATCCTTGCCCGCCTTGATGATCTCGAGGAGATCGCCCTCGCGCGCATCGAGGATGTACTTCTGCACGATGGGAGTATTGAGCAGGATCTCGAGGGCCGGCACACGGGCAATCTCCGGCTTCAGGGTGGGCAACAACTTCTGGTAGATGATCGCCCGCAGGTTGTAGGCGAGCAGCTTGCGGATCTGGTCGCGTTCGCTTTCGGGGAAGAGGTCGTAGATGCGCCCGAACGTCTGCCACGCGCTCGAGGCGTGGATCGTTCCGAACACGAGATGTCCCGTCTCCGCAGCGCGAACCGCCGCTTCAAAGGTCTCGTAGTCGCGCATTTCGCCAACGAGGCAGATGTCAGGGTTCTCGCGCACCAGGGCGCGCAGCGCATCGTCGAAGTTCGTGCAGTCGATGCCGATCTCGCGCTGGTTGATCGTGGCCTTCACGTCGGTGAAGATGTACTCAATCGGATCCTCGATGGTGACGATGTGCACCTTCTTGCGCTCGTTCACATACTGAAGCATTGCGGCGATCGAGGTGCTCTTGCCCGATCCCGTGACGCCGGAAAAGAGGATGAGACCCTGCGCAGCCATCGAGATGTCGCCGAGGCTTGCACGCAGACCGAGTTCCTCGAAGGTCTTGATACGGCTCGTGATGAGTCGAGCGGCCACGGCTGGTCTTCCGCGCGCCATGAAGAGGTTCACGCGGAAGCGTCGTCCCTGATCGAAGTCGAACGCAAAGTCCATCGAGCCGTGGCGACGGAAGTGATCGAGCTGGTTCGGATCGAGAATGTCCTTCGCCAACTGGAACATCAGATCTTCGGTGACCGGTGGGGCCTGAAGGTCCTTGAGTGCGCCGCGGAATCGAATGCGCGGTGGCAGCCCCGCCTTCACGATGAGATCGCTTCCCTCCACCTTGATGGTCGCGGCAAGCCAAGAGTTCCACGCCTTGCGTCCCTCGCCCGCTTGCGTTCCACGGGAGTCGGTGGGGATCGGGGTGATGAGTTCTTTTCGCGAAACGCTCACAGTCGCATGCTTCCGTGGGGGGAGCGCGTGAGGGTAGCAGGATTGCCAGCGTTGAGCCTTGACGGCAGCATTCGATTCGGGCATCATCCCCCAATGGAGCACAAGATCATCCAAGATGGCATCACCTTTGATGATGTCCTCTTGCTGCCACGATTCAGCAGCGTTGTCCCCGACCAAGTCGACACCTCCACCCGCCTGACGCGGGGAATCTCGATCGGCTTGCCCTTTGTCTCTGCGCCGATGGATACGGTGACCGAAGCGCCACTCGCGCGTGCACTTGCACAGGAGGGCGGCATCGGCATCATTCACAAGAACATGCCGCCTGAGCGGCAGGCGGCAGAAGTGGCGAAGGTGAAGCGCAGCGAGAACGGGGTGATTGTGGATCCCGTCACGCTGAGCCCGAGCGAGTCGATCGGCCGGGCACTCGCCTTGATGAGTGAGCAGGGGGTGAGTGGCTTCCCGGTGACAGATGACGGAACCCGCCGCGGCAGATTGGTTGGAATCTTGACGCGGCGCGATATGCGCTTCGTCGCCAAGAAGGCGGACGGCGCCACCGTGGCACAGATCATGACCGCACGCAATCTTGTGACGGGAACTCCCACAACGACACTCGAAGAAGCGGAGGCGATCATGATCGAGGCGCGAGTGGAGAAGTTGCCGCTCGTCGATCCGCAAGGGCGACTGACGGGGCTCGTGACGATGCGCGACATCGACAACACCCGCCGCTTCCCGCGCGCGTGCCGCGACGACCGCGGACGTCTGCGCGTGGGAGCGTCGATCGGCGTGCGGCAGTTCGATCGGGCCGATGCACTGATCGCCGCCGAGGTGGATGTGATCGTCGTCGACACGGCGCATGGTCACAGTGTCAACGTCATTGAGACCGTGCGCGAGTTGAAAAGGCGCCGCGGATCGATGGAGGTGATCGCGGGCAATGTGGCAACGGCGGAGGGCGCCAAGGCGCTCATCGATGCAGGTGCAGACGCCATCAAAGTGGGGATTGGTCCAGGGTCGATCTGCACCACACGCGTTGTGACGGGTGTTGGTGTCCCTCAGGTGACCGCCATCCTGAATGCGGTTTCCGTGGCGGAGCCCGCGGGCGTTCCCGTGATCGGTGACGGAGGCATCAGGCTCTCGGGCGACATCGCCAAGGCGATCGCGGCTGGAGCGAGCAGCGTGATGATGGGCGGGCTCTTCGCGGGGCTCGACGAGAGCCCGGGCGAACTTGTGCTGCACAGCAATCGGCGATTCAAGGCATACCGAGGCATGGGCAGCGAGGGTGCAATGTCGGCGGGAAGCGCGGACCGTTACAGCCAAGGCAATTCGCGGAAGTTCGTGCCTGAGGGTGTCGAGGGGCGTGTTCCCTACCGCGGTTCCTTGGCGGACTTCGTCTACCAGATGGGGGGCGGACTGCGAAGTGCGATGGGCTACTGCGGCTGCGCGACGCTCGAAGAACTGCGAACGCAAGCACGCTTTGTTCGCGTGACGTCCGCCACCGTCGTGGA
The DNA here is from genome assembly GCA_016873335.1 of Phycisphaerae bacterium. Classification (GTDB taxonomy): domain Bacteria; phylum Planctomycetota; class Phycisphaerae; order Phycisphaerales; family SM1A02; genus F1-60-MAGs104. Next base: position 2,014 of record VGXN01000099.1, on the reverse strand, counting down.
GAACCATCCGCACGACATCCAGATCACGAAGGAGTCCCCGAACTACTCGCGTGGCGTGAATGGCGAGGGGTGATGCGCATCCGTGCGCCTTTCGAGTACCGGCGACAGGAATCGAACCTGCACGAGGTGTGAGCCCCAATGGATTTTGAGTCCATCGCGTCTGCCAGTTCCGCCACGCCGGCGTGTGGAGTGTGCAGAGGATAGCCGAGCCACTGCCGGCGCGGTGACATGCCGCACATTTGAACATGGATCAAGTACCATTCCCGTCAGTGCGGCAGGGATTGGTTCCATGAGAGTGTCGACAGCACACGTTCCTTCCTGCCTGATCATTGCCGCATGGATCGCATGCGGAGCATTTGGCGTGGACGCCGCGCCGGTGTGTGCGCCCACGAGCGAGGCGCAACTGCAGAGCACCAGCATCCTGACGCCCGTCAGTCCGCCCGCACGGGAGATTCAGTCGCTCGCGGCGCTCGTCGTCGGCATTTGCGCCGCGATCTTCATCGTTGTCGAGGGCGCGCTGCTGTGGGCGATCATCCGTTACCGCCGCCGCGCGGGTGAGCGCGGTGAGCCTGTGCAGGTCTTCGGCAGCAATCCGATCGAACTGGCGTGGACGGTCATCCCGCTGGTGATCGTCTTTGTGCTGGCGCTGGCGACGGTGCGAACCATCAAGGATGTGCAGCGCACCGAACCGCCCGAGGGTGCGCTGGCGGTCGATGTGATCGGCCATCAGTGGTGGTGGGAGTACCGCATTGCGGATGAGAAGGGTGGTGCAGCGGTCGTGACGGCGAACGAACTCATCGTGCCGGTGGGGCGTCCCGTGTGGCTTCGACTGGCATCGGCGGATGTGATCCATTCCTGGTGGGTGCCTGCGCTCAACGGCAAGACGGATCTCGTGCCTGGTCGCTTCAACAACACGTGGTTCGAGGCGGAGAAGGCGGGCACCTACCTGGGGCAGTGTGCCGAGTACTGCGGAACGCAGCACGCGAACATGCTGCTGCGTGTGCGGGCGGTGGATGAGGCGCAGTTTGAATCTTGGCGGCGGGCGCAGACCGCGCCCGCGCGCGAGGATCCATCCTTCGCCGCAGGCCGCGCCGTGTTCCTGCGTCTTGCCTGCATGAACTGCCACGCGATTGACGGATCGAGTGCGGGCGCGTTCGGGCCCAATCTGACTCACCTCATGAGCCGTGAAACGATCGCTGCTGGCATGGCGCCTCTGAACCGCGACACCCTGCGAGCGTGGCTCGTCGATCCGCAGCAGTTGAAGCCTGGGTGCAACATGCCGAGCCTGCAGTTGACGGATCCCGAACTCGATGCGTTGGTGGATTACCTTTCGTCGCTGCACTGAACGGAAGAGAGACGAGACACACGATGGCAATCGCTGGACACGCAGACGCTGAAGCACTCCCGAGTTCAATGACACTCGGTGCACGCGTGCACTCGTGGGTGGTGTCCGTGGATCACAAGCGGCTTGGCATGATGTATGTGGGGTTCGGGCTGGTGTTCTTCCTTGTCGCCGGGCTGGAGGCCGCTGCGATGCGCGCGCAGCTGGCACGGGCCGGATCGCAACTCATCGATCCCAACACCTTCAATCAACTGTTCACGATGCATGGCACCACCATGGTGTTCCTCGTGGGCATGCCGATCCTGCTTGGAATGGGCAACTATCTCGTGCCGCTGATGGTTGGGGCGCGTGACATGGCCTTCCCGCGGTTGAACGCGTTTGGGTTGTGGCTCTTCGTTTTCGGTGCGCTGCTGCTCTATTACTCCTACATCGGCGCACAGGGACTCTACGGCACTTCCGCAGCACCGGATGTGGGCTGGTTTGCGTACGCGCCACTGACCTCGCGCACCTACGCCCCGGGCAACTCCACGGACTACTGGATCCTCGGCATCATGGTGAGCGGTTTCGGCAGCATCATCACGGCGATCAATCTGATCGCCACGATCCTCGTCATGCGCTGCCCTGGCATGACGCTTCTGCGCATGCCGCTCTTCCCATGGATGATGCTCGTGA
>VGXN01000098.1 GCA_016873335.1 Phycisphaerae bacterium | reverse complement strand
AGGGAACGCTTCGAGATTCGCATGATTCTCCCAGGGGCGTTCATGTTCCTCATGTGGATCGCGTCATTCACAAGCGCGAATCAACTGCTGACTTCCACCATCGAGGAGAAGTCGAGCAAGGTGATCGAAGTGCTGCTGTCCGCCACGAGTCCGCTCGAACTGCTCGCCGGAAAGATTCTGGGACAAAGTCTGGTGAGTTTGGTGATGCTCGGCATGTATGGCATCGCGGGGATGGTCGGACTCACGCTCCTCGCTGTGACAGACCTCGTGGATGTCCCGACCATCCTTCTCTTCGTCGTCTGGTTCCTGCTCGGCTACTTCATGTGCGCAGCAATGATGGCCGCAGTCGGAAGTGCCGTAAGCGACCTCCGCGAGGCTCAGACGCTGGTCTCGCCAGTCATGCTTCTCATGATGATGCCGATGATGCTGTGGCTTCCCATCTCGGAGAATCCGACGGGCATCCTCGCGACGGTCACCAGCTTCATCCCGCCGATTGGCCCGTTTGTGATGGTGCTGAGAACGATGGGCGCCGTGGAGGGAATCCCGGCGTGGCAGGTCGGCGCCGCGCTTCTTACGAACGCCATCGGGGCGATCGGACTCGTGTGGCTCGGGGCGCGCATCTTCCGCATCGGCATCCTGATGCAAGGGAAGCCGCCGACTCCCATCGAACTGCTGCGCTGGGCACGCGCGCGCTGAAGACCATGTGAAGCGCGGTCGCGCTTCTACACTCGCGCCGATGGCGCATCATGACCTCTGGGCTCCTTGGCGCATGGCGTACCTGCGCGATCTTGAAGCGCGTCACGGCGACGTGAAGAGCGCGGACGCGCCACAGCTCGGCAACTTTCTGCGGGCGGCGTGGGAGGATCCTGCGAACGACCATGCGCACTTCGTCGTGCACAGAAATGAGCACGGGCTGATCATGCTCAACCGCTACCCCTACTCCAACGGACATGTGTTGGTGGCGCTTGCCGAAGCACGCCCCACCCTGCAGGACTACACCGCGCCGCAGCGGGCGCACCTCTGGGAACTCGTGGACTTCGCGGTGGAACTGGTCGAACGCGCTCTCCATGCGCAAGGGGTGAATGTGGGAGTCAATCAGGGACGAGCTGCGGGTGCCGGACTGCCCGAGCACCTGCATGTCCATGTCGTTCCCCGCTGGAGCGGCGACACCAACTTCATGGCGACCATCGGCGAAGTGCGCGTGGTCCCCGATTCGCTTGAGTGCAGTTGGCAGGCGCTCCGCGCCGCCGTGCGCAGGTGAGCGAAGTCAGCGATTGGTCCTGCCGACGGCCCGAGCGAACTCGCGCCCGCGCCGAAGCGGGGCTGGGCCGGCTCATTGGTCTCGAACCCAACTCGCAGGTGGGTTCGAAGTCCGACGATCCCGATCTTCCACTCGGCGCCATCGCCGGAGGCTTGATCTTCGTCGCAGATCTGCGATCCCTTGGGTTCGTGCAAGGTTCGAGCGCATGTCGAACCGGCCTCCGTCGACAGGACCAATCGCTGACAGCGTGAACGATAGCCGCTCGGCTCGCGCCGCGAAAATCAGCCGCAGCAAATCACAGCCAACGAAGCCCGATTTCCTCCTACGCTTGGGAGCGCGAACGCAGCCCAAGCGTTGCGTTCGTATGACCGTGTTCTCACCCCCACTGCTCTTCCAGCGCCTCGGCGCATTTGTCGGCGAGTTCCACCCCCGCGCCCTGCCGACCATGCTGCGGACCAACTATGCGCACGAGTTGTACTCGGGCATGCTGATGCCGCTCATGCTTGGCGCGCTCGAGGGCGGCACCATGGCGATCGTGGTCAAGAAGATGTTCACGGGTGTCGAAGGCGTCGATCCAACGACGGTCGACTACGCGGTCGCTGCGGTGAGCGCCGCACCGAATGTCGCCAACCTCAGTTCATTCGTCTGGGCGGCACTTGCCCATGGCAAGCCGAAGGTCGCGTTCATCAGTGGACTGCAGCTGCTCACATGCGCGTGCGTTCTTCTTGCGGCGTTCGTGCCCGTCAACACGCTCGGACTTCTGCTGCTGGTCGCGCTCGTGATGATCTCGCGCATCGCGTGGACAGGAGTCATCACCGTGCGCGCCGTCGTCTGGCGGCACAACTACCCGCGCGCAAGCCGAGCCATCATCGCAGGGCGCATGGCAACGGTGCAGTCGCTTGTCCTGGCGCTCGCAGGGTTGCTGATCGGCTCAGCGCTCGATCTGCGCGCAGACAGCTTCCGCTATCTGTTCCCCGCACTGGCACTGACAGGTGTGATCGCCAACAGCATCTGGCGAAAGGTCCGGTTGCGCGGGCAGCGCGGGCTGCAGCTGGCGGAAATCGAGTCGGGTTCGGGGGCTGCGCGCATCGACCCGCGCCACCTGTTGCATCTGCTGCGAGATGATCGGCTCTATGCGCGTTTCATGTGGTGGATGTCGGTCTTCGGACTCGGCAGTCTCATGGTCGGGCCGCCGCAAGTACTCGTGCTGAATGATCAGTTCCATACCTCCTACCTCGAGGGAATCCTTGTCACCACCGTGATCCCGTTGGTCGTGATGCCGCTGGCGATTCCAATCTGGTCACGGCTGCTGTCCAAGCAGCATGTGGTGGCATTCCGTGCGGTGCATGGCTGGACATTTGTCCTTGGATCAGGCGCCATCTGGCTCGCCGCGCTCCTGGACTCGATGACACTGATGTACGCATCGAGCGTGATGCTTGGCATCGGGTTCGCGGGTGGCTCGCTTGCATGGAACCTTGGGCACCATGACTTCGCACCCGCCCACCGAGATAGCGAGTACATGGCGGTGCATGTCACGCTCAACGGCATCCGCGGAGCCATCGCGCCGTTTCTCGCGGTCCTTCTCTATGACCCGCTCACGCGCCTTGGCGCGGGACCGTGGTTTTTCATGCTCTGCATGCTGGTGAACCTCGCAGGGGTGCTGGGCTTTCGAGCCATGCGCAGGAATCTCCCCCCTCGAATCGCCGCGGAAACCTGATACATTGTTCGGCTCGCCCTTGGGATCGTCCCGAGGGCTCCGCCTTGCGAGGATGGCACAGTGCCTCCCCGCGCATCGAAAGCCCGCACCCCATGGTTGACTACAACCTCATTCAAGACATCGGACTCGACCTCGATATCGCTGACCAGATGGTTCGCGACGCCCTTGGCACCAAAGCAACGGTCAACGACCTCGCCGCTGCCGCAGACAAAGCAAAGACAACCGGAGGGGCCGATACCCTCCTCAAGGGCAAGGTTGTGTCGATCAGCGGCGACTATGTCATCGTCGATGTCGGACTGAAGAGTGAGGGGCAGATTTCGAAGGAAGAGTTCGAGGACTCCGGCGGCGTGTCCGTTGGCGACACCGTGGAAGTGGTGCTGGAGGAACTCGAGGACGCCGAAGGCAACATCGTCCTCTCGAAGCGCAAGGCTGACCGCATCCGAGGCTGGGAAACCCTCGTGGCAACCAAGAAGGAGAACGACGTCGTCGAGGGCAAGTGCCTCCGCAAGATCAAGGGTGGTCTGCTCGTGGACATCGGTGTTCCCGTCTTCCTACCCGCGTCGCAGGTCGACATCCGACGCCCAGGTGATGTGGGCGACTTTGTCGGCCGCACGATGCGTGCGCTGGTGTTGAAGATCGATCTGGAACGCCGCAACATCGTCATCAGCCGCCGCCGTCTGATCGAGGTCGAGCGCGAGGAAGCGCGCAAGACGCTCCTGACCCGCGTCAAGGAAGGCGACATCGTGAAGGGCTATGTCACGAATATCGCCGATTTCGGCGCATTCATCGATCTCGGCGGCATCGACGGACTGCTGCATGTCACCGACATGTCCTGGGGCCGTGTGAACCACCCATCCGAGATCGTGAGGATTGGGCAGGAAGTTGAAGTGAAGGTGCTGAACATCGACCGCGAGCGCGAGAAGATCGCGCTCGGTTTGAAGCAGCGCGAACCGAGCCCATGGGAGGAGATCGAAAAGAAGTACCCCGTCGGCGCGCGCGTGCGCGGGTCGGTCGTCAGCCTCATGTCCTACGGAGCGTTCGTGCGCCTCGAGGACGGCATCGAAGGTCTTGTGCATGTCAGTGAGATGTCGTGGACTCGACGCATCAACCATCCGAGCGAACTGGTGCAGGTCAATCAGGAGACCGATGTGGTCGTGCTTGACTTCAACAAGGACAAGCTCGAAATCTCCCTCGGCATGAAGCAGTGCGAAGTGAACCCGTGGGATCTCGTCGCCGAGCACTATCCGCTTGGCACCGTGATCACGGGCAAGGTCCGCAATCTTGCCAACTACGGCGCCTTCATCGAAATTGAGTCGGGCATCGATGGATTGCTGCACATCTCCGACATGTCGTGGACCAAGAAGATCGCGCACCCGAACGAGCTCTTCAAGAAGGGCGACGAGGTGAAGTGCGTGGTCATTGAAGTCGACCAGGAGAAGCAGCGCGTCGGTCTCGGCATCAAGCAGTTGACCGAGGATCCGTGGGTCGAAGCGATCCCTGGCGCCTATCGCCCGGGCATGATCGTGAAGGGCAAGATCACGAAGATCACGAACTTCGGCGTGTTTGTGGAACTCGAGGATGGTCTTGAGGGTCTGCTGCACATCTCCGAACTGAGCGATCAGAAGATCGAAAACCCACTCGATGTGGTGAAGCCTGGTCAGGAAGTCGATGT